>JAAYKU010000280.1 GCA_012522275.1 Smithella sp.
AGATTGGTGAAAATGCCCAGATCGAAGTCACACTCATCAACTCTTTTTAAATCCAGCGCGTGCGACGAGACCTCGGCAATCACATGGGTCACGCCCGCATCGGCCATCTCACGCATGATCTTCTGCATGTCCAGAGACTCCGGCGTAGTGTTCGGCGCGGGCAGCACTACGTCATTGTAACGGTAATTGACCGTTCCGATAACACCCGGACAAAATCCGGCGGTTTTCAAAATCGACTCCAGAAGGTACGAAACGGTGGTTTTTCCACTCGTTCCGGTCACCCCGATAAGCGTGAGCCCCGCAGACGGGGCTTTGTAATAATTTTTTGCGATCACGCCCAGCGCGCGGCGGCTGTCGGCCACCCTGAACGCGACCACACCCTCCGGCACGACAATGTTTTTTTGATGGACGATAAAACGTGCGCCCCGTTCGATCGCCTGGGCGATAAAATCATGGCCGTCGTGTACCGTTCCGGGAATGGCGACAAATACAGATCCGGGCACACACTGATGGGCGGCATAACAGACACTGGAAACCTCTTCCGTGAGATTTTGCGTCCCGCCTGACACTTCTATTCCTTCAAGGAGCTGCCGCAGTTTCATCATGCCTCAGTTTTTTATTTCAAATGTAATTTTGCATATACGCTTCTTGCCGATTACACTGCCGGGGGCCGGAGACTGCCTGACCGCCCAGCCGCTACCCGAAATTTCCGGCTCGATCGATTTCGACCTGGCCAGTTTCAGTGTTTCTCTGATCGTCATGCCGCGGAAATCCGGCATCAAAGACGGGTCATCCTCTTCATCGGAAGAATCTTCTCCGGTGAGCATTCTTTCGGCCGCGGCCATCTGCAGACGGACCGCCGCCGGCTGCACGGCCGGAACTTCTCTGATACCGGTTTTGAAGCGGTTGAGTATCTGTTCGCTGATGTCCCTGAAAACAGGCGCAGCGGCCACACCTCCCCACTTGTCGTGCTGCGGCTCGTCGAGGATCACTAAAATCACCACCTGCGGATCGGCGGCGGGGAAAAATCCAATAAAAGATGTCCGCACGTTTTCCGACGAATAAGCGCCGCGCGTGAAATCGAACTTCTGCGCCGTACCGGTTTTGCCCGCCACTGACACATCTACGATATGGGCGTTTTTCCCTGTGCCGTCCTTTGCCTCGACCACCTGCGTCAACATGGAGGTAACCCTTCTTGCGGTGGCAGGCGAGATCACCTGACGCAGGGCCTCCGGCTGGTATATCTCGACCGGGTTGTTGTTTTTGTCCGTAATCGCCCGGACAACTGAAGGCTTCATCAGCAGGCCATCGTTGGCAATGGCCGACATGGCACAGATAAGCTGCAGGGGCGTCACGGATATTCCCTGCCCGAAGGATATGGCCGCCGTATCCACCGGGCTCCATTGTTTGACAGGGCGCAAGACGCCGGCCGCCTCGCCGTACAAACCAATGCCCGTTTTCGCGCCGAAGCCGAAATTCTTGATGTAGGAATAATATTTTTCGCGGCCGAGCTTCTCGGCGATTTTCGCCGTGCCGATATTGCTGGAGTACTTCAGAATTTCGCGTACGGAAAGGTAGCCGTGGCGTTTGCGGGCCGCTTCGCGGATCACGCGGCTGCCGATTTTATAATAGCCGTTTTCACAATAAAACGAGTCCGACTCCCGGATAATCCCTTCTTCCAGCGCGGCCGCCACCAGAAATGGCTTGAAGGTCGATCCCGGATCAACGGAGTCGGTAATGGCGCGGTTTCTCCAGGCGTCCGGCGTCAGCCCTTTGATATTGTTTGGGTTGAAGCCCTTTTCATTAGCCATGGCCAGAATCTCGCCCGTTTTCGGGTCCATGACAATGGCAATGCCGCCTTTGGCCTCCTTGCTTTGCACAGCCTCTTTAAGATGCGTCTCCACCAGATACTGGATACGGCTGTCGATAGTCAAAACCAGATTGGCGCCTTCGTCTGCTTTATGATTTTTATTGGGCTCGACATGCAAAAAAAGCTTTTTCCCCTTGGCGTCTCTGGCCCAGATGAGCTTTTCCGGAGTACCTTTGAGATACCCGTCATATCTTTTTTCGATCCCTTCGAGCCCCTCCGCGTCGAAACCCGCAAACCCGATCAGATGGGCGGCCAGCTGGCCGTTGGGATAAAACCGCTTCGGCTCTTTGATGAGAAAAACACCTTCGATGCCCGCTGCCTCGACCAGCGCCGCCTGCTGGGGAGGAATTTTTCTGGCCAGCCAGCAGAAGCTTTTCGGCTCGGAGATTTTTTTGTATACCTCTTCACGCTTCAGATTGAGCAGTGAGGCAATCCGCCGCGAAGCCCTGGCCGGGTCGGTAATCCTGCCCGGGTCGGCACAGACGGAATCCGCCAGAACGGATACAGCAAGCTTCTCGCCGTTGCGGTCGTAAATAATGCCTCTTTCGGGATGCAGGGGCAATGTTGCTGTGTGCTGTCTGCGGGCCAGCTTTTGCAGTTCTTCGCCGGAGAGCACCTGCAGCTGAAAAGCGCGCGATAAAAGAGCGACAAACAAAACCAGAAATACCCCCATAATGAGGGCGAGCCTCATCCTCAACCATTTTCTGGAATCCGACGCCATAATTATTCCCCCGCCTGTTCCTGCTTAAGAATAATCACCTGTCCGGCCTTCAGATAAGACATCTGCAGCTTGTTGCGGGCAATCCCCTCAATTCTCTCCTGCGATTTCAGATAGCTCATCTCCAGGTCCAGTCTTTTGTGCTCCTCCTGCAGGAGTTCCCTCGCGGACAGAGCCGCCGCGACATCATACTCGAGCCTGGTCATACGGATGTGCAAGCCGACATAAATCACGGCCACAAACATTCCGACAAGGGCCACCAGGATAAACGCCGGGTATTTCACGCCGAACGAAACGCCCGCGCCTTCCCTGCCCGACCTGCTGCGAACCATTGTCTGGCTTCCCGCCGTGTGTGTCATCTTCAAATCCTTTCCGCCACGCGCAGTTTAGCGCTGCGCGCGCGGGGGTTGCGCTTTATCTCTTCCGCTGACGGCGTCACCGCCTTGCGCGTTAAAACTTTCACTGTCGCCGTCTTGTCGCAAACACAATAAGGAATGTCTTTCGGGCAGACACAGCCTGCCGCCATCTCGCTGAAGGTGTTTTTTACAATCCTGTCTTCCAGAGAGTGAAACGAGATGACCGCAACACGCCCGCCCGGCCTGAGCGCGTCCGCGGCCGCTTCCATGCCGGGGCGGATGCAGTCGAGCTCTCCGTTGACGGCAATTCTGAGCGCCTGAAACGTGCGGGTGGCGGGATGAATCTTCAAGTGCCTCATGCGCAGTGGCATTGCATCTGTAACAATACCGGCCAACTGCGCAGTTGTCTCAACCGGTGCGGCCTGTCTGTGCTGAACTATCGCTGTGGCGATTCGTGCAGCCATCTTTTCTTCCCCGTAAAGCCTGATAATTTTTTCCAGTTGTGCAGCCCCGTAATTATTAACCACATCACGGGCACTCAATTTCCGGCTTTGATCCATCCTCATATCCAGCGGCGCCGGTTTATTAAAACTGAAACCACGGGCCGCCGTATCCAGCTGATGGGAGGAAACGCCCAGATCCATAAGAACGCCGTCCACCTTGTCAACACCGAGGTCTCTGAGCACCCCGCCCAGATCGGCGAAATTGGCCCGAACCACGACTTTGCGCGCGCCAAAAGCAGACAGTCTGTCTTCAGCCGCCGCCACCGCGTCCGCGTCACAATCAATACCGATGAGGCGCCCCCCCGTCTGGTCCAGGATCGCACGGGCATGCCCGGCTCCGCCTATTGTCGCGTCCACGTAAACGCCGCTTTCCCCCTCCGCCAGCCAAAAGAGCACTTCTTCGAGCATTACCGGTTCGTGGGAAAAAACAGCGTCCATCGTCAGATCCCCAGGCTGTCGGCTATCTCGTTATCCTTGTCTATTTTTTCGCCCGCCTCCCTGTTTCTCAGCTCAAACTTCTCCCTCGGCCAGATTTCAATATTTTTCAGCATGCCGGCCAGAACGATTTCCTTCTCCAGTTGAGCGTACTCACGAAGAGAGGGGGGGATCAAAACCCGGCCCTGACCGTCGAGTGTGCAGTCCACGGCGCCGGACATGAAAAATCTCTGAAAATCGCGGAACTTTTTATCCAGAATGCGTCTTTTGGACACCTCCTGCTCGATAAGGAACCATTCCGCATAGGGAAAAACGATCAGGTATCCGTCCCAGTTCGTGATGACCATTTTGTTTTCATAATGTTCGGCAAAAATCTCACGGAAGCGCGAAGGGAAAATAATTCTTCCCTTTTCATCGATACCATGGTGATATTGCCCACGAAACACGGACATGGAATTTCCCCTCCACAATAAACCACTTTACTCCACAGGGCCGACTATAAAGATGGAAAATCCCTTTGTCAAGAAAAAAATGAATGTTTTCCATACGAAACTGACTCAAACGGGGGGCTCAAAACGGGTAAAAAACCGTTTGAGGGAAACGGGAAAACAGACTGAACTTTGATCAGGCACCCTTGCCTTCGACCCTAACCCTGTTCTTTGACCTCTGGCCCCCGGCCCTTCGGGCCACCCCCGCCGGCGGGGACACCATCAACCATGAACTATGAGCTACGAGCTATTTGCTCATTATGTTCTGGATACCGGTTTTCACCGGCATGACGATGTTGACGGCTTCTTTACGATTACGGCACAGCCTCCGGCCGGAGACAGTGAAAGCCGGGCGTTATTAAGTGTTGAAAATGAGCAGTGAAATTGCTAGAAAACGACAAAGAGGTGTCAATTTGCGTATTCTTGGCCTCGATTACGGGGAAAAACGAATCGGTGCGGCAATCTGCGATGAGTTGGGGCTGACGGCCCAGGGGCTGCCCACTTTGATTCGTAAAACCAAAAAACATGACCTGAATGTTATCGAGCAGTGGATCAGCCGGTATTCGGTGGAAAAAATCGTCATCGGCTACCCTGTGCGTCTCGACGGCTCTGAAGGTATCCAGTGTGAAAAGGTCAACCGTTTTGCCGATTTGCTTGAAAAAACTTTTTCTCTGCCGGTGATTAAATGGCCGGAAGCCATGTCCACAAAGG
>JAAYKU010000039.1 GCA_012522275.1 Smithella sp.
GCCGCGTTGTCCCCAGGAGCTTTCCCCGGCAATATAAAGAAGCTGTTTATTGATACAAGTCTCAGGGCGTCAAAAATAGATTGCTAATGCCGGAAGGCATCGTATATGACATTTGCCGCAATCGGAGAACGGTAATTTCAAGCGCATGCGGTGGACTTTTACATATCTATATCATTAATAAAAAAGACTCCCCCCTTCGGTTGAAAAGACAGGGTAACGGATTGTGAAACACTCCGGCGCAACGGGAGCGAAATGACCGGAGAATGACAGGCGGAGCACGGGAGGAATAATTTTCATGAAAAGTTTTGGACGCACTGCTGTTGCCGGTTTGATATATTTACTTGTCATCGTTATTTTTTTTCATGTCTATTTCGGTTCATTTTCCACGGCGCTGATCGGCCCGCCGGAAGACAATATGCAGGAATTTTGGAATACCTGGTATATGCAGACAAAGCTTGATGCGGACCCCTCAGGCTTGTTGCATACGGACAAAATATTTTATCCCGAGGGAGCGTCTTTAGTTTATCATTCCTTTTCATATCCCAATCTTGTAGCCATTTATCTGGTACGTTGCGTAGTCGGCCTGGGAACTGATGTGGGCACGCTGATATTTTTGCACAATTTTTTTCTGCTGATTTCTTTTTTCTTCGGGGCTTTGGGCGCCTATCTGCTGACCAGACTGTATGTCAGGAGTGAGGCGCTGGCTGTATTGTCAGGCTTTATCTTCGGCTTCAGCCCGTTTCATCTTGCGCATACGCTGCACCATATGCATGTGTCGGCGATTACCTTCGTGCCTTTTTTCGTTTATTTTTTCCTCCGCTACATGCGGGAAAAGAAGGTGTACCTGGCGGCGGCCGCGTCTGTGATGTGGGCGCTGGCCGCTTTGTCGTGCTGGTACTATCTTGTCTATATCGGTTATTTCGTCCTTTTTTATTATGTGTTTCACGCGGTAAAAAACCGCTCGCTCATGCCTGGCGAAACGCTTGTGCCCGCGGCGCTGATCACCTTCTTTGCTCTTTTTCTTTTGTCGCCGCTCATCGTCACGATGATTCTTCAGACAGGGGCGCGTTCTTATCTGGAGGGGCACGATTTTTTTGTGGCAGACCTTCTGGGGTTTATTACATTTCATCCCTATCATCTGATGGCGAAGATCGGCAGGCCGCTGTATTCACATTTCCAGGGCAATCACTGGGAGATGACGGTCTATCTGGGGCTGGCCAACGTGGCGGTTCTTCTTTTTGCGCTGTTTAAAAAATATTGCCGAAAGATTGAAAACCTGGGTTTTTTTCAGGCCGGCATTCTTTTGTTCATGCTGCTTGCACTGGGCTCATGGCTTCATGTGGGGGGCTACAGGGTATGGCTTCCCCTTCCCACGCTCCTTACCGAATATATTCCTGTTTTGAAAAACGTGCGCACGCCTTCACGCGCGGTGATCTTCGTTTATCTGTTCACGGGTGTTTCCGTGGCGATGATCGCCGAATATTTTCTGGCCGGCAGAAAAAAAATCACGGCTGCGGCGGCTGTCGGTATTCTGGCGATTGTGACTTTCGCAGATTTCTTTCCCACCGGACTCGACTCCACGCCCGTGGTCTGTCCGCCCGCCTATGCACTGATCAATGAGGACCGCGCGGGTGACTTCGGGATGATCAATCTCCCCGCGGGCTATCTCCAGGACAACAAGTATATGATGCAACAGGCCGCCTGTTCGCCCGTGCCGATGGCCAATGGAAGCATCGGGCGCAAGCTTGCCCCCTCGCTTATCGACACTCTCGATTTTTCAGATTTTGAAGCTCAAAAAGCTGAACTCAAAAGAGACGGTATAAAATATATACTGATTCATAAAAAACCGGCCGATGAAACTGTTTACTATGTCCATCACGACAGGCACACTCACTTGCACAGGCTCCACAGGGAGACGCTGGCGCGGGAAATGGCGGCTGAATACCAGCGTCACTATCAACTGGTCCACGAAGATGAAATGACGGCGCTTTTGCAGGTGTATCATTAATTGTCGTCAGGCCGCAGGCGGTGGGTGAGGTTTTCATTCAAAAGCGAAGCGGGAAATATTTTTTGGTTGATGCCCGGTCGCTCCTTTTCCCCGGTACTCTCGCCTCACGGCAGGAATAAATGATGGTATTTCACGGCGATATTTCCTATATTCACTAAAACTCCACGGGGCAGGGGGCCGGCGGACCAACCCAGATGAAAAAGAATACCCGCAAAAAATTACTGACAGGCATTGCCGCTTTACTTGTGGTGCTGGTGATTTTGTTTGCCGGCGCATGGCTGTTGGCGTCACGGCAGCTTTCTGAACTTGACAATCATAAAGAAACCATAATGAAAATCATGAGCGGTGCTCTGGACAGAAATGTAACCTACGAATCGGGAAAGGCATCTCTCAGCGTCAGTCACGGCCTGTCCATTGATTTTACTCATCTGACTGTCTGGGAAAAAGACGGCTCGTCCGAGCTTTTTGAAATTGACTCGGCCTATTTCCGTGTGGATTTTCTGCCTCTTCTGATGAAGCGCGTGGTGCTTCGCAAAACGTTGCTGAAGAATCCCCGGCTGTTTTTGAGGCGCTCTCCGGACGGGATTTTGAATATTGCGGATTTGCTCGAACGTGAAGCAAAGCCGGAGATGTCGCTGGGGCTGAAAAAAATTGTTGTGGAAAACGGAAAGCTCACCTTTATCGACCATGCGCACGGTGCGAAGCGGCTGGAATCTTCACTTGCCGATGTGCAATGCAGTATTGAGCCGAGGCGTTTCGGCAGAGGGTCGCGCTTTAAAATATCGGCCGTCATCCATGAAAATGAAAGCAGCGGAAAAATTCAGACGGCGGGAACTTTTTTACCGGCCGCATCCGGAAAGCCGCTTATGGAAAGCAGGCTGGAGGCGTCTTTACGCCTGACGGGTGTGGATATGCGTCATTATCTGCCCTACCTGCGCGACTGCGTGCCGATAAGCGGACTGGCGGGCCGTCTGAACTGGGAAGCGACGTTAGCCGGTACATTCTCGCGCTTTGATGCACAAGGTAAGATCACGGTGAAGGGCGCCATGCTGGAGTATCCGGACGTTTTTGAAAAACGCCTGCAGCCGGAAGTTGTGCAGATCGATTATCACCTGATGCGTGACGCAACACAGCTCCAGCTTGAAATCGACCGCATGATGATAGATCGCGTTTCACTGGCAGGCCGGTTTTCCATAAAGGACATGGGAGACGACGACCCCGGGCTCTCTGTCAGTGCGTCATCATCGTCTTTTTCACTGGCCGAAATGCATTCTTATATACCCTGGGGCATCATTCCTTCATCGGTCGGTGATTTTATCAGGGAGCATGTCAAAGGCGGTGATTTTACACTGACGGAAGGCAAGCTCGCAGGCAGGCTCAGCCAGATTGCGGGTATGATGGAAGAAGAAAATGCCGGTGTGCTCACTGTGCTTGCGCATGTCCGGAAAGGCGTATTTTCCGTCGGGGCGGGCGGCGCACCGGATTTTACAAATATCGACGGCACGCTCGAGATGAAAAACAGACAGTTTGTGCTGTCCGGCATGAAAGGCAACTTCGGCGCAACCCCCTTTCGCCTCGACGGTTCTATTTCCGACTTTGCATTGCCGGGACCGGCCGTTTACACGGCAAAGATGGCCATGGAGCCGGCACGAGACGAGGTTGTCTGGCTTTTGGGGAAGGAAAAATTCTCGGAGCTTACCTTTGAAGGTGCGTCGGCGCTGCTTCTTTCGGGGAAAGGCCCGGCTGAAAAATTTCAAATCGATGCCTCCTGGCGGTTGACCGGGGCCGCCTACGGCTACGGGGAGGCGATCGAAAAGCCGGCAGGACGTCAGAACCTTCTTGCCGCCGTGCTGCTTTTGAGTGAGGATGAGCTTAAGGTTTCGTCTTTTGAGTATGATCTGGAAGGGCAAAAGATCGGCGGCAGTGCCTCTTATCTTTTTTCAGGCAAGACGCCTGTGTCGGTGAACCTGTCGTCGGATCACCTGAATTTACGCAAGGCGGCTTCGTTTTTTCCCGGGCTGAAGAAGTTCAAGCCGGCGGGGGCCTGCCGGATTCGTCTTTCCGGCAAGGGTGATCCTGACGATCCGGTAAGCTTCTTGTGGCGTGGCAGTGTGTCATTTGACAACGTTTCTTTCCAACCGGCAGACGAGGTGGAGCGCGTGCGCTCTCTGACCGGTGTTGCCACTTTTAAAGACGGCGGCATGGAAACCTCGCGTCTGCGGGCGAAAATCGGTGCAAGCGCCGTAAGGGGCAGGTGCACCATGCGGAATTTACACGGCGCGGGCCTTAGTTGCCGGCTGGACTCGTCTCTTGTGCGCCTGGAAGACATCGGTCTGCACGGCCCCGACGGCAGCGTCGCCCTGCGCGAGGTCAAAACACGCTTTACCGCCGGCGGGGACCATTTTCGTATCGAGCGTCTTTCATTTGCGCTGGAAAAATCCGTTTTTGTGTTATCCGCTCAAGTTCCCTATCAGGATGGTGCGCCTGTCAGTCTGAACCTGAACTCTCCTTATATTCATTTTGATGACGCGCGGCGCCTGCTTGTTTTGAAGTACGCGGAAAGCGGCGGCGCATCGCCCGCGAGCCGGAGCCTTGATTTGACTTTGCACGTGGACAGCGGCGTGATCAACGGCCTTGAATTCAGCAGGCTCAATGCCGGCATGAAATATTCGAATCAAACCCTGGAGGTCGAATCCCTGGAGGCCGGTGTTCTGGGAGGGAGCTTCAAGGGGCGGGGGAAGGTGGAGTTTCACTCCGACAGCCCGGATCAGTACCGCTTGAATTTTTCCCTGGAGCAGGCGGCTATCGAACAATGCATAGAGTATTTTGATGTCGGCGACAGGATTGTTACCGGAAAGCTGTCATTGAACGGTAATGTAACCGCTGAAGGCGCGACGATAGATGATTTCATCCGGACGGCGACAGGTTCCGTTGAGCTTCGGGCGCAGCAGGGTGTTATAAAAAAGTTTTCCGCGCTGGCGAAAATTTTTTCACTGCTCAACGTTTCGCAATTGTTCAAATTGAAGCTGCCGGACATGACCACGCAGGGAATGCCCTATACGGCAATAACTTCCTCCCTTACGCTGGATAAAGGGGTTGTCGGCATTCAGGACCTGTTTCTCAGTGGTGACGCCATGCAGATTTCGATAGTCGGTAAGACAGACCTGATAGAGAAGAAGCTCGACGGTATCGTCGGCGTTCACCCTCTTAAAACGCTGGATCTGATCGCAGCGAGAATTCCCATCGCGGGATGGGTGCTCACCGATGACAAGGGCAATCTGGTGACTGTCCATTTCGAAGTCAAAGGAGATTGGGACAACCCGGAGGTAAAACCCATACCGGTCAAGTCTCTTTCCAGTGGTACGATGAATATCTTTCGTCGGGTTTTCCAATTGCCTGAAAAACTGATCACTGACACGGGAGATGTGCTCCTGGGGCGCTAAGCGGCGCACGCCGGCGCGGGTCGGCCCGTACGGAGATTTGTCTTGATAAAGTGCCGCCGGAATTGTTAAGATTCATTATGATGTTTTCATGACACGCTGCGCGAGACGGGACCGGCTTTTGCCGCGATGCGGTTTTATCCCTTTATTTACGCAGTGAATTACTGTGAAAACAGGTTGATTGCAATTCAAACAAGGAGAGTATCATGATTGCCTATCAGCTTTCCATCCACGCGGAAAACAAGCCGGGGCAGCTTGCCGGCGTGACGTCACATCTGGCCGGAGCGGGCATCAGTATCCGGGCGACCACCATAACGACCTTCGGCCAGACCGGGATCATCAATCTGATTGTCGATGAACCGAAGCGCGCGGAAAAGGTTCTGACGCAGGCGGGCCTGGCGGTTTATCTTAAAAACGTTCTGGCCGTGCTGATTCCGGACAAACCGGGTGGCCTCGACAGGCTGATGCAGCTTCTTTACCAGGAGGGCATCAATATCAACAACGCCTACGGGTTTGTGCTGGAATGCGGAGAAAAAGCGGTCTTTGTCGTTGATGTGGACCGGATTGAAGAAACGGAAAAACTTCTGGAAAAAAACAAATTTACAACACTCGATACAGAGGCTCTCTCGGCGGTTGAGCCTTTTCATTACATAAAGTACTGACGGCGGCCGTGCGGAAAATCCGGCCGTTGACCCCTGAAGTGAAGCAGGTGAGGTTTCGCTGCGGGAGAAGTCGCTTTTTAAAAATGAGGTAAACATGGCACACGAAGACAAAGGCAAGTATTTCAAGAA
>JAAYKU010000281.1 GCA_012522275.1 Smithella sp.
GGCGGTTTCCCCGTACACGAGGGCTGTTTCCCGCCCCGATGAACCCCCTTCCAGATATTCGGCAAGGATTTCACGACTGTGGGCATCCTCATGGCAGTAAACGCAGAGGTTTTCCCAGTTGCTGCCGTCGGGGGGATTGTAATGATGATTGCCGTCTTTATGATGGACGGTCAGAAGTTGACGATTTGAGCCGGAAAACTCTCTTCCGCAGCGGGCGCAAACCAGTCCGTGCATGGCCAGAGACTTTTCCCGGTAATCCTCGCCGCCGGGCGCCGACGCGGCGTTTTTTATTTCCCGCACAACCTCTTCCACCGATTTTTGGCCGCCGGCGGCAGCCGGATTTTTAGAAACGGCAACGCGGCCCCACTTTCCGGAAAAAGTCACTTTGGCCATCTGGCGCTAGCTCCTGAGTCTTCTGGCAAATACGTTTACAAAGGCCCTGACTCCTTTCAGAACCGGCATCAGTTGCGATATTTTCCCGTAAAGAGGCGTCCTCATGGGAAGCCCGGCCACCCACTCCAGGCCTCTCACCGTTCCATCCACCATGCCGTGAAAACGACCTGCGGTATCGGCATATTGCTGAACCTGATGGCGAATGGCGTTCGTTGAGGTATTTATATCAACCGTTATTTCTTCTACGTTTTTCAAAATAGAGGGCAGGTTCTGATTGATAAGCTGTAAAGTAGTCTGAGCCTCTGAAGCAAGCCTGCGCAGTTTGAGCAAAACGGGAATACAAAAAAGTACCAAAAGCAACACGGCGCCGGCGATTATCACCCACGCAATTTCGGGATAAGACATGAGCACCTCCTGGAAGGGTTAATCGGCATGAAACAATTTTTCAGCCGGCCGCATCGGCCTCACGCCTCGTTTTTATTTTTTTCCTCGCGATAGGCTTCTCTGCCGGCATCGATCGCGCTCATCAGGCGGCTTTTATTCTCTGAGAGTTTTTCGGCCACATCCGCTATTTTCTCCACCGCTTTCTCCTCGGCCTGCATCAGCTTGTCTATGGCTCCCTCGTAGGCCCGCCTGCCTTTACCATCTTCTTTTTCAAATTCTTCGCCTACCTTTGCTAAAAGTTCGTCAGCTTTGCGGGCAATATCATCGCGTGTCTCCCGGCCGCTTTTCGGAGCAAATAAAATCCCTAAACCCGCACCGATAAGACCCCCTACTACCAACGCTTTGACCAGATCCCAGTCTTTTTCCGCCATAAAACACCTCCCCCGGTTATTTGATTTATTATTTACACTTAACCGCGTCATGTCAAGGCTCAATAAAAAAAACCGGGCCGCCTCATAAACAGAGGCAACCCGATTCACAATCCAGCAATTGATTATCTGACTATTCTGCCTGATCAGCAGGGGCTGCGGGAGCTTCTTCGGCTTCCGGGGCTGCAGGAGCTTCATCAGTAGCTGCCGGCTCTTCCGGAGCCGCAGGGGCTTCAACGGCGGGAGCTGCCGGTTCTTCAGCTTTTTTGCAGCCTACCGCCGCGATGGACAAAGAAGCCAATAAAAGCATGCTGATAAAAATGGCCAATACCTTCTTCATGAGACATTCCTCCTTTCGATTATTTCGGTGTATGAAGGCACCGTTTTGTCCGTGACTCTACCCTTTTTTTTTACCTTGTCAAGAGGTATTTAACAATATATAGGTAACCGAAACAAAAAGCAAAGGATGGAGCAATGATTCTTGGCATTGATGTGGGCGGAACACACACAGACGCGGTTTTGGTTCAGAATTTTCAGCTGATTAAAAAGTCTAAAGTGCTCACTAATCAGGCAGGGATCGTGTCTTCACTTATCGAAGCATCCGAAAAGCTGACCTCCGGAGCTGACGCCTGCAACATTCAGAGAATCGTCATCAGCACCACCTTGTCCACCAACGCGATCGTGCAAAATAAAACTAACCGTGTCGCTATGGTGCTGCTTACCGGTCCGGGACTGGCCCCCGCCGCCCTGAACATGGATAAAGACACTTATTTTATTCGGGGCTACGTTAACCATCGCGGCATCCCGGCACAAAATGTTGATGAGCGCGAGATAGAAGAAATCGGCACGGAAATAGCCGCAAAAAATATCCGGCATGCAGGAGTCGTCGGCAAATTTTCAAGCCGCAACCCGCAGCAGGAGCTCGACACGGCAAAAATCCTTGAAAGTCCGTCGCGCCATATTTCTTTAGGCCACAAGCTGTCCGGACAGTTGAATTTTCCGCGCCGCATCGCCACAACCTATCTGAACGCGGCGATCCACGATATATATGCGGATTTTGTCGAGGATGTCCGCAAGTTCGCAGCCCGGATCGGTCCGGAAATTCCGGTCTATGTTCTGAAAGCCGACGGGGGTACCATTTTGCTTGACCAGTCGGTACATTCTCCCGTGCAGACTATCCATTCCGGTCCGGCGGCGGGCATCATGGGTATTTTGGCAACCACGGACATGACACAAGACTCTGTAGCCCTGGACATCGGCGGCACCACGACGGACATTTCCGTTTTTGCCGACGGCGTACCGTTGCTGGAGCCTTCCGGCGTAACGATCA
>JAAYKU010000282.1 GCA_012522275.1 Smithella sp.
CCACCCCGCTTCTCAGCGACGCAGTTACCTTCAGCTATCGGGGATGAGCATTCCCCGAGAGAGGACTTTCACCTCTCTGATCGCGCCCGCTCCCGGGCGCACGGATGCCGGTTTTCACCGGCATGACAATTCCGCACCTCAAATTTTTCCCTTGAGCCTGTCGGCGATCGCGTCAATGAAGTCTTGTGTGTTGACTTTCCGGTTGGAAGGCTTTTTGTCGGCCAGCAAAAGTAAATCGCCGGTCATGACGCCCGCCTCTACTGTTTCCAGCGCGGCCGCTTCCAGCGCGTCGGCAAAGCCGACAACATCGGGCGTGGAATCGAGCTCGCCGCGTTTGCGCAGGCCGCCCGTCCAGGCAAAGATAAGCGCCATCGAGTTGGACGAAGTCTCTTCCCCTTTGAGGTGCTTGTAGTAATGTTTCTGCACCGTGCCGTGCGCGGCTTCATATTCAAACCAGCCGTTGGGCGAAACCAGCACCGAGGTCATCATGGCCAGCGAGCCACAGGCGGAGGCAACCATGTCGGACATGACGTCTCCGTCGTAGTTTTTGAGCGCCCAGAGCATTCCGCCTTCGGTTTTCATGACGCGCGCCACCGCGTCGTCAATCAGCGTGAAGAAGTATTCGATTCCGGCCGCATCAAATTTATCTTTCCAGTTCGCGGCGAATTCCCGATCGAAGATATCACGGAAGCCCGCGTCATATTTTTTCGAGATGGTGTCTTTGGTGGAAAACCACACGTCGATCTTCTCGGAAAGGGCATAGGTAAAGCAGGCGCGGGCAAAGCTCAGAATCGAGCCCTCAAGGTTATGGTTGATCTGAACGATGCCCGCCGACGGGAATTCTTTGACCAGTTTTTTCTGCGGCGCGCCGCCATCCGCGGGAGTGAAGAGCACTTCCAGTTTTCCCGCACCAGGAATGTTCATTTCAAAATTGTCATAGACGTCGCCGTAGGCGTGACGGCCGATGGTGATGGGTTTTTTCCATGATGTGACGCCCGGTCTGATATTATTCACCAGGATCGGTTTGCGAAAGACGGTGCCGTCGAGCATGGCGCGGATGGTGCCGTTGGGGCTTTTCCACGCTTTTTTCAGGTCGTATTCCAGCACTCTGTCTTCATTGGGCGTGATGGTGGCGCATTTAATGCCGACTCCGTATTTCATGATGGCGCGGGCCGCGTCAATCGTGACCTGATCGTCTGTGTCGTCGCGGTGTTTCACGTGCAGGTCATAGTAGTCGATGTCCATCTCCAGATAGGGAAAAAGAAGTTTGTCTTTCACCATCTGCCACATGATGCGGGTCATTTCATCCCCGTCCATTTCCACAAGTTTTGTCTTCACCTTAATTTTTGCCGTCATTTAATCTGTGCTCCATACTTTGGTTATATTATTTTTCACTGCGGACGTTGAGCGCGCCGCCGGCCAGAACGATCTTTTTTTGTCTGGGCGACAGCGTGCAGTCAACCTGAAATGATGTGCCCCTGCTCATGTTTTGCACGGTAAAAGGCAAGCCTTCGGTTATGAGCTGCCTGACGTTTTCAATTTTGAGTTCATCTCCCGCCTCCAGCGCGTCGTAGTCCGCTTCGTTGGCGAAGGTCAAAGGCAGGATGCCGAAGTTGATGAGGTTTGCGGCGTGGATGCGTTCAAACGATTTGGCGATGACCGCGCGCACGCCCAGATGCATAGGGCAGATGGCGGCGTGCTCACGCGACGATCCCTGCCCGTAGGACTGACCGGCGACGACGATATTGTGTTTCCCCCCGGCCTTTATCGCCAGGGCGCGCCCGGCGAAAGACGCATCTAGGTTTTCAAAAACGAACTGCGCGTATTTGGGGATATTGGAACGGTACTTCATCCGCGCGCCGGCGGGAATGATATGATCTGTGGTGATTTTGTCGCCTACCTTGATGGTCACCGGCCCGTCAATTACGTCGGGAAGAGCGTCGTTGGACGGAGGAGCGCCGATATTCGGGCCACGGTAAATCTTGGCATCTTTCGCACAGCCGTCCGGCATGATGATCATGGAATCGTCGATGACCGGCTTCGCCGGCATGGCCACTTGCGGGTAGTCCATGGATAGCTCACGCGGATCGGTGAAGCGGCCGGTGATGACCGCCGCCGCCGCCGTTTCGGGGCTGACCAGGTAAACATCCGCGTCAAGCGTTCCGGAGCGGCCGGGGAAGTTCCGGTTGGAAGTCCGCAGAGAAACTGCGCCTGACTTCGGACTTTGGCTGTTGCCGATGCAAAAGCCGCAGGCGTTTTCCATCAGGCGCGCGCCGGAGGCGATAAGCGAGGCAAGATAACCGTCGCGCGCGAGGTTGTCGAGAACCTGCCTCGAGCCGGGCGCCAGAATAAAACTGACATCCGGGTGCACGACGCGCCCCTGAAGTATTTTCGCGACGGTGACGAGGTCTTTGTAGGAAGAATTGGTGCAGCTTCCCAGGCAGACCTGATCCACCGGAAGGTCGTTCATGGAGCGCACGGTTGCGATATTGTCAGGGCTGTGCGGTCTGGCGGTCAGGGGCTCGAGCTTCGACAGGTCGATATCGACAACTTTTGCATAGGCCGCATCGTCATCCGCCTGCAGTAAAATGAAGTCTTTCTCCCTTTGCTGTGATTTCAGAAACTGCCGGGTGAGTTCGTCACTGGGAAAAACCGAGGTGGTCACGCCGCATTCCGCCCCCATATTGGCAATGGTCGCGCGCTCGGGCACGCTTAGCGTCGCCAGCCCCTGTCCGCCGTACTCAAAAACCACACCGACGTTTCCTTTGGTCGTGAAAATCTCCAGCACCTTCAATATGACATCCTTGGCGGATACCCAGGCGGGGAGCTTTCCGTGCAGGTTTATGCGGACAACCGACGGGCAGCTCAGATAAAAAGGTTCGCCCGCCATTGCCCGTGCCACGTCGAGGCCGCCCGCGCCGATGGCGATCATGCCCAGTGCGCCGCAGGTGGGCGTGTGGCTGTCGGACCCGATAAGCGTTTTACCGGGCTTGCCGAAGCGCTCCAGATGAACCTGATGGCAGATGCCGTTTCCGGCACGCGAAAGCAGCACCCCGAATTTGCGTGCGACGCTTTGCAGATACAGGTGATCATCCGCGTTTTCAAAACCGATCTGAACCGTGTTGTGGTCGATGTAGCTGACGGAAATTTCCGTTTGGACGCACTCGACCCCCATGGCCTCAAACTGCAGATAAGCCATGGTGCCGGTGGCATCCTGCGTGAGGGTCTGGTCGATGCGAATACCGATCTGTGTACCCGGCGTAAGACTGCCCGCCATCAGGTGGTCGGCCAGTATTTTTTCAACTATGTTTTTCCCCATTTATTTTCCCTGTTAAATAGTGATTCAAAGCCCCTTGGGCTAGTCTTTAGGCTGCAGAATAATGGCGATCCGGCGGTTTTTGGCCCGTCCTTCGGCCGTGGCATTGTCCGCCACCGGCTTATACTCGCCAAAAGCGGTCGCGGAAAGAACGGCGGGGGCAATGCCCTTTTCCTGCAGATAGCGCGAAACATTGATCGCCCGCGCCGCGGACAGCTCCCAGTTGGTGGGATACACCAAAGCCAGCCGGCCGATAATTTTCACATTGTCCGTGTGCCCTTCAATACGGATGTTTTTGTCATCCACATTTTTTAAAATGTCCGCCACGCGATCGAGAACTTTGAGCCCCTCTTTTTTGACTTTCGCCTCGCCTGAATCAAATAATATTTTATCGACCACATCCATGGTCAATTTGCCTTTGAGCTCCCTGATGGTAATCTGCCCTTTGTCGATTTCATCTTTCATTTCTCCGAGCAGCCGTTGATAGGTATTGCTTTCCTTTTCCACCTCGCTCGTTTTTCGGGCAGCTTCCGCAAGGTTATCCTTCAGCCTGGCATTTTCCGTCTCCAGCACGGACACCTTCAGGCGGAAATCCTCCCTCTGCTCGGCCAGGGTTTTTATACGGTTTTTCAAGTCGTCATTTTCCGCGGCCAGTGCAGTAGCCCGTCCGGTCAGTTCGTCCGCTTCATTCACTTTTTTCAGATACTTGCTTTCAGCAACCACGCATCCGCTGCACAGCGCGGCCATCGCTATAAGGCCGAGCACAACTAAAGCCGTCCTTTTCATAAATACCTCCACTTTCATCATGAAAGAGTTGTTTCAGTGCACGCAAACGAGCAAAACCAGCAGGGGTGGATTCTTATAATAAACTGAGGGGATAATCAACCGCGAAAAAGATGGGAAGCAATAGACGACAACGCCCACCCCCGGCCCGCCTGAAGCGGGCCACCCCCGCCGGCGTGGGACAATATCGTCATACCGGCGCAGGTCGGTATCCAGAAAATAATGAGCAACGCACCGCAAGTAATGTCCCCCTTTGGAGCTGGTCATTATACACACTTGACACAGGGGGGTGGTTCAAGGGCCAGTTTGCATCGGATGAGGATAAAATTGTTTTGTAAGGATCGCATACATTTCAGCAGCTCCATACAACCGAACCAGACCGCG
>JAAYKU010000283.1 GCA_012522275.1 Smithella sp.
ATCATTAGTCATTTTGGTGTCATTTCGATTGCAGCAAATCATGGCGTTTTTCATTGACAATCAACGGATAATCAATAAAACTCAAAGTGCTATTTTGAGGTCACAAAAATGAACGTTCAAGCTATCCCCAATGGCAGTGCTTCGTCCCCACCGCACACTACACCGCATCATTTCAGCCCGTGGCTTTTCCAAAACTCTGCCATTTTGTCCAGTAATGGCTCAGGTGAATCAATTCAAGTCAACGAACTGGTCAAAAAAATAAATCGTCTGGTTTTTAAAAAAGGATTTGTTTTTCTTCATCTGTTGCAAAGAACTACCGCTACACAAATTCTGGTGAAAGCCTATCCTCAGGCATGTTCCGGGGCGGAGCTTTTATCCAGACTGGAGCCGGCAGATGCAGCCGTGGACCTCAAAAACTATGACCTGACGCATTTGATGATCGACGACGGCCTTTCCGCAATTGTTGCAGAAGTCAGCGCGATCAGCCTCGATGGTTATTTTCTGAAACTGGGTCTGCCTGAAACCAGCCGGGTCAAAACTCTGCGTAAGGCAAAGCGGTATCTGTGCGAAGATGTCAACTGTAAAATCATTCAGGGCGATTTTGTCGCCTCCGGAAAAATGATCGATTTCAGTACGCAGGCTGTTGGCATCAATATCGCCGAAACCACCGGCACCGGTAATTTCAACGACGAAAAACCTGCGCTTCTCATTGCGGAACGAGGAGGCACTGAACTGTATTCAGGCATGGCCCGCTGTATATACAACCGCTTGAACAGCTTCGACAGCAGGCTTGTCTTGGCTCCTGGTCTCCAGCAGGCCGCCTTATATCCCCGTCAGGAACTGCGCAACACCCGTCAACAAGCCGGCCACGCCTTTTCCGCCTGTTTTCATCATCCCTTTTCCAGGGACCATATTGAAAGGGATATTTGCGACATTTCTCTGTCCGGCTTTTCCATCAGCAACGCTCTGGAAGAGGATCTGCTCCTGCCGGGCATGTGGGTTCCCGAGCTCGAGATCGTTTACGCGGGCTACGTAAAAATGAAATGCGGAGCAAAGGTCGTTTATCGTCGGGTCGACGAGGAAGCGGGCACGGTCAAATACGGCTTGGCCATAGCCGGGATGAGCCTCGAGGCCTATACTCGCTTGAGCCGGATCATCTGGTCTTCAGCTGACGCCCGTATCGGTATCTTCTCGGATGCAGAAATGGACCCTTTATGGGAATTCCTTTTTGACACGGGCTATTTCGAGCGCGATGAGTACGAGAATATCGGCGCACACCTGGACACTTTCAAGGAATCTTATCTGAAACTGTACCGCTCAGGACAGGATATCGCCCGTCAAATCATCTACAAAACCAACGGACGAATTGACGCTCATGTGGCCATGATCCGCGCCTACGAACCGGCCTGGCTGGTCCATCATTATGCGGCAAAAAACCTCAATGACAAACCCAGGTTTGTCTCATTTTTGAAAGACGTCATTGAGTATCTCGCTCCCTATCAGCGCCAGCACACGGCCGGAGCGGACCATTTCATGACGTATTACCGTCCTGAAAATGATAATGCTTCGAAGTTTTTCAATCATTTCGTCAGATATATCAACAACAGCAAAAAATGCTCCGTGGATTCATTTGCCTGCGTATCCCTCGTAAAAAAGTTTGCCAAAAAACTGCCTGAAGGGTGGATGGTGAGAGAGTGCACTCTGGGCGATATTTTAAAGCTGAAAGAGTTTTATGAGGCGGCCTCCGGCGGTCTGCTGCTCGATGCCATGGGCATCAACACACTGGGGGAATCGCTGAAAAAGTCGTTTGCCGCAGCCGGTTTTGTAAGGGAGTACCGGACATATTGCCTGTGTTGCCATAATCAGCAACTTGCTTTTTTCATTGTGAACCGCTCGGATGTCGGTGCGGGTCCCGCTGAACTGCTAAACGGAATCACCGTCATCATCATCGAGCCAGATATACTGTCGTGGGCGATGCTGGCCGCCGTCGTGAACAATTTGGGGATCTTCTATACCCAGGATACGATACCTCTTATGATCTACCCGTCTTATTTTCTCCCGATACAGAATATCCATATGGAGAAAGAGCGGGCATTGTGGATCCTTCACACCAAAGCGGCGGACGACTGCCTGTCCTATATCAACAGGGTGGCCAACATTCACCGTACGGGGCAATAACACATCATTCATTCTCCTGTTGCCTTCCCTGGAGACACGCAAAGCCCCCCGGGGCTGTACATGTACGTATCTTGTGCATAAAGGACTCTTCACCCCCTCCCGAGCGTCATGTTGACAAATTTCAGATGCGGCCTGAGCGCCGGCGTACCCCCGCCTTCGGAAATAATCTGCAAAGCACGGCGCGCATCCGCCACTGTGGCGCCGCCCAGATGTGTCACGGGAGTTTCACTGAAAATTTCCGGTACCAGCGGCGTCGAAGGCCCCATCAATGCGACCTCGCGCGGCCGTCCTAAAAGCCCTATCGTCTCTTCAAATGTACCGTTGAGCAGCGTAGTCGCCGTGATGATGGCGACATCGCAGTCTTTGAGGGCCCGGCTCTTCTGTTCCGGCGATAACAAACCGGCGCGCTCCGGGTTTTTTTCTATCACAGTCAAAACCGCCCCGGTGGCGCGTATGCGGCTCACCAGCGGAGCGAACATCCCGACCATCGCCACTTTTTCATCCGGCTGAAGATTGAAAAAAGTCGTAGCCTCCCGATCGTCTGTTTGATGCCCGGGTGCACAGATAAGTGCATTGGCCGTGGCCAGGCCGATAGCGCGACGAAGCGCACTGCCGCCGTTGACAAGATATTGCAACACATCGACGGCGCCGGACCCGACATAAGTCCCCGCCTCTTTCAAGACGGTGCAACTGTGCGATGCTCTGTCCGGAAGCACGGCCGCAAGGCCCGCAGCTCCGTCATCCAGCATCAGGCCGACATAACTCAGCCCCAGGCGCATGTCGCACACTGTCCTTACTTCGGCCGCTGTTTTCAGGCGCTCATATAAACGGCTTAAAATAAGACCTGTCTTCATCTCCCTCCGGCTTCGTGATTCAGGAAAATTTTGCACTGCTATGCGCCCGCACTGACGGGCAGGATATCTTTGTAAGGCGATCCCCCCTGACAGCCGAGACACTTCTGTCCGTCACGCGTCGGGTAGGCCTCGCCGCATTGCGGACAGACGGCCACCGCCCCCATTTTATTCCGTCGCACTTTATCCGCTTCGACCCGCACACGCTGGAGTCCAAAAAGGCCGTGCCCCGCCTCTTTTATCTGTGAAAAAAGCTTTTCGGAGTCCTGATCCTGCTTCTTTTTCTTTTTCAGATACCAGTCGCGGATTTCCGGCCAGCCGTCGAGCTTCTTTGTATCTAGATAAACGCGCACACCTTCTCCTGCGTACTTTTCATAAAGAGTCACGGCAAACTTCCCGAACGGAACGACAGAAAGCCAGCCGTTGCCGACCGTGCAGGGCGTAAGAATCTGCACGGCATCGGGCAGGCAGACCGGCGTTTCGCATACCGCGTCGAAAAATTCTCCTTCCGGAAGATTTTTCATGGCCAGATCGACCATGAATCCGCCGATCAAAAGCCCGGGGGCCAGTGTGCCGTGGAAAGATTTTACCAGGTGAACATATTCTTCATAAGAATAGGTACAGATATTCATATATTTTCGCTCCTTGTCGCCCCCTGAAAGGCCGCAGCCGGAGGCTATCTTTAATATACCAGTGACAGACGCGGTTCACGAGCCCCTCGGGTCATCATCCCCTCTCCAGGTTCACGTGTAATAGTACGCTGCATCCAGTTTTCGTCGATTTTCCCTTCAACCAAGGGCACGATTTCATCCGCCAGAAACAAAGCCTCATTGATGTCGTGCGTGACATAAATGATCGGGCAGGACAATTTTCCTTTCAAGCTTTTGATCTCTTCGCGCAGCCCCCGGCGCGTCACGACGTCCAGCGCGGAAAAAGGCTCGTCGAGTAGAAGCACCCGCGGATGCCTGGCCAGCGCCTGACAGATCGCGCAACGCTGACGCTCTCCACCGGAGACCATATGAGGCCTGCGCTTTTTAAGATGATCGATGCCGAACATCTCGAACAGAGAATCGACCTCCTTCTTATTCACAGCCGCAAATGCTGCGTTGTCATATAAATTCAGATGCGGAAAAAGATTGTAGTCCTGAAACACGTAACCGAGACGACGCTTCTGGGGCTTAACATTCACTCGCCGCCGCGAATCGAACCATACCTCCCCGCCGAAACGCAACATCCCCTCGTCCGGCGTTTCCAGTCCCGCCAGCATACGGATGACCGTGGTTTTCCCTCCTCCTGAGGGGCCGATCATCACCATCATCTTTCCGGACGGGCAGGAAAAGGAAAGTTCGAGATCAAAATATTTCAGGCGCTTTTTAAAGTCAGCGGAAATAGTCACGCACGTGCCCCCTCATTGAGTCTGTTGACTAAAAGCAGAAAAGCGTAGCTGATGGGAATAAAGCTCAGCGAGATCAATCCTGCCGTGCGGTAGTTCATCATTTCCACCGCCTCATAAATGGCGATCGACGCCACTTTGGTTTCACCCGGGATACTGCCTCCGACCATAAGCAATACGCCGAAGGCGCCGATCGAATGCAGAAAAACCAGCACGGCGGCGGCGGCAATCCCCCCCAGGGAATTGGGCACAATCACGCGCAAAAAGGCGGCGCGCTTCGACAGACCCAGAATGTAGGCGTTCTCCAGAAGACGGCGGTCAATTTTGGCGAAAGCCGCTTTCATCGGCTGCACGGCAAAAGGCACGGAATAAATTACTGACGCAATGACGATCCCTAAAAAAGTAAACAGAAGTGATCCCCCCGTGAGTTTGGCCCATAAACCGCCCGCCCATCCTCTGGGCCCCATGAAAATGATCAGATAAAAACCGATGACCGTAGGCGGCAGTGCCAGCGGCAGATAGATGAGCGCCTCCGCGAGCGATTTACCGGGGAAGCGGTAAAACGCCAGAAAATAAGCGACAGGCGCGGCCAGGATCATCAAAACAACGGTAGTGATCAGGGCCAGCTTAAGCGTAACATAAAGAGCAAGATAATCCATTCAGCGATAGCCGTATTTCCTTTTGATCTGAGCTGCATGGTCACTTAGCAGATAGGCCGCAAACAGCTCGGCGCACTTTTTATTTTTAGCATTTTTATTCACGCAGCCGGCCTGAACGATGTCGGGGGCTTCCGGAAGGTGATAGAAACAGCCGTCATTCGCCCGGGGATTCACCGTCGCCGAAAGAGCGCAAAAGCCCGCATCAACCGCGCCTGTGCTCGCATACTGGAAAGACTGGGCGATAGTCTCCGCGAAAACCAGCTTTTTTTGCAGCGTGTCCCACAGGCCGGCCGTCTCCAGAGCGGCTTTCGCGGACGCGCCATAGGGCGCGGTCTGAGGGTTGGCCATAGAGATCTTTTTTATCTTTTCATATTTCAAAGCGTCCGACCAGACCGTATCTTTACAGAAGTTTTTATCTGCCGACCACAAAATTGCCTGTCCGCGCGCGTAAATAAAAACCCCTTCCGTCCAACCTTCCTTTTGCAAAAGGTCAGGGCGCTCTTCGTCGGCAGATAAAAAAATATCGTAGGGCGCACCATTTTTAATCTGAGCGTAAAAGCGTCCAGTTGAGGAAAAAGTGGCTTCCACTTTTGCGCCTGTCCTGGCTTCAAAATCCCGGGCTATTTCCTTGAACGCGGAAATGAAATTGGCTGCGACCGCGACGGATATTTTATCCGCGGACACCGCGTCCCGGGGCATCATAAAAAAACACAGTAGAATCAATACAGCAGAAACTATTTTTTTCATGACAGCAGATATCCTGAACCAGCCCTAGCATGTGTTAATATTAGCATACGGCTTAGCAAAAAACATCCCGCTTTTAACGCGGGACGTTTTTTATTTCTCTATATTTTATCAATCCTCACGGCGCAGGCCTTGTACTCGGCCGTCTGGGTAATCGGGTCATACGCCGGATTGGTCAGCCAGTTGGCATTACCTTCACGGAAATGGAAAGCCATCCAGACCAATCCTTCGGGAACCTCCCTGGTCACACGGGCCCTGACTTTTACCTCGCCGCGGCGCGATTTAACTTTGATCATCTCGCCGTCTGCAATGCCCTTTTTACGTGCATCCGCCGCGGAGATGTCGGCTGTCTCCTCGCTGAGAAGTACATTGATGCCTTCGCATCGGCCGGTTTGTGTCCTGGTATGATAATGATACAGACGACGGCCGGTGGACAGCACCATGGGATATTCCTGATCGGGAACCTCCGCGGGCGGTATCCAGTCAATCGCCTTGAGCACACCCAGGCCGCAGGTAAACTTGCCGTCTTTATGCAATGTCGGCGTTCCATCATGATCTTCGGTGGGCGCAGGCCACTGTATGCCGTCGTTTTCCAGCCTCCGGTATTTAATGCCGGCCATCGACGGCGCCAGCACAGACACCTCGTTGTCCCATATTTCCTGCGCACTGTTGGAGGCCCAATCGTGCCCCATTCTTTTGGCGATTTCCTTGAAAATCCACCAGTTGGGTTTGGCCTGCCCCGGCGCCAGGCTTGCCGTGCGGACGCGGTTGACGCGGCGCTCGGAGCTGCTGAAGGTTCCGTCATTTTCGCTCCAGGCTGCCGCGGGCAGAATAACATCTGCAAAGCGCGTTGTTTCCGTCGGGAAAATATCCTGGCAAACCATAAATTCCGCCGATTCCAGGCAGTGCTCGACATGCCGTATATCCGGCTCGGTATTGGCCAGATTTTCTCCGAAAACATAAAGCGCTTTCACTTTGCCCGTGGGCAGGTTTTCCAGCATCGTCGGCATCATCATCCCCGGCTTGTCCGGCAGGCTTTCCACATTCCAGGCCTTGGCGAATTTTGCCCGCGCGTCGGCATTGTCGACACGCTGATAACCGGGAAAGACATTGGGCAGCGCGCCCATATCACACGCCCCCTGAACGTTGTTCTGGCCGCGCAGCGGGTTCACGCCGCCGCACTCGAAGCCGACATTGCCCAGCAGCATCTGCAGATTTGCACAGCTCATCACGTTGTTCACAGCACAGATGTGTTCGGTGATGCCCAGCGTGTACATGAGCATGGCGGGCTTTGTCGAGGCCAGCCGCCGGGCCAGATCGCGGATCATATCGGCCGGCACACCGGAAATTTCAGCCGCCCGTTCAGGCGGATATTCCATTGCCTTGGCTTTGAGCTCTTCAAAGCCGACCGTGCAGGTGTCCACATATTCCTTATCATAGAGGTTTTCATTGATCAGGACATTCATGATCCCGTTGATCAGCGCCACGTCGGAACCAACCTTGAGCTGTACGTGCAGCTCGGCGAAGTCCACCATCTCCGTGCGTCGCGGATCGACGATAATGAGCTTTGCGCCGGCCAGCACCGCGTCTTTAACAAATGTGGCGGCCACCGGATGAGCCTCACTCATATTGGTACCTACCATCATGATCATCTTCGCCTTCATGAAATCGGCAAAAGAGTTGGTCATTGCGCCCGAACCGAAAGAAGTCGCGAGACCCGCGACCGTGGGAGCGTGTCACGTACGCGCGCAGTGATCGATATTATTCGTGCCGATCACCGCGCGGAAAAGTTTCTGCATCTGGTAAGAGTCTTCGTTGATACTGCGGGCACAGCTCACACCCGCGATGGCGTCCGGCCCGTCTTTCTGAATGATCTCCTTGAATTTTGAGGCAACCAGATCCAGTGCCTCATCCCAGGAGGCTTCACGGAAACCGTTCTTTTCCCGGATAAGCGGGGTTTTGAGCCTGTCCTCCGAATAAATGAACTCGTAGGCGAAACGGCCTTTTACGCAAAGCCTGCCCTGATTGGGCTGGGCGTCCTCCACCGCCGTTACCTTGACTATTTTCCCGTCTTTAACATGCAGCCACTGCTGACAACCCACACCGCAGTAGGGACAGGTCGTGCGTATTTTTTCTGTTTCCCAATGTCGGCCCAGTCCTTGTGCTTTTTTTTCGGTAAGCGCTCCAGTCGGGCATACTTCCACACACTGGCCGCAAAAAACGCACTCGCTTTCATGATAGGGCAGGTCTCCACCTGTGACAATTTTACTCGTCACGCCGCGGTATCCCTGTGAAATAGCCCGATTAACCACCACTTCATTACAGGCCTGCACGCAACGGCCACAAAGAATGCAACGGCTGAAATCGCGCACAATCAAAGGATTGATATCTTCGGTCGGATAAATATCCTCATCAGGTTTTTCCGGAAACTTAAGTTCGGTGATTTTGTAAAAATAGGCAAGATCCTGCAGGCGGCAGTTGCCGTTGGCCTCGCACGTCAGGCAGTTGTGGCGACCGCTCGCCAGTAAAAATTCGACATTCATTTTTCTGGCTTTATGCACCAGCTCACTATCGGTCATTACCTCCATTCCCGGTGTGACCGGCGTAGAACAGGCGGCCATCAGAGATCTGGCGCCTTTCACTTCCACACAGCATATTCGGCAGGCACCGGTAGGCGTGGAGCCTTTCAGGTAACAAAGTGAAGGAATTACAACACCGCCGTTTTTTGCCGCTTCCAGAATAGTCTGGCCCGGCCGGAAAGGCGTCTCTTTTCCGTCTAAGACAAAGGTTTCATTCATAATTTCACCGCCTTGAAAGTCATAGATGACATACGACAGATCTGCCATACGTCCTGCAAGTCATACAATAATGACCATGAGTCTGTCAACAGGTAAATTAATATATCCTTGAAAAGATAATATATTGATATTATTAAAGTTATGCTACACAAAGGGGGTTTGGCGGGTTTTTTACGAATGCACTGAGAAAGCAGCCCCCTTAAATTTGAATTTAATAAATCGCGTTCTCCTTCCGGCAATCACCGGAAATAATCTTTTCACCATTGCAGTTTAAGTAATATATCTCATCAATTCAACTGGTTAAAACAAACAAATGTCCGCCGCAGGAGAATTTCTCCTTGCGTAGAAACCTGGTCGGAAGAAATGCAACATATTGACTTTTTGCACAGCCTTCACGGATGATTTTGAAACACAACCAATGCAGCGTCCTGTTCAGCCCAGAACATTCCAGGCGCAAACCGTCATCGGCTCATAGCCTTTATCCTGCATGATCATATCCAGATGCACCAGGGCTATGGCGGAAACATCCATATCACGCGGCAGAATATGGCCTACACGATACAGTGTCACCAGATATTTTTTGCATTCGTCGCAGATAAAAGCCGACTCCTGCGTCTTGTTTTCCACGTAAAAATAATCCATGCCCTGCCTGCTGTCTTTCTCACAGTAGGGACAGCAAACTCGGGTGAAACGCCAATCCTGGCCGCATGAGCTGCAATGTAAAAAACGCGTTCCTCCCTCTTCTTCAATCAACGCGATGGACGGAAAATCGCCGCATATCGGGCAGTAACCCTTCTCCCAGTCAAACGCGCCGAGCGCAGCGACGGCTTCGTTTCTACGCTGCTCTAAAATTACGCGACCTGCCAGGCTCATTAAAAAAGCGGCGTTGGACGGAGAGAGCTTCAAATCCGCCCCCCATTTATCGACTGCCGACGCCTGGCCTTCCTCGGGAGTTTTAAAGTAGTCCGTCAGGACGATTTTCCCCTCTTGTGCAAGAGTGCAAAAGCGGTCGATCCCTTCCGTCACAGCGGGCATGCCTTCTTTCAGAGCCTCCGCGAGCGGCAGGATGATTTGTTTTATATCATCCGCTTCATCCAGGAAATCCGCCTGTCGGATGATCGGGATTCCCGCCTTCAATTTTTCTTTATCCACACGGGAATAGTCGGCAGGCATGAGCATCGCCGCCTTAGCCAACTGCCTTTGTCTGACAATCACCGGTTTGAAGGCTCTGAGCAGTTCACCCGCATGTGGGTTTTGTTCGATCGCGTTTTCGATGATTTGAGATATGCCGGATGCATCCGACGAAACTGATGTCATGATAAAAATACCTTTCTTTTTCTATTGAGAGAAACAAGCCCGGAAAAATCCAGCACACCAAAGTCGGGATTTCATAGCAGAGATCGTCCGCAAAAGCACGCATTTCCTTCATCATAAAAAAAGACGGCGCCCACCGTTTTGATGAACGCCGCCTGCTTGTCTTTTCAAATCACAAATTCATCATTGGAGCCCGCGCTTACGCGTGATGCCCGTGCGTATCGTCTTTCTTCTGCTCACCCCAGGCAATGAGTTTGCCTTCATGCTCCATCTCTTTAACCCATTTCGGGTGCAGCATCGTCAAAACCTTCTTGTCCATCCAGCCGGAAAACATGGCCTGCACAGTACCGGGGTTTCCGATCGTTCCCAGGTAAAGGTGAACAAAGAAAAAAGCGAAAATCACCAGGAAGCCCAAAGCGTGCAGAGGATACATCCACCGCACAAGGCCGACCGGAAATTTCGCGGGAAACCACATGATGAAACCGGTGATCACCATGACCACACCGAAAATCACCACGGCGAGATAAAATGCCTTCTGACCGGGATTGTATTTCCCTGTCTCCGGGACATTGTCCACATGCCACAAATATCCCCCCGCAACTTTTACCCACTCCATGTCTTCAGGTAAAACGAATACGCCCGCCTCCCTCCACCACATACGGATCGCAAGAAGCAAAGCAATGAAAAACACTATCCCCGTAAAATTATGCACAAACTTCATATTGTGCATACCGCCGAACAAATAGCTGACAAAGTTGAAGGTGTGAAACATCATCCCCAGACCAGTCAGACACAAAAGCAGACAAGAAATAGCCAAAGACCAGTGAATGATCCGCTCATAGCTGTCTGTAACCTGTACGTATCCTTTTTTCATGGCTATTCCTCCCCCTTCTTATCTTGTCCCTCAGGTCCCGGAGTCTTGGGGCCATGAGTAATATAGTGCAGGAAGACACCTGCAGCTGCAGCACCGGCGGCAACCAAACTCAGGGGTTTGAGGAGATCCTTCCAGACGATGACGGACAAGGGCACTTTCGGGCTTGCCGGCAGTTCTTCGTAAACTTCCGGCTTATGCTTTAAAACGTAAAGAACGTGAGTGCCGCCGACGAACTTGTCACCGTAAACATTGGCGTCACCGCCGAGCTGTGCGACTCTGGCGTATGCTTTCTTAATCATTTCGTCTTTGTTACCAATCGTCAGAGCACCTGTCGGACAGGACTTGACACACGCCGGCGCCAGGCTCTCGCGAATGCGTGTATAGCACAGGTCGCACTTATAGACTTTGTCCGTTCTTTCGTCATACTTCGGAATATGAAACGGACAAGCCGCCACGCATTCCTTACAGCCGATACACTTATCATGATCGAGGCCGACCGTCTTCATCGGCGTGTAGTACAGTGAGCCGCTGGGGCAGACTTTGACACAGGCCGCATCGGTGCAATGCATGCAGCCGTCCTTGCGGAAGATCCAGTCGAAATTCCCCTGCGCATCCTCATATTCCTGAAAGCGGATCAGCGTCCAGGTGTTCCACTGAAGATCAGGAGGGTTCTGATAGCTGCCGAACTGTTTTGTTCTCAGGCCGGGCATCTCATTCCATTGCTTACAGGCCACCTGGCAGCCGCGGCAGGCGGTGCACAGGGTCGTATCAATCAATTTAACCAGTTCTGGTTTACTCATTGTCGTGTCCCTCCTACAACTTTGCTACGTTGACCATGAACGCCTTGTACTCGGGACAGAAGGTGTTCGCATCGCCAACGGTTGGGGTTAATACGTTTGTGCTGTCGCCTCCGTCTTTCGGATACAGCCAGCCGTAATTGAAGGGCATGCCGACCTGATGAACGGTTTTACCTTCCACCTGGAAAGGCTTGAAGCGCTTAGTCACCATGGCCACACAGGGGGCTTCGCCACGAGCGGAGACTACCTTGACTCTCTGGCCGTTTTTGATTTTAAGATGCTTAGCCAGTTCTTCGCCGATTTCTACATAGAGTTCCGGCATGGCCTCCAGAAGCCAGGCCTGCCAGCGCGTCAGTGCACCGCTGCACCAGTGCTCCGTGCAGGAGTATGTCGTGCAGACATAGGGGAATTCCTCGCTTGCGCTGGCGACTTTGTCCATTTCGCTGTTGAAGATTTCGGCGGCCGGGTTGATACGCTGAGAGGACATGGGGTTGCTCTCCAACGGGCTCTCCAGCGGCTCGTAATGTTCGGGGAAGGGACCTTCGACCATACCGGGCCCGAAAAGTGCCCCGAGGCCGTCTTTCTGCATGATGAAGGGATATTTTCCCTGCGCTTTATTTGCCATGGGCGGCCAGGGGCCGTCCGGCACATCGCCAACCCATTTGTCGCCTTTCCACTCCAGAATATTGCGCTTCGGGTTGTATGGCTTGCCATTGATATCACAGGAAGCACGGTTGTACAAAATGCGGCGGTTGACCGGCCAGGCATAAGACCAGTTGGGGAAAAGTCCCAGTCCCGTGGGGTCTTCCTTGCCGCGCGATTGCATCTTGTTGATGCCATCGGCCGTGTAGCTTCCAGAAATAACCCAGTTACCGCAGGCCGTCTTTCCGTCAACCTGAAGATTACCGAAGCCCGGCACCAATTGACCTTTTTTGAATACAGTACTGGTTCCTTTGGCCTTGTCTTCGATGACCGTGTCTTCCAGGAAGACTCCGTTAATCTGTTTGGCCACTTTCATTACATCAAAGCTTCCCTTGTCGTCGAGATAATCCCATTTGAGGTTGACGATGGCCTCGGCGTTGGGACCGCCTTCCTTTTCATAAAGCTCCTTGACGGCCTTCATGATTTTGATTTCAATTTCACCGACAGGAATCGCGTCACCGGGAGCCTCGGCGGCTTTGTATTTCCACTGGACCCAGCGGCCGGAGTTGCTCTGCGAGCCTTCTTTCTCCATCGAGGCAGCTGCGGGCAGCAGGAAACATTCCGTTTTGATTTTGGCGGGATCGACGTCGGGGGCCCGCCAAAATTCGTGGGTTTCATTATTGAAAATATTTTCACCCACCATCCAGTCGAGATTCTGCAGCGCCTTGCGGACCTTGTTGGAATTCGGGGTACTCACCGCCGTATTCGCGCCGATAACGAACAATCCTTTAATCTTGTCCTCATACATTCTGTCGAACATATGCATCGTGGAATAGTGTTTGCCCTCTTCAATTTTGGGAAGCCAATGATAACCGAACTCATTGCCCTTTGTGGCTTTGCCCTCCCACAGTGACTTGAGGAAGCTCACGAAAAACTTCGGGTAATTCGAATAGTAGTTGGCGGACTGAGGATCCTTCGATACAGGTGTGTACTTTTTAAGGTAACCGTCGAGCGTACCCAGCGACGAAGACGGTGTCTTCAGGTAGCCGGGCAGGACGTTGTATAGGATCGCATGGTCGGTCGAACCCTGAACGTTTGGTTCGCCGCGCAGCGCGTTGATGCCTCCGCCCGCGATGCCCATATTGCCCAGCAGAAGCTGGATAATGGACATAGTGCGGATATTCTGACTGCCGACCGTGTGGTGCGTCCAGCCCAGAGCGTAGCATTCCGTTCCCGCCTTGTCCGGCGCGCCGGTGGAAGCGTAAATTTCATACACTTTGAGCAGATTTTCCTGTGAAACACCGGTGATGCTCGAAACCTTGTCGAGTGTGTAGCGCGAGTAATGTTTCTTCAACAGCTGGAAAACGCTGCGCGGGTGTGTGAGGCTCGTATCCCGCTGGGGGATACCACCGCCGTCTGCGTCAAATACCCAGGTGGACTTGTCGTATTTTCTGTTTTTGGCATCGTAGCCGGAAAACAAACCGTCTTTGAAGTTAAACCCGCTGTTCACAATGAACGACGCGTTGGTATAGTTGACGACATAATCCTTAAAGTATTTGTTCTTTTCCAGAATGTAGTTGATCATGCCCCCCAGAAAAGCGATATCCGTACCGGAACGAAGCGGTACGTGGAAATCGCAGCGGGCAGATGTCCTTGTGAAGCGGGGATCGACGTGGATCAGAGTGGCGCCTTGTTCTTTGGCCCTCAAGATCCACTTAAACGCGATCGGGTGATGCTCGGCGGCATTGCTGCCCATAATCAGTATGACGTCTGCGTTTTTCAGATCGCAGTAATGGTTCGTCATGGAACCGCGCCCAAACGACTCTCCCAGAGCCGCCACAGAGGGACTGTGTCAGACCCTGGCCTGGTGGTCCACATAGACAAGCCCCAAAGCGCGCGATTTGACTGTAATCAGCCAGCACTCTTCGTTGTCCACGTTGGAGCTGCCATAGTGACCGATCGATTCGCAGCGGTTGACCAGTTCACCCTTGCTGTTCCTTTTAACAAAATCCTTGTCGCGCGTGTCTTTAATCAGACGGGCGATGCGGGAAAGGGCGAAGTCCCAGTCCTTTTCTTCCCATTCCGTCCCGTAGGGCTTGCGGTAGAGAACCTTCGTCAGACGGTGTTTGTTGGCTTCCGTCAGGTCGAAAAACCCCGCGCCCTTGGCGCACAGGGACCCTTCATTGATCGGATGATCTGCGTCGCCCTCGATGTTGAAAATTTTGCCGGTCGCCTTATCGACGCTGCACACCAAACCGCAGCCGACGGAGCAGTAACAACAAATGGTCGTTACCTGCCTGGCAACCTTAATTCTGTTCATCTTGCCAAGCTCGTCCGCGTGCGCACGCGTCGGGTTCAGATTCAGCCCCAGACTCGACAGGGCGACTCCGCCTCCGACAGCACCGGACAAACTCAAAAAACCTCTCCTTGTGATTTGCATAAAACCCCCCTACATAAATATGTCAAATTTGGTTTATGTCATTAGCGTCATACTTTCGCGAAAAAAAACGTGAAAGTCAATATGTTTAATTAAACACATCCAATCAATTACTGTCCTTAAGAGATCTTTTAGAAATTTCAAAACGCCCGACCAGTAGGGGGTGAAATGAATCTTATTGACATTTCAGGGCTTTCTTTTTTATAAGAGTACTCATGAAAGGCTGTTCAGGAGACATTCCCCATGGAAATTAAATATAAAATATGGCTGGAAAAAGGCGGGAAAGTTATTTTCGGCAAAGGCAGGGACAACATCCTCAATGCCGTAACCGAGCACCACAGCCTCAACGCGGCGGCCAAAAAGTTGGAAATGTCCTACCGGGCGGCCTGGGGGAGGCTCAAAGCCTCCGAGGAACGAATGGGCATGAAGCTGGTCGATGTTGATACCAAAGAAAAGTCGATGAAACTGACTGACCGTGCAAAAGCCATTATCGATCGTTTTGAGAAACTGGAACAAGATGTGGAAAAGCTGCTTGATGAGGCCAACCGGGACTTTGAAAAGTTGATCCGTTAGGTTCAGGGTGCATCAGACAACAAAAATTCCTGATTTTTTATACCTTTAATAAGCATATTGATGCCGTCGCGCACAATCGAGTGAATCCTTTCGGACCTTTTTTCCGGAGCGCCAGTGTATATATAAAGAGAAATAATGCCGTTGAGCAACCCCCAGATGGCGTATTGCAACTGGCGGATATCCGTATCGGCGGCAAATTCGCCCGATTCCACACCCCTTTTAAGAATTTCGGAAAAAGTACGGATATTTTCGTTTGTTGTATGAATGAGCTGCGTGTTTTGCTCTTCGGTCAGATTCATATTGTCCGCGTGCAGCATGAAGGTCATGAGAATACGGAATAATTCATTGTTTTCCAGGAAGAAATTCACATAATCTTCGGCGAAGGCATGCAAAAGTTCTGAGGCGGTCCCTTCAGCTTTAATAAAATTTTCTATCTCTTTGTGACGGTCAATATTGGCAGAAATCAATATCTGCGTATAGATTTCTTCCTTACTGTCAAAATAGAGGTAAATCGAGCCCTTGCTGACTTCGGCTTTGGCGGCGATCAGATCGACAGTCACGGATTTAAAGCCGCGCTCAAAGAAAAGTTTGCGCGCCGCTTTCAGAATAGAATTTTTACGGTTTTCCTTTTCTTTTTTTCTTCTCTCTTCTGGACTCAAGGCAATTCCTCCTGTGTTCCGCCCCAGAAACCTCTTCTAAAAAAACGCTTCCGCCTGTTTTCAACGGAATCGTGCATCGCATAAATAATGGCAATCTTCAGTCATGAAACACCCGGCAACATCGTCAGGCACGGGATAATCTCAACAAGCTATTGTTAACATAGAACAATAATGGAACAATCACCGCATCATGACCTGCGGTCACAAGTCGTATCGTAATTGAAATTTCATGTCAAGAAGAATTACCGCTGTTTTCCCGTCATTTATCGGCAATAAAATAATTTATACGCGTAGCGTCGGCTGTCCTGAATACTTATTTTGTGAATCATTCCTGCCACAGCACTTCTTGCATGCAGGAATTATCCGCGTTTTTCCAGTTAGCGGAAAATGCTTTCGAGCGGCGGATGATCCCTTTGCGGCCGTGCCGCAAGAGCGCAAAACATCGAAACTCGCAACCGTAGCGTCTCATCCAGCGACGCTTCAATATCCTCATGCCGGCAGCGGGAGTAAAAGCCCGTCTCTTGCCGGGACTAGTTTCGGGAAGTTAAATGGCGTACAGCTTTTTCCAGACCGTCGAGCGACAACTCGAACATGGGAAAGATGCCGGCAATAACTTTTATCGTCCAAGTGTAATGCCAGTGATCGCTTGACTGAGGGTTGAGCCACACACAATGCCGGAAGGTTTTGGCAAGAAACTTCAGATAATCAACCGAAGGACGCGCCTCGTTCTGTCCGACATAAATGGCACCGCGCGGGTCGTTTAGCTCATAGGGCGCCATCGAGGCGTCGCCGACGATAATCAGCCTTGTTTCCGGGTCGGAACGAAAAAGTTCATCCACCCGGACCGGCTTTTTGTAGCGGTGTGGGTCTGACCAGACCTTGGAATAAATCGTATTGTGGAAGTAGTAAATTTCCAGCTCCTTGAACTGGTGCTGCGCATAATGGAAAAGCGTCTGTACGACATCGACGTACGGATCCATCGACCAGCCGCCGTTGTCGATGAACAGCTTCACTTTAAGCCGGTCGGCCAGACGCCTGTCGAAAATAATTTCAATTTCACCGGCATTGCGCATCGTCTCGCGAATTGTTTCATCGATATTGACAACGTCCCTGGGGCCCGCCGGCTGAAGGTGTTTGAGCCTTTTGAGCGCCTCACCCATCTGTGAGGCGGTAATCGGACCGGACTGGGAATAATCCCGGTAGCGGCGCTCCATGGCGACCTTGATGGCCGACTTGTTGCGCGACTCGCCTCCTACGCGCATGCCCCCCGGATGATAACCGGAATGACCGGTGGGCGAAGTACCGCGCGTGCCGATCCATCTGTTGCCACCGTGATGGGCTTCCGTCTGCTCCTTGAGTCGTTTGAGAAAATGCTCGACGAGCTCGTCGGGCGTCATCTGCTTGACCTCTTCTTCGGAAAGGCCCAGCACCCGCGCCACTTCGCCCGGGTCCTGGAGCCACTCGGAAAGCATGGCTTTGACCATCTCGGAGAGTTCGGCATCGTCCGGCTCCACATCCGGCATGCCGCGAAACGCCACGCCGAACACCTGATCGTATATATCGAAGTACCTTTCGCTCTTTACCAGAAGCGAGCGCGTCACGCTGTAGAAGTCCTCCAGCGACGTAATCAGTCCCATACACAGAGCCTTCTGCAGGCGCAGAAAAGAGGTGGGCGTCACCGGTATGCCACGATCGCGCAGTGTGTAGAAAAAATTTACAAACATGCCTTCGTCTTTCTACCTGTGCGCCGCCAGATAAAGGTCAGTGCTCTTTTTGAACAGTACGCCCAGATAAGGAATACCGGATGACTTGAGGCTCTTGATGTTAAAGTCCGGGTCGGCCTGCAGCGCCCGCATCCAGTTGATCAACTCCCGTGTGGCGGGTTTCTTCTCGACGCCGCGCACCTCGCGCAGCTGGTAGAACGCTTCCAGACATGCCGACGCAAGGTCTTTGTTCAGGTTCGGAAAATGCACTCCAATGATTTTACGCATCATGTCGCGGTCGGGAAAGGCGATATGATGAAAGTTACAGCGGCCCAGAAACGGGTCGGACAGATCCTTTTTGGCATTGGAGGTAATGACGATAACGGGGCGGTGCTTTGCGCGCACCGTCCGGTCGATTTCCATGATATCGAACTGCATCTGATCGAGAATATCGAGCATATCGTCCTGGAAATCCGTATCCGCCTTGTCAATTTCGTCAATCAGTAAAACAACTTTCTTCTCGGCGGCAAACGCCTGACCGATTTTACCCATCTTGATGTATTCCTCGATATTGCTCACGTCCCGTCCCGAATCGGCAAAGCGGCTGTCGTTTAAGCGGGTGAGCGTATCGTACTGATACAGGGCGTCGATAAGTTTCATGCTGGATTTTACGTTCAGGATAATCAAAGGCATGCGCAGCGACTCGGCGACAGCATGCGCCAGCATGGTTTTTCCGGTACCCGGCTCGCCCTTGAGCAAAAGCGGCATTTCCAGCGCCATGGAAATATTGACGATCTTGGCAAGTTCATCATCCAGGACATAACGGGTGCCCCCGGCAAACTTTGCGGGGCGGTCTATAGAGGCGTTCATTCATTTACTCCTTTATGTTGTTTATATTGTCTTTGATCCCCAAGGGCCGCCGGCGGCTCTTGGGGAGACTGTCTGCTCTTTCAGAGCTTGAGTCCATAACACGAATCCGGCAAAAAATGTAGTACAACAAATATCAGAAAATAACGCTTGACTATTGATGGACAATGCATTAAGTACCGTCAACTTTGCAGATCAACCATATTGAAAAGCAAAGGACTAAGTTGAATAGTGTCATGACAAAGCGCAAGGCAGGCCGCCTGGTACTTTTAAAATGGGCGGCCTTTTTATTATCTGCCATGGTGATAATTCGACTTAAGAAATTCTGAGAAAGGAGGATTGGACCCATGTCGGAAGGTAAAGTAAAATGGTTCAACGAACGCAAGGGCTTCGGCTTCATCGAGCAAGAGGGCGGCAGTGACATTTTTGTGCACTTCAGCGCTATTCAGGCCAGCGGCTTCAAAACACTGGCCGAAGGGCAGCAGGTAAGCTTTGACGTTGTCCAGGGCAAAAAAGGTCCGGAAGCGGAAAACGTAAGAATCATTTAGCATTTTCCACTGCACATCTAACGCCCCGCGACATCCGTCGCGGGGCGTTTTTTTAAGTATCGTCAGTCCTCAAATTTCTTGACAAAAACATTGTGTTGGGATTAGTTGCATGCTCACTTTTTGCCGGCAGCCTTTTTTCGGCATCTCCATGAAAAATTTGCTTTCACGCAAGGGGGGGTCGGATTAACTTTCCCGCCCGGCATTATTTACCGGCGGATTTGCCGCCGCCTGCGCAAGGAGGAAAGACATTGTATTTTTCAGATGAAACAACAAGCACATCTTCCGGGCTCACCCGCAAATGGCACGATAGCGTACAAAGAGCGCTCAAGGGCAATCCCGATCAGAAAGAGCGCTTCTCCACCGTTTCCGACCTGGAAATTAAAAGGCTCTACACACCCGAAGACATAAAGGATATGGACTTTGCCCGTGATATCGGCGCCCCCGGCGAGTTTCCTTACCTGCGCGGCAACCAGGTCACGGGCTACCGCGGCCGCCACTGGACTTTCCGTATGTTTTCCGGCATGGGTTCGGCCCAAGACACCAACGCCCGTTGGCGCATGCTGCTTCGCGAAGGACAGACGGGGCTTTCCACCGCTTTTGATTTTCCCACACTCATGGGCTACGACAGCGACTCGCCGAAATCACTGGGGGAAGTCGGCAAGTGCGGCGTGGCCATCGACACGCTGGAAGACTTTCTGGCTCTCATTGACGGCATTCCGCTCGATCAGGTAACCACGTCTATGACCATCAACCCGCCCGCCACCGTTTTATGGGCGATGTACTGCGCGGCGGCCGACATCAAAGGAGTACCCCTGTCCAGAATCGGCGGTACCATCCAAAACGACATGCTCAAGGAATTCATTGCGCAAAAAACTTTCATGTGTCCACCGGAGCCGTCAGTCAAGCTCATCAGCGACACGGTGGAGTTCGGCACGAAATATGTCCCGCGCTGGAACACGATCAGCATCAGCGGCTACCATATCCGTGAAGCGGGCGCCACGGCGGTCCAAGAACTGGCCTTCACCCTCCGCGACGGCATCGAATATGTCGAGGACGTCATTCGCCGCAAAAAGCTGGATGTTGATGATTTCGCACCGCGCCTGTCTTTTTTCTTCAATGCACACATCGACTTTTTTGAGGAGATATGCAAACTGCGGGCGGCCCGGCGCATGTGGGCTAAAATAATGCGCGACCGTTTCGGTGCCAAAAACCCGCGCTCACTGTGGATGCGTTTCCACACTCAGACAGCGGGCTGTTCGCTCACCGCCCAGCAGCCATACAACAATGTCGTGCGCACAGCCATTGAGGCCTTGGCCGCCGTTTTGGGAGGTACACAGTCTTTGCACACCAATTCACTGGATGAAGTTTTCTGTCTGCCGTCGGATCATGCGGTGGAGGTGGCGCTGCGCACGCAACAGATTCTGGCCGAAGAAACGGGCATCGTCAATACCATCGACCCACTGGCCGGGTCTTACCATGTAGAGTCCCTCACCAATGAAATCGAGGAGAAAGCTACGGAGTACATCGAAAAGATAGACGCCATGGGTGGCATGATCGCGGCTATCGAAAAAGGCTTTCCGCAGATGGAAATCGCGGATGCGTCCTACAAATTCCAGCAGCAGATCGAAAAAAATGAAAAGGTCATGGTCGGCGTCAACAAATACGTGACCGAGGCGCAGCATGCGGTGCCGCTTTTGGAAATCGACGAAAGCGTCGGCGAGAAACAGATCCGCCGCCTCAAAGACATCCGCCGGCGCCGTGACGACCGGGCCGTTTCCCAATCGCTGCATGACATCCGCGCCGCCTGCAAAAACGGCGATAATGTCATGCCCTACTGTATAGATGCCGTGAAAAATCTGGCTACCAAGCAGGAAATCTGTGACGTGTACCGGGAGGTTTACGGGGAATACAGGGATCCGGGGCTTTATTAAAGTCGCAGGGGGGATTTCAAACCAAAACCTGCCGGTGCAATAAAAGGAGTTACTTATGTCAGAAAGAAAAATCAGGGTGATGGTCGCCAAGCCGGGCCTGGACGGTCACGATCGGGGCGCCAGGGTGCTGGCGCGCTGTTTCCGCGATGCGGGCTTTGAAGTGATCTACACGGGCTGTCACCAGACGCCGGAGCAGGTCGCGGCCGCGGCCATCCAGGAGGACGTGGACCTGGTCGGCTTGAGCTGTCTGTCCGGAGCACATCGTGTTTTATTCCCGCGTGTGGTGGAACTGCTGCGCGAGAAAAATGCCGACGATATCGCCGTCATCGGCGGCGGCATCATCCCCGAACAGGACTTTCAGATGCTCTACGACGCGGGCATCCAGGCCATCTTCACCCCCGGCGCGTCGCTGGATTCCATCGTGGAGTGGATCCGCGAGCACATCCAGACCCGCCATTGAGACAAACGGTTAAGGCAAGTGTTTTATGGAAACCACTAATAAAATATGCGCAGGTGACGTCCGCACCGCCTCGCGTCTCATCCGCGACCTGGAAGACAGGCTCCCGGGTGCACGCCCGAAACTGAAAAACCTTTTTGCACATACCGGTAAATCATTTATCATCGGCATCACCGGCTCTCCCGGTGCAGGCAAAAGCACACTGACCGACGCCCTGGTCCACGAATTTCGCCGCCGCGGCAAAACCGTGGGCGTGCTGGCGGTGGACCCGACCAGCCCCTTTACCGGCGGCGCCATTTTGGGCGACCGCATCCGCATGTTGCGCCATGCCGAAGATGACGCTGTATTCGTGCGTTCACTGGCCACACGCGGCGCCCTGGGTGGACTTTCGCAAGCCGCGGGCGACGCCATTCATGTCATGGAGGCAATGGGCAAGGATGTCGTTATTGTGGAAACAGTGGGCATCGGCCAGCAGGAGCTGGACATCATCAACCACGCGCACAGCGTTGTGGTTGTTCTGGTGCCCGGTATGGGCGATGACATTCAGGCGATGAAGGCGGGCATCATGGAAATAGCCGACGTGTTCGCCGTAAACAAGGCGGACCGGCCCGGCGCCGGGCAGCTACAGAAGGAGCTTGCTGCTTTGCTGAGCGCCACAGCAGTTGCTGAAGGCGACTGGCGTCCGCCTGTTGTAACACTCGGCAACCTTTACGAACCGGCCAGCTTCGCCGAAAAGGCGGCGGAGCTGGCGCAAAAAGTTCTGGAGCATCACGACTACCTCATCGTCAGCGGCCGTCTGGCCGGACGCATGGAGCGTAAAGCCATGATGGAAATCACGGACGCACTCAAAGCCAGTATCCTTGAGCCGGTGGTGGCAAAGCTTATCGCCACCGGTGAATTAAAAGAGATGACCAATCGCGTGGCCGGCCGTGAGACGGATCCCTACTCTGAAGCAGAGGCCGTCGCACGCCGGTTTATCAAGGCGGGAGAAACAGCATGAAAAAGACACACGGCAAGAAGACATCAGTAAAAAAACCGGTGGAGAACACAACGCCCGCCCGCAAAACCGCCTCTCCTGATGAGTTATCACCCCGCGGCCTTGTTATCGTCATCACAGGCAACGGCAAGGGCAAAACCACCTCCGCCTTCGGGCAGGCCCTGCGCGCCGCGGGCCACGGCCAAAGAGTGTTCATCATGCAGTTTATGAAGGGCCGCGACTACGGTGAATATAAAACCATTCACAAATATCTGCCGCAAATCACCATCCGCCGCTCAGGGCTCGACAGTTTCGTCATGCGCGACAACCCGGCTCCGGTCGATATAGAACTGGCCCGCCGCGGTTTCGAGACGGTAAAAAAGGCGGCGACTTCCGGCAAATACGATATGCTCATCCTCGACGAGATCAACGTCGCAGTCGATTTCAAACTCATCCCTCTTGCGGAGCTGATTGACTTCATCAAAAACAGGCCGCCGGCACTTGATCTGATCCTTACCGGACGCTATGCCCCGAGGCAAATTCGTAAACTGGCCGATACAGTGAGCGAAGTGAAGGAAATAAAGCATCACTACGCGGCGGGAATCAAAGACCGCGCGGGAATCGAGTATTGATCCGGCACAGTCTTTTGAAAATGTGTAAACCTCTCCTGCCGCATGCCTGACGCACAGCACCCTTCCCTGCATTTCCCCATTAAAAAACGATCCCTGTAGTTTTCGCAAGCAAGAGCAAAAAGCGTCCTGTCATGGTTCGGTCATGTCTGTATCGGGTCATTGCTGTGGGTATGGTGAACACCAGGCACCTCATGACAGCGCGCCGACCTTCACCATCGTTGGCGCAGACCGGCTGAAAACACTTCCGGGCGTATATGACCGCGAAGCGTTTTGTGAGCGTGCTGCTTTATTTCAAAAAACTCTCGATGCCGAGTGCTATTTTTTTGAGCTGTTCACTGTTGGGATCGAGTGCGGCCCCTCCCCCCTGGGTCTTGTTTACATCGAGCACGACCGGCTCGCCTTTATTCATCACGAAATCGATCCGGCCGTAATCGAGGTTAAGCATTCGCCGCACACGGCGCAGCTCCTGCGGGACGTCTACGGGAATATCGGATGCTTCGCTGTTGTCGAACTTGACGATGGGGCAGACAGAGCCGTGCCTGCCGGTTATGCCCGCGTCACCGAAAAATGTCCAGTAGCGCACGTAGTGCAGATCACCCTCCTGCTCAGGCAGAAATTTTTCCACGATCAGGTGCTCGTTTTTCCAGACGCCCGCCGGGACGCGGTCGATGCTCTCGAAGATCGGATAGTGCCGGGGGTTCAAGGCGGTAAGCCGCCGCCAGGAAGCGGCCTGGCGTCTGGCCGCTGCATGCTCCTTGCGGAAAAACAGCCGCGCGAAGCCGGCAAAGCGTGAAACAGGCCGGTCTTCAGGCATACCGCCGTAATTGGCATTTGTTTTGACAATGACGGGGCCGGCGTAGCCGTCGCTTTTCGAGAGCCGGGCCGTACTGTAGAGGCGGCGGGAAATATCGCGCGCCCTGCCGTTTACCGCAACCGGATAGCGCGAAGCCAGTTGCAGAAACTCGTCCGGCACGACCGTCCGGTCAACGTGCAGGAAAAGGACATCCGCCCCGGGCGGATTGTCAACCCCCGCATGTTCGATTACCCTGTACCCGAGAGCCTTCCATGTTTCAGCCAGTGTGTCGACGATATAATGTATCGGAGTTTTGCTCTCTTTCAAAATCAGGATTGTTTTCATTGTTTACGACACCTCCGGTATTATCTTTTAATTAAAAACCCGGCCTTTAGCATCTTCAAAACTTGATATCTGAAACCCGGGCCATACTGCGGCCGATGCATTTCGGCGCTTCTATGCACATGCAGATATCACCGGCCCGGTTATATTTCAATTAACTTCATGATGTAGGACATGTCGAAATGAAGGTTGGAAAAAGCAAGGCGGCATCCGGCCCGGCTTTTTACAGCCTTGACTTTTTCACACAGAATTCAAGCTGCCGGATCGGGTAAGTTGGACAGCTAGAGATCATATTGATCGAGGAAGTTGTACAGCGCTGTTTTGAGCCAGGCAAAAGACTCCTCGCTGGTAACGATAAACAGATAACCGTTGACATTTTTTTCATTGAAATCAAAGACGGTTCTCAAAACAATGGCCAGGCTGTCACTGTCAAAAATATTGTCGGAAATGATGCTGCGCTGATTTTTGTCCACCACTACCCGGGGCGGGGAATAGGTGATGACATCGCCCAGCAGTTCGGCAATCTTGCCGATACATGCACCGATGAGTATGTTGCCCACCTCCCGGAATGTTTCTTTCTCCAGTTCATTGATCGGATCTGATTCAAAGTACTCTTCGGAGCCGTCCAGAAGGGACAGAATTTTCTTGCCCGTGTCCGCCGGAAACACTAAAAAAGCGCTGCCCTTGAATTTGCCCCAGAAATGCTGCTCCACCATAGAGATATTGTCATATTTCTTGATTTCGGAGCTCATGTAGGGCGGCAAGTCGGACGACCTGAGCAGCTTGACGAAGGGCACGCTGAGAATCACAAAAATATCTATGTATTCCGCCAGATCGGAGGCTGCGCGGCCGAAGGCGATATTCATGATTTCCTGCAAAATATCTGTTTCTTCGGCCGTAATCATTATTTTCTGCGCATCGGTATCCATAAAATTACCCGCGCTCC
>JAAYKU010000284.1 GCA_012522275.1 Smithella sp.
ACAAAGAATTTACCTCCATCGGAGAGCTTTCCAGAAAGCTGGACATGAGCCGGCGGACCATCCGCTACTATGAAGAGATCGGTCTGCTCAACTCCATCAAGCGCGTCGAGGGCGGCCGCAGGATATACACGGATGCGGACCTGCGGCGACTGAAACTGATCAAGCGGCTGAAAATTATGGGCATGACTCTCTCCGAGATGCAGGAGCTCGAGTCCATGTGGACGTATGAGAAATCCAATGAAAAAGTATTGAAGCGTCTTCTGGAACTGCTGGAAAATCATCTGAAAAGGCTCAACGACCGCGTCGCCGATCTGGACATCCTGCGCCACGAAATTCTCGAATATCAGGAAAGAATCAAGGCAAAGATTAAAGGCTGAAAGAGAAAGGAAAGAGGACAAAGGACGAAGGACGAAGGACGAAGGACGAAGGACGAAGGACGAAGGACGAAGGCTAAAGGCTAAAGGCTAAAGGCTAAAGGACAAAGGATAAAGGCTGAAGGCTGAAGGGCCATTCCTTCAAGATTTTCCCCTGGGAACCGGTAACTGACAACCGGGAACCCATTTCTTGTTACCCCTGCCCAAATATAATTTGCCTGCCACCCGTCTTTTGAGTATACTTGACTCGTATGACTCAACCTCAGGACACATCGGCATGAAAAACCTCGATCCACAGCATTACATACAGGGCGTTCTTCGCCGCGACAGACGCTTACTGGCCAGGACCATCACTCTTATCGAAAGCTCTCTGCCTTCTGATGAAGAGCTGTCGCGCCTGGTTTTGGATGCTCTTTTGCCGCACACGGGCGGCGCCTTGCGTCTGGGGATCACCGGCCTTCCGGGCGCCGGCAAAAGCACATTCATTGAAAGTTTCGGAACACTGCTTACGCAAAAAGGATACCGTACGGCGGTTTTAGCGGTTGATCCCAGCTCCCCGAAAACGGGCGGCAGCATACTGGCGGATAAAACGCGGATGGAAAAGCTCTCCGCAAACAAAAAGGCCTTCATCCGGCCCTCCCCTTCCGGGAAAACATTGGGAGGCGTAGCCCGCAAGACACGCGAGACAATGCTTGTGTGTGAGGCGGCGGGTTTTGATGTTGTGATGGTTGAAACGGTCGGTGTCGGCCAGTCGGAAGTCACTGTGGCTTCGATGGTCGATTTCTTCCTCGTTTTGATGATCGCCGGCGGAGGCGATGAATTGCAGGGCATCAAAAAAGGCGTCCTCGAACTGGCGGACGCGGTGGCGGTCAACAAGGCGGACGGAGACAATATCGAACGGGCGAAGATAGCCAGACGCCAGTACGAAACCGCCTTCCATCTGCTTTCGCCCCCCTACAGAAGCTGGTCTCCCCCGGTGGTGACCTGCAGCGCGGTTACCATGGACGGGCTGGAAAATATACTACAAATAATCCTCGAACATCGCGACAGACTTTCCCAAAGCGGTGAACTGCAGGCTAAAAGGAAAGAACAGGCGGCCGAGTGGCTGAAATTTATGGTGCGCGAAGGAGTCCAGGAATGGTTTTACCAAAGCCCCGCGGCGGACGTGATGGCCGCGACGCTCAAAGATGTGGAGGCGGGAGCCATGACCCCCACATCCGCCGCCGCGAAAGTCCTGGCACGCCTTAAGGGGCGGGAGTTCTGAAGGAGAGTTCAACGTGCAGGGAAAGACGAGCTTGTTGATTTGCAAAAGTTGTGCAAGTCTTCATGGTGAAGTTGGCGAAAGTGGCTGGTGGATGGTGGTGGCATAAAGATACTCTATGTTCATAAAAAGCTGGCAGGTGACATATTACTCAACAATGCGGCCGGAAGATACTTTCCCGATGACCGATAACCCTTTGCCACGAACCTCGATGCAACACAATACATGGTCGTCACTGATAAAACCCGACGACAGATATAAGGAGCAATAATCATGAAAGTTTTGAAAATCGATCACATCGGTATTGCGGTGAAAAATCTGGCGGAAAGCTCGAAGCTCTATGAGATGCTGGGCATTGCGTCGGCGGGCGTAGAGGAGGTCGCCGAGCAGAAAGTGCGGGTTTCTTTTTTCCCGGTGGGCGATTCGGAAATTGAACTTCTGGAGTCAACTGCACCGGACGGCCCCGTGGCCAGATACATCGAAAAAAACGGCGAAGGGATTCAGCACATAGCCCTGCGTGTGGACAATCTCGAAGAGGCTCTGGCCGAACTCAAAGCCAGGGGCGTACGCCTGATCGATGAAAAGCCCCGCTATGGCGCGGGCGGCGCAAAAATAGCGTTCATCCATCCCAAAGCGACCGGCGGTGTCTTGTTGGAGCTGAGCGAAAGACAGGAATAATACATACAGACTACAGACGTTTCCGGCTGCAAGACCTGCAAGTAAATACAAGAAGAAACG
>JAAYKU010000285.1 GCA_012522275.1 Smithella sp.
AGACGCCTTTCTGTAGGAAAATGTTTTGTGGTAAATTCATTCTACAACAGATTTGGTCACTATGGATTTTCATTTATGTCAACTTGATTTTACAATTAGCCAAGTAAATATAATTGGAAAACAGGAGGAAAATATGAGCTACATTCCAACAAAAGCCGAGGCCAAAGAACTGCTGGCAAAATACAATAAAGAGCCATTTCATATGCGTCACGGAGAAGTGGTTTCCGGAGTTTTAGGATATTTCGCAAAGGAATACGACCCCGATAGGGTTGAATTTTGGGAAGTAGTCGGTATGCTTCACGATCTGGATTTTGAAGAGTTTCCAGAGGACCACTGCGTAAAAACAGAAGCGCTGCTAAAAGAATTGGACGTAGACCAAGAGATGATACGCGCTATCTGCTCGCACGGCTGGGGTTGCACCGGCATTTCATACGAGCCAGAAACGATGATGGAAAAAGTTCTTTTTGCGACAGATGAATTGACAGGCTTGATCGGTGCGTGTGCACTAATGAGACCATCAAAAAGCATAGACGACATGAACCTCAAGTCCGTTAAGAAGAAATACAAAGACAAGAGTTTTGCCGCCGGCTGTTCAAGAGAGGTCATTGCTCAAGGCGCCCAAATGCTCAACTGGGAAGTGGACGAACTCTTGCAACGTACGCTGGACGCTATGAAAAGCTTAAATCCCCAAATGGGTTTATAGGAGTAAAATATTGCAGAAAGGAGGCATAAATTGAAAACGATAGACGGAAACACAGTCATTTATAGTTTTAAGCCGGAAATGCCCTTTATCGAAAAAGTGCAACTGGGAGAAACGTTTAAAATCAAGACAAACGACTGTTTTTTGGGTCAAATCAAAAGCGAAGCGGATGTGTTTGAGAACATCGATCACGATCAATTGAATCCCGCTACAGGTCCGATCTTTATTGAAGGAGCGCAGGAGGGGGACCTATTAAAAGTTGAAATTATAGACATCAAGCTCAACAGTCAAGGTGTTACGCTCTTAATTCCCGGGGAAGGTGTGCTGGGCGATCAAGTGAAAACGCCGGCAACACGAGTCATTCCCATTGCAAATGGTTGCGCGCAATTCAGAGAACTTTCCCTGCCGATTCGCCCTATGATTGGGGTCATCGGTGTAGCTCCCGCGGCGGCGGACGGCGAATGCCCAACAGATACGCCATGGAAACACGGTGGAAATATGGACACGGCCGACATCACAGCAGGCACGAAGCTGTTTTTACCGGTCAAGCAGGAAGGTGCTCTTTTTGCATTGGGTGACTGTCACGCGCTGATGGGTGAGGGCGAAGTTTGTGTAACAGGCTGCGAAATAGGTGCCGAAGTGATGCTCAAAATGGATGTCATAAAAGCAAAAGATATCACGTGGCCCTTGCTGGAAACAGACGAGCACACGATGGTAATCGTTTCGGGCGACACGCTGGAAGACGCTGTCAAAACGGCGACCGACCAAGCGGTTATTCATCTTCAAAACGGGCTTGGTGTGTCCTGGGAAGATGCCTACATGCTGGCAAGCCTTGTTGTCGATTTTAGAATCAGCCAAGTTGTAAACCCGACGAAAACGGTTCGCGCCGTCATTCCCAAAAGTTTATTGCAAACAGAACATCTTATAAAGGCAATAAAATAGACATAAAAAAAGGCATAATAAAAGTTTTATCTTATGTACGATAGGAGGAAGTGTAATGGAGATGCCCGATAAGAATCTTTCGTTCGGAAAATCGATGTTAATACTGCTATTTTTATTAGGATCTATATTTTTAGGTGTTGTTTTATGGGGGCTTGATGCGCAGATACCCATTATCATTACGACTATTTTTGCGGCAGGACTTGCTATATCAAACGGATCAAAGTGGTCTGATCTGGAATCGAGCATTCTAGAGTCCTTGGGCACAGTGGGTCAGGCCATATTAGTGCTTTTAGTTATTGGCATGATGCTTGGAACATGGCTCCACTCGGGTGTTGTTCCGACGATGATTTATTACGGGGCTAAGCTTATTTCCCCGGCCATTTTCCTGCCAACAGCCTGCTTTTTGTGCTCGATTTCTTCTTTGTCAACTGGAGACTCTTGGGGCACGGCTGGCACGCTGGGCGTTGCCATTATGGGTATCGGTATAGGCTTTGGCGTTCCGCCTGCAATTGTAGCGGGTGCGGTTGTGTCGGGATCGTATTTCGGAGATAAAATGTCTCCCTTGTCTGATACAACATTATTGGCTTCTGCTGTCACAAAAGTGAACCTTTTTGAACATATTAAATACATGCTTTATACCACCATCCCAAGCTTGGCGATTGCCTTGGTCGCATACTTTTTTATAGGACTGCGATATTCTAAAAATGTTGACCTTGCAGAACTTAATCTGATGTTGAGTTCTTTAAAAGAAGCCGTCAACATCAATCCGATCTTGTTAACGGCACCACTGTTTGTCATTGTAATGATTATAAAAAAAGTACAACCGTTGCCCGCACTCATGGGTGGTACATTGCTTGGCTCTGTCTTTGCAATGATATTCCAAAAGGCGAGCTTGATGGAAGTTTTCGAAGCGATGCATTACGGTGTTGAATCTGACACTGGAAACGAAGTGATCGACCTTTTGGTCTCCGGCGGCGGATTGGATTATGTCATGTGGACCATTTCCCTTATTTATTGCGCGATGGCTTTAGGCGGCGTGTTGAAGGGATCAGGTGCGCTTGAGAC
>JAAYKU010000040.1 GCA_012522275.1 Smithella sp.
AGGTCGAAATGCTGTTTGGGTTCAAAATTGAAAACAGGCTTTTCTCCCCAGATGCGCACTACCTCGTTGTCTTCTGATCCATTTCCCAAAGGGACGGATTCATGCTGTACATTCGGTACAATCATGATGAAAGAATTCAGGTCTTCTTCTGTTGTCTTGAGGTTTTCGTCATGCTCCTTGATCTTTGCCGATACCTCGCCCATCCTGGCGATCAGCGCCGTGGCGTCTTCTTTTTTCTTTTTCAGTTCGCCGACCTGCTTGGAAACGCTGTTGCGCTCGTTGCGCAGCGCTTCCACGGCCTGCAGGATGTCTCTTCTTTTGGCCTCCAGTTCGAGGAAACGACCAAAGTCGATTTTCTGCCCGCGTTGGTCCATTTTATTTTGGACAAGCTCGATGTTCTGACGCAAGTATTTGATATCCAGCATAATTCACCTATGTATGTATTTGCCGTTTACGTCTGCAAAAGACGGAATTTACTATCACTTCAGTGTTTTGAAGTCAATGGTTTTGTAGTTGTGCTCACTTTGGGGCACTGCCCGCCCTGCCTTTTAGTCTGCCGATAAGCGAGTGTACTTCCGGACTTTTCAGCAGATAAGCGCAAAGGAAGTAAACACAGGCGCCGGCCGAAACGGCAGTGACCAGATAGGTTAATCTTGTTTTTAAACCGGCTTGCGTGTTCCAGGGCATGAAATATTCGATCGCTCCGATGGCGGCAAGCATCAGGACAGAGGAAATTACAATTTTTAAAATGGAAACACAAAAAGAGCGATCAAGGTAGGGTCCGATTTTTCTTTTCAAAATAAAAGCCAGGATCACCACATTGATCGTTGCGGAAATCGAGCCGGCCAGGGCGATGCCGTTGTGTTTCAGGGGAATCATCAACGCCAGGCTTGCCACTACATTGACGACCAGCGCGACGATGGCGGCCTTAAGCGGCCATCTGGAGTCCTGGAGGGAATAAAATGAGGAGACGAAGACGCGCAGCACCGAATAAGCCCACAATCCCAGTGCATAACAAAAAAGAGCCTGTCCCGTTTTAACCGTCGCGTCCGCGTCGAAAGCGCCCCTTTGAAACAAAACGGAGATAATCGGTAAATGCAGCGCCATCAACGCCGCCATCGCGGGAATCGTAAGGAAGAGCAAAAGGCGCAAGGAAAAAGAAATTCCTGATTTCAAATCATCCATACGACCGGCTGCGACATGAGCGGAAAAACTCGGCAGCGTCGCCGTGCCGACGGCAATGGCAAAAACGCCCAGAGGAAATTCCATGATCCTGTCGGCATAAAAGAGATATGTTACGGAGCCTCCGGGCAGAAGCGAAGCCAGCACTGTGCCCACAAAGACATTGATCGTGCCCACACCCGCTCCTAAAACGGCCGGCAGCATGAGCAGGCCGATCTGCTTGAGCCCGGGGTGGCGCAGGTTGAACCGGAATTTCAGCTTGACGCCGAACTTCAGCAAAGCGGGCCACTGCATGGCCAGTTGCAGCACACCGCCGGCCAGCACGCCGACAGCCAGTGCGGTGATCGGGTAAGAAAAATAGCGCCGCAGAAAGAAGGCGGCTGCGATCATGGCGATATTGAGCATGACCGGAGACATGGCCGGCACAGTGAAATGCCTGAAGGAGTTGAGAATGCCCATGCACAGCGCCACCAAGGCGATAAAGAAGATGTAGGGGAACATCAGACGGTTCAGAAAAACAGTCAAAGCGAATTTTTCCTGATCGGCAATGAACCCGGGAGCGATAAGCCCGACGATCAAAGGGGACAAGACGATGCCCAGCACGGTTACGGCGGCAAGAATCGCAGACAGGAGGGTAAAGACATTATCGGCCAGTTCCAGAGCATCCCGGCGGGATTTCGTTTTCAGATATTCGGTAAAGACCGGTACAAATGAGATGGTCAAAGAGCCCTCGCCCAGCAGCCGCCGCAGCATGTTGGGGATGCGAAACGCCACCCAGAAGGCGTCCGTCATCCAGCTGGCGCCGAAAAAGGCCGCAATGACCATGTCGCGGGCCACACCGAAAACGCGGCTCACCATGGTGGCGGCGCCGACAATTCCGGCCGCTTTGGCTACTCTGACATTTTCCGATTTTGCCGGCTGGCTGTTCATTATTAAAATATCGCCCGGGTGAAATACGCAAAAAGCCGCATATCAGCTTTGTGTTGCCAGAGCATTGATTCTACGCTCCAGTTCAGCGCGGGTGATCCCTCCGACCAGAATGGTTTTTTTTCTCCCTTTAGCTCCCGCGGATATTGTTATCCGACTTTTATTGAGTCCGAGTTTTTTGGATAAAAGTGCTATGACGGCTTCATTGGCTGCCCCTTCTACCGGCGGAGCGGTTACCTTAACTTTAAGTACTCCGTCGGCGATCTCGGCGATTACCGCCCTGGAGGAGTGCGGGTTCACACGGATGTCAAAAGACAGGCCGCTCTTTATTTCGCGGATCAGAAGCGTTTGCGTCAAGTTACAGACCTTTCTAAAAGCGGCCGGCCATCTGGAGCATGGTTCGCACAAGAAACTGTTGAAGGAAAAAAATGACCAGCAGAACGATCAACGGCGAAAAGTCTATGGGCAAAGAATGCCGGGGAATCATTCTGCGTATCGGGGCCAGCACCGGCTCGGTCACACGATATAAAAAGACGACGATTTTATTGTAGGGATCGGCATTGACCCACGAGATCACGGCCCGCGCGATAATAATCCACAGGTACACTGTGAGGATAATATCAATGACCTTTGCAATGGCAATAATCAAATTGCCGGTGGCGATATTCAGCATAAAGATAATTCCTTCGGGATGTCTATTGAGGGGGCATCGCGGAAAGTGTCGCGGCAAAATCAATAAGCGCGGCGTTGAAGGCGTCGGGCCGCTCCATCATGACCATGTGCCCCGCTCCCTCCACCACAACGAACCTCGCGCCTTCGACGGCGGATGCAATCGCCTCCGATGCAGCCGGCGGCGTCATCTTGTCCTCGCGGCCGCAGATGGCCAGCACCGGAACGCTGATATTATCCGCTTCTGCGGTGATGTCGAACCTGCTGCAGGCCAGCATGTTTGCATGCACCACGCGAGGGTTCGCCTCGGCGAGGCGGGCGCGCGCCGCGTCGTAGAGTTTCGCGCGGTTTTCCTTTGCCAGAGAAAATTTACACATCATATCCATGACCATTTCCGGGTTGCTTTGAAAACCGCTCAAGATGTCCGGATTGACGGGCATGGTCAGCCCGCCGCCTACTGCAACCACGCTGCCCGGTTCGTGCCTGTGGCGCAAAGCGAAGGAAAGAGCAATGGCCGCGCCCAGCGAGTGGCCGACCAGTATGGGACGCTTCAGGCCGACCGTATCGAGAATTTCTTTCAAATGCGATACATAACCTTCAACGTATTGCTCTCCCGTCCCTTCTGATCCGCCGTGTCCGGGGAGGTTGACGGCGAGGATGTTGAAATCCGTATGCAGCTTTGAGTATTGCAGGCTCCAGGCATCGGATGTGCCGCCGGAGCCGTGGATGAAAACGAAACTCTGAGCGTGCGCTCCAAAATCAGCCGGATTGACCCAGCAGGCTATTTTATTGTTGTTCACATTGAAATATTTAATCATTGTCCGGCTCCTTGAGTTGTTTGACTATCACAAAAACAATTTTTTATGCAATGAGAGATTGGATTTATATTGACATGACCAGGCTAAAAAGGGCATGTAATGTCATATCTGTCAGGGGGTTATATGACGACGATGTTTGCCGGTAAGAAAATCGCGGTTATCGGAGGCGGTAAGATGGGAGGCATTCTCGTGCAGGGGATGATCGCCCGCAAAATGATTCCCTTTCGTAGCGTCACGGTAACCGATATAGACGCGCTGCGGCTTAAAGAATTGCACTCCTCTCTCAAGGTGCACACAAGCGCCGACAACAAAAAAGCGGTGAAAGATGCGGATATCGTTATTCTGGCAATCAAGCCGCAGCAGTTTGAGGATACCCTCAAAAATCTTCGTCCCGTCGTCAATGCAGACAAGCTCTTTATTTCCATTGCGGCGGGTGTTCCGACCAGGTCGATCGAAAAATTTTTAACCGGAAGTCCGCGTGTTTTGCGCGTGATGCCTAATATCAATACGCTGGCCGGTCAGGGAGCGTCAGCTGTCACCGCGGGGAAGTTTGCCCAAAAAGATGATATCAAATACGCACTGGCCATATTCAGTGCGGTCGGCCTGGCCGTGGAAGTGGATGAAAGTCTGATGGATGCGGTCACCGGCCTCAGCGGCAGCGGTCCCGCCTATTGTTTTGTGATGATCGAAGCTCTCGCCGATGCGGGTGTGCAGCTGGGCCTGCCGCGCGAGCTTGCCGAAAAGCTTGCCGCCCAGACGATGCTGGGCGCGGCCGGTTTGTTCCTTACAGGCGGGCAGCACCCAGCGCAGCTCAAAAACATGGTCACCTCGCCCGGCGGAACAACCGCCGCCGGCCTGAGGGTTCTCGAAGAGGGAAAAATCCGCGCCACACTCATCGATGCTGTCGAGGCGGCGGCCAGGCGCGCCAAAGAACTTGCCGGCGGCTGAGCCCGTGTTCGGCGCGGAAACATGATTTTACCGATCATCTTGAAGGAGGGAAAAGCTATGTCAGAAAAAATATGGATATTCACTCACTTTAACCGGTTCCGGTCGTTTGTTTTTATTGCGCTCATCTGCCTGCTGTTGTTGACGGGCTGCGCCTCTGTTAAAAGCGCGGGCGCGCCCGCTGCCGGCGAAGCCAAAGCCTTAACGCCGGTGGAACGCCAGACCGCCGAAGGCGTCGTCGTCGGCGAAGAAAACGCCGAAACCGGCACATATTCCTGGAAATGCGTTCCCTATGCCGGCCCGCCGGTAGGCGAGCTGCGCTGGAAGGCTCCGCAGGCACCCGCAAAAAGACAGGCTCCGCTGCCGACGAATAAATTCTGCCGGATTTGCCCCCAGTATATCGACCATGACCGCAATCCGGCCACGCCCCAGATAGTAGCGGGCGATGAAGACTGTCTGTATCTGAATATCTGGGCTCCACAAAATGCGGTGGGCAAGCTGCCCGTGTTTTTCTGGATTCACGGCGGAGGCAACAGCATCCAGTGGCCTCTTCTTTCCGGTCAGGACGGCGGTATTCTGGCAAATCGCGGGAAGATGGTTGTCGTGACAGTGAATTACCGTTTAGGCTACATGGGCTTTTTGAATCATCCCTCATTAAAAACCGGTGATGCGGCGGGTGATTCCGGAAACTTCGCCATTCTTGATTTAATTGCCGCGCTCAAGTGGGTACGCGCCAATATTGCTGCATTCGGCGGCGATCCGGACAATGTTACGATTGCCGGAGAATCAGCCGGCGGCCAGAACGTTTATTGCCTTGTGTCCTCGCCCATGGCTGCGGGGCTGTTTCACCGCGCCATCGTGCAAAGCGGTGTGATTCGTCCTTCCACGCCGCAGCAGG
>JAAYKU010000041.1 GCA_012522275.1 Smithella sp.
AGCGGCTGCGTCTGCCTTTGCTTCTCCAGAAGCCGCCGCAGTTGATAGCGAGACAGGCGCCCCAGGCGCACGGCGCACTCCCCGAATTTTTCCCCGTGCCGGCGGCTGCGCAGCACATCGAGAGTGTCGCCGCCTTTGAGCCACCCCCAGCTCACGGCAATGGCCCCGACCGACGGGCGCTGCAGCTTCTGCCAGACAATCGCCTTGATCAGTGTAGAAAGGGAAATATCACCCGTGTAATAAAGATACTGCCCGAACAAAAGCCGCCTGAGCGGCATGCGACCACAATAGAGCGGCTCCGTCCTTTTGGCGGCGGGGCGGGAGAAAGGCTTGCGCGGGGCGGTTCGCCTGCGTTCATACAGGGTTCCCTCTTCGTTGAGAGAATATTTCCAGGGTGCGGCGAGAAACACGCAAAGCAACTGGTAGGCCCGGCTGATTTCCTTGAAGCGATCCTCCATGAAATCGGCTCTGCCTTCCACCACCGCCGCGCGGTCCGGATGGGTTTCCATCGCTTTTCTGCGATAGGCCGCTTTCACGCCGGCTGGCTTGAGGTAACGTAGAAACTCGACCGAAATATCAATTTCCGTCCCGAACAGCGACTCACAGGCTTTGAACAGATTCTGCCTGGATACATCGGCCAAAGGCAATGTTTTCCACCTCCTCGTATCCGACCGAAAGCCAGGATGACTGTCGGCGGTTTCGCGTAAAGTAGCATACGCTTCGGCGTAAACACAAGAGACAATTCGGTTATTTTCTAGCGACGGATAAAAATGCGGGTGAAAATCAGCCGCGTGAAGGTTTTGGCGTTGCGGAAGAAATCGACAAACGGACGGAAATGGGAAACCCTGGAACCTTCGGCGCCGTAAACCACGCTGATAGGAGCCTCGATAATCGGGATGCTCCTGCGTTTGGCCTTCACCAGAATCTCGACTTCGAACTGAAACCGCCGCGCCTTGGTGTTGAGCCCCATGGCTTCCGGCAGGGGATAAATTCTCATGCCGCTTTGCGTATCGGAGAGCTTCGGCCCGCCGGAGGCACGGACCCAGAAATTGGAAAATTTCCGCCCGAAACGGCTGGTCCACGGCACATGGTCAGTGACGGTGTTGTGCATACCCTGACGCGCGCCGACGATTATCGGACGTTTTTTGGCGGGAATGGCGTCGATGAGTTTCCAGACATCTTGCGGATCATGCTGTCCGTCCGCGTCGAGCGTTACCGCATAATCAGCCACATGGGAGGCGGCCATAAACCCGGTCATGAGCGCTGCACCCTTGCCCTCGTTTTTTGCATGGCGCAAGACGGTGACATCCTTTATTTCCAACAGATATTGAGGGGTCCGGTCGGTGGAGCCGTCGTCCACGACAAATACCGGGTATCCCAGCGCCTGCGCCTGCCTGGCCACCTGCGCCACGGTTGCACCATGATTATAAACCGGAATCACAAAAGCAAACCGGCTGTCGGGGCAACGCAATGTTTGCGGCGCCGTGGTTTCAGGCGGCGGCCGGTCTTGTGTCATGCCTTGCCTCCTTTCAATCGATTTTTAAAAACGCCACTCCCCACGTGCCCGGCCCCATATGGGCGCCGGAGGTCAAAGACAGGGGCTGCAAAATAATGACAGCCTGCGGATAGAGTTTGGCGATCTCTTCACGGAATCCGGACACCTGCCCGGAATTATCCGAATATTCAAGCATGATCAGGGCGCGCGAGTCACGCTCGAGCGCGGCGGCCAGTCTCTCCAGGGCCATTTTGACCTGGTCTTTGCGGTTTCGCGCAACGCCCATTTTCTTCACCCCTTCGGGCTGAGGTGAAATCACCGGCTTCATCTTGAGCATATCGCCGAAAAACGCGCTGGTCTTCGAAAGCCGGCCGCCCGCGGCCAGATATTGCAGCTTTTCCAGAAAGACGTATTCCTCACATGCCTGCACGGCTTTATGCGCAAAAGCGATCGTTTTTTCCACGTCCTTTGTGTGACTCAAATGCTGTTGCACGGCCAGCACGATCGCGCCGAGCCTTCCGGAGGCGGCGCCTGTATCTATTAATTTCAATCTGTTTTCCGGGTCATGCTCCTTTTTCCAGTCCGTAGCCACATCGTAATTTCCTGTGTAAACGGAGCCCACGCACAGATACAGAACTTTTTCATAGCGCGCCAGAACGCTTTCGTAGAACTGATGCCTTTCAAAAATGGAGGCCTGCGATGTGCTTACTTTGACGCCCTGGCGCATGGCCTTGTATAGCTTTTGCGGGTCATAATAAGTCTCGGCAATCGACTTCTCCCCGACGTTCAGATAGCTGTTCAAAAGAGTGAATCCATATTTTTTTGCATCATCTCGTGTAAGAGATCCCGCTGCGTCCGTCATAATGTGCAAACCGACGTCGGCAGGAGCGTTCATGAAATCACGTATCTGAGAAGAAAGGTTGTCGGACTCCCAGTTGAGCATGCTGCCCAGCTCATTCATCCGCGCTTTGACCTTCTCTTTGTCGTCCGTGTGCAGATGCACCTTGTAGAGGTCACCCTGGCGGATGATGATGGCGCAATCCTGATCACCGGCAATTTCTGCAAGTTCGTCGGGCGACGCGTCGGCCTTCACCACTGCGTCGATGCAATAGCCGTTTTCCCC
>JAAYKU010000286.1 GCA_012522275.1 Smithella sp.
ACGTCTGTCTGCCTTTTTTTACGTCGGCAAGCAGCTTGAGATATTCTCCGGAGAAGGTCCTGACCCAGTCGCGGTATTCTTTGCGGCCGCCAAGCAGCGGCGTGCCGTCGGCAACACCGTCTTGCATATCGAGCTTGTGTGCGAATTCATGATAGACGACATTATAGCCGGAACCCGGGTAGCGTACGGCTTCCAGAACAGCGTCCCAGGCCAGAATGAGCGGCCCATGGTGAAAGGCCTGGCCGGAAAGCGGCTGCGGTGTCTCCAGCGGCTCGAGCATCACTTCGAAAAATCCCGGCTTCCTTTGAGGCGGGACCACCTCGGAAGGATAGACGATGATAGTTTCAACGTTGTTGTAAAAATTATGCGGGATGTTCAGAATCAGTATGCAGGCCATGGCGGAAATGGTGATACGGATTTCATCGGTCAACTCCAGCCCGCCGCAGCCCTCCCAGTTTTTTTCGGCGACAAATACCTGCACCATCTTCCGCAGCTTCCTGCGCTCGGTCTCATCGAACAGCGAATCATACCTTATGTTGCGGCGGATGACGGCCTCCCACTGAGGGGGAAATGACACGGCTGTCAGTTTGCGTCTTTTGCGCCTTGTGAGCCAGCCAAACATAGTGACCTGTTCCTTTCCCGACGGAAAACCCTCTAACATGTAACATAAAAACACACAGTTGTAAAAAAAACCGTTTAAGCGAAAACAGATGCACTTTCTGTTTTTTTAATACAACAGTCGCAAGATGGAAGGATTTGCAACAAAATACGATTTTGTGCCGGATACCACATCTTTTGTTATCAGCTCCTCTGCAGGCGTCTTTTAGTGTTGAAATCCCTGGAGGCAGGTTATATATATGCCGCAAAGGAGGAACGAAAAATGAAAAAGATATTAGTTGCGATTGCAGTAGCGGCACTGCTGGCGGTTTCCACCAGTGCCATGGCCCAGGACAAAGCCTACCGCTGGACCGGATTCTATGCCGGGGCGCAGGGAATGTATCTCACAGGCGACAGCGACTGGGAGATCACCTACAGCTGGAACCGTATCAGTCATGATGTGGACGGAGGCATGGGAGGATTTTTCCTAGGCTATAACTACCACACCCCTATCAATCTGGTGATCGGTGGAGAAACGGAAATTAATTTCGGTAAGGTTGACGGCTCGTCCGCGTGCCCGAATCCGGCTTACGGGTGCGAATCCAATCTGTACTGGCTGGGTTCGACGAAGTTCAGGCTCGGCTACGCCATCGACCGCTTCATGCCGTTTGTTTCGGCCGGCTGGGCCTACGGGGGAGGAGAAAACAAGGTAAAACATTTCTCGGGTATGGATTTCGATGACAGCAGCTTCTATTTCGGGGTTGTTCCAGGCATCGGCCTTGAGTTTGCCATCACGAAGAATCTTTTGCTGCGCGCGGAATATAACTACTATTATTTTTTCAAGTCGGAGCAGGAAATCGACAACATTAAACAGAAAACTCAGATGGACATGTCCGCCTTCAAGTTTGGTCTGAGCTACAAATTCTAACTTGAAACGAAAGGACCGGCGGCAACAATGCCGCCGGCTCTTTTTAAAACCACGGTGCCGGCGACAGTTGCAGGCATCGCTGCGGTGAAGCCGGAGGAAGGACGTGGAAACGCCATGTATTCACTGCTTGCCGATGC
>JAAYKU010000042.1 GCA_012522275.1 Smithella sp.
CGCAGGAAGTACAGCTATAGACAATGTCATAGCCCGCGTCCACATAATCAGACAAAGATGCAACGTTTTTCCGTGCGAAATAGCGGGCCAGGTCCAGGTTGCCGTTGCCGAGCGCGGGCAGGCCGCAACACCATTGAGGGGGCACCACGACATCGATGTTCAGCGACTCCAGAAGGCGTATAATCCGCGCGCCGATGTCGGGGCGGTAGAAGTTGATGAAGCACCCGTAAAAAAAAGCGACTTTTCTTGAGCCCCGGCCGGTGGCTTTCGACTGTTTCTTCATCGTCTTGAAACTGAATTCGGGAAAGGGAATATAAGATGTTATTCCCGCGCGCCGCAGTATTTTTTTGCCGATGCCTGTGCCGGCAAAGCGGTTGGCCAGGGGCGCCGTTACGGATCCGAGACGCGACAGGTAGAAGTTGTTCGCAAACAGTAGATGCGCCGCCGAACGCGGGTGTTCGTTGCCGTAGCGCTGCTGGGCGCGTAAAATGATCTGCGCCGGTTCCACACCACTGGGGCAGGCCATGTCGCAGCGCTTACACTGACTGCAAAGCATGACCCAGTGGTCAACGGTTTTGTCCTTTTCGCTGCGGAAGCGTTCTGCATCCGGGCCCGCCTGCTTGGGGCCGGGAAACGAAGGGTTGACACGGAAGACGGGGCAGTTTTCCACGCAGATGGTGCAGCGGATGCAATGTTCGAATTTCATCGCCCGGCCTCCAGCAGACTTTCGGCCGCCGCCCGGCCGGTCGCCAGGGCAAAGCCGTGGCCGCAGCCGTTTTTCAGCGCCTCCACATGGGCGAGGATGGCTCCGCAGGCATAGAGATTATCCCAGGGGCCCTCCACGGGGCGGAAGGATTCGTCAACGATGATTCCGGCTCGTCCGATACGATGATTGACGGAAAAATAGTCTTGTTCGAACCATTCTTCCCGTTTACCGGGCGTAAAAACCGGAAGGTCAAAAATGTTTTCCACGATATTGCTGTGACCGGCCCGCAGGCCTCCCCCGACAAACGAGCCGGCGGCCAGGATGAAGGCTTTGGCGTTGAGGCTGTTGGGCCTGCCATGAGAGCCGGTGATAACCGCTTCGATGAGCCTGCCGGATTTTTCTGCGCCGGTGGCCTGCCAGTCCCAGTAAATGACGCCGCCGGCGCGGCGAAAGCCGTCCTTCAGGCAGTTGAACAACCTCCGCCCGGGCATGGAAGGGGGAATGGTGGGGATTTCAAAGACAGGCCGCTCCAAGCGGTGTTCGATCGTCTTTTTAACGGCAGACGCTGATTCCAGCCCCAACACGGCGGGAAAGGCAATTTTGTTTTCGCGGATATTTTGCTTTTCCATCCACAGAAGAAATGTTTCCAGAAAGTTTTCGTCTTCAAAAAGAGAGGCAAGGCCCATGGTGGTGGAGATTCCCGCGTCGTAGGTGGAGAAGGACGCATTTTTCAGTCGGGAAATAATATAGCCGGGATAAAAGTCTTTAAGCCCGGCAAAGGTGATGATGTGTATGTTTTCCTGTTCGTTCTGAGGCGAAGCCTGCATGGTTTCCGGCGTCAGGCAGGTGGTTTTGAAAGTGCCGATGGCGGATAAGACGTGCCGGTTGCGGTTCGTGTCACCCGTGTAGGAAAGGCCCGCGCCGGCCATCCTGCGTTTGAAGTCGTAAAAAGCCTCGTGAATCTGCGTCTTGGTGACCAGGTGAAAAGGGTGGTGTGCGGGCAGGGCGGCAATCGCCTCTTCAGGGTTGTCCATGTTAGAGCAAAAATCGATACAACCGGTGGACAGACAGGCGGTCGGCTCGCCGGCGGTAACGACCGCCACCTTCTTGCCTTTTTCCGCCAGCAGCGTGCCGGCGGTCAGTCCGGCCACGCCCGCGCCGATCACAATGGCATCATATTCAATGAGGCTCACTTCGTTTCCCCAAAGCCAGAATTCCCAGATAGATATATTCGACGAACTGCTCTTCTCGCAACTGGTCCCCCCACAGGGCGTGGCGTATGCCGCGAAATCTTCGCTGGAGAAAATCCCGCAGCGACCCTACGGATTGCCCGGGCGAGAGAATCTCCAGATCATGCATGATCCCCAGCGCACGGAAGGTGCAAAAGCCGCCCTGGCAGGGCCCCATGCCCAGGCGCGTCCGGTGAGAAATGTCTCCGACGTGACGGGTTTTGGTCTGCTCGATGATTTTTTCGACATCCTGACGCGTGACGAGTTCGCATTCGCAGACTATATTTTTCATGTCCGCCAGACGTTTGGACAAAGGATAGCCGCTTAGCTCCTCCTGGCCGTCGAGCGGCTTTTGCGCCGTTTCGCATTCTTTTTTTAAGCTAAAGGCGTTCATGATGGCATCCACCATTTTTTCCGCCATGAGACGGAACGTGGTGAGCTTTCCCCCGACGATGCTGTACATGCCGTTTTGATGGTCGATAATCTGAAATCCGCGTGAGCTTTCACGGCTGTCGAGCTTCTGTGATTTCAGCAGGGGGCGCACGCCGGAAAAAGCCCGGATGATCCGCGTGTGATTGAAATGGGGGATCATTCGTCCCGCCTCGCCGATGATGGTGTCCACCTCTACCGGCAAAATCGCGATTTTATCCGGGTCTTCCACGGCAAGCGAGGTGGTACCGGCCAGGCACACTGCTTCGTTGGGCACGATAATATCTCCGTCGGAGGCGGGCCGCAGACGGTTGATGACCATATTCGTCAGTCTGTGATTGGTAATCACCAGCGATCCTTTGGATAAGGTAAGCGGTACTTCACCGCCGGCCAGTTGGGCTATACGGTCGGCCCATGCGCCCGTGGCGTTCACAATGATGTTGCCGTATATTTCCTTCACCTCGCCTGTGCCCGTGTCAATTGCTTTGACGCCGGTGCAGCGGCCGTGAGACTTCAAAATGTCGATGACCCTGTGACGCGTGAAGCTCAAGCCCCCCTTGAGCTCGGATGTTTTCATGTTCAGCATGCACAGGCGAAACGGGTCGATCGAACAATCGGGAACCCGGATTGCCTCTTCAATCTCCGGATTGAGTGAGGGGACCAACTCCAGCGCCCGGCTGGAGGAGATGACTTCCGTCGGAATTCCGATCTCGGCGCAGCTTCTCAAGAAGCGTTCGCGGTAGATTTTGGAATCTCCGGGCAGACGCACAAACAGGCCGCCCGTGTTTTCCACGCATTTTTCTCCAATGCGGCGCAGAATCATGTTTTCGTCAAAGCATTCTCGTGCGGAGACGGGGTCGGAAATGACGTAGCGCCCCCCGCTGTGCAAAAGCCCGTGACACGCGCCGGTGGCGCCTGCCGCGTAATCTCCTTTTTCGATAAGGCAGTGCGGAATGCCGCGCAGGGCCAGGTCGCGTGCGATCCCGCAGCCTGTCGCCCCTCCGCCGATAATGATGACATCCGTCTTGATCATTTATCGTTTTGTCCTTCGTCTTGCATCCTCTATTTTTTGTCCTCTTCCTCCCACGCCATGGCGCGCCCGAGTGCTTTTTTCCACCTTCCGTAGAGCCTGTCGCGATTGTCTTTCGTCATCTCCGGCGTGAATCTGCGGTCCACCATGCGTCGTGCGGCCAGGCTTTCCTGGTCTTTCCAGACCCCGGCGGCAAGTCCGGCCAGGCAGGCGGCCCCCAGCGCGGTTGTTTCGATTATTTGCGGGCGCTCGACCGGCACATCGAGAATGTCCGCCTGAAACTGCATCAGGAAGTTGTTGGCGCACGCGCCTCCGTCCACGCGCAGCTCGCGCAGATCAAGGCCGCATTCGGCCTGCATCAACTCCAGCACATCGCGTGTCTGGTAGGCGATGGATTCGAGCGTCGCCCGGATAATATGATTTCGGGTGGTCCCCCGCGTGATGCCCAGTATCGCGCCTCTTGCATACATGTCCCAGTAGGGGGCGCCCAGTCCCGTAAATGCCGGAACGACATATACCCCCTGTGAATCCGGAACTTTTTCGGCAAAATATTCACTGTCGCGCGCGTCGTAGATTAATCTAAGCGAATCACGCAGCCACTGAATCGCAGCCCCGGCAATGAAGATGCTTCCCTCCAGAGCGTAGCAGATTTTGCCGTCGATGCCCCAGGCGATTGTGGTCAGAAGGCCCTTGTCGGAGCGGGCCGCCTTTTCGCCTGTTTGCATCAGCATGAAGCAGCCGGTACCGTAAGTATTTTTGACCATGCCCGGCGCAAAGCAGGCCTGCCCGAAAAGAGCAGCCTGCTGGTCGCCCGCGTTTCCGGCGATGGGGATTTCCACCCCGAAAAGCCGCGAATCGGTATGGCCGTAGATACAACTCGAAGGGCGCACCTCCGGCAGCAGTGCGGCCGGAATATCGAGCTTTTCCAGAATGCGACCGTCCCACTCGAGCGAGTGGATGTTATAGAGCATTGTGCGCGACGCGTTGGAGAAATCCGTAACGTGAACCTTCCCGCGGGTGAGATTCCAGATAAGCCAGGTATCCACCGTGCCGAAAAGCAGGTCGCCCGCGGCCGCTTTTTCCCGCGCGCCCTCCACGTTATCCAGAATCCATTTGAGCTTGGTCGCGGAGAAATAAGCGTCCGGCACCAGGCCGGTGTTTTCCTGTATGTAGGGCGCGAAGCCCGTCGACTTCAGTTCGCTGCAAATATCCGCCGTGCGTCGGCACTGCCACACAATCGCGTTATAAACCGGTTTGCCGGTGCGGCGGTCCCAGACGATGGTTGTTTCGCGTTGATTTGTGATGCCGATGGCCGCGATTTCTGCGGCGGGTATGCCGGTCGTGGCCAGAAGCTCGCTGACCACGCCGCTTTGCGAACCCCAGATTTCCATGGGGTCATGCTCCACCCAGCCTGCCTTGGGGTAAAATTGCGTAAATTCTTTTTGGACGATTTTAATTATTCGCCCTTCATCATCGAAAAGAACGGCTCGCGAGCTTGTCGTTCCCTGGTCCAGCGAGAGAATGTATTTAGCTTTCATAAAACCCTCCGCAGGCGGTGGATACCGCCCGGTTGTGGCCCGACATTTGTATGTGCCGGCTTTTATAGTATGTAAGGGAGGATAAAACAATAAAAAACATCCCTTGCATGCCGCAAAATCTTTACGGGTGGGGAGAGTACGCGACTTGCTTTGGAGTTGTGTCGGAAATGTCGCCGGTGGTGAAGCGAAATTTTTTGGAGCGCCTGGAAGGAGCAGCGCTTTGTCTTGTGGCAGCATTGAAATGGTAACAAAAAAGGCCGGGCTATTGAGCCCGGCCTGACGTTAGTTATTGAATCAGAGTTTATTCACCCCATTCATTTTTCCCTTTGCAGCGGTCAAGGTTGGGGTCCATTTTTGGTAAAATCTTCTCTGCCGGAACTACATAGCCGGGGCCATAATATGAGCAGCCCTTATAAATGTAATAAGGTGGGATATTCCATGCTATTTTCTGTTTTTCCGGTTCGACGAATTCCCAAACGGTAAGGTCCTGAATCGTCTTATGATCGCAGGCTCTCATCTTCACGACCTTGCCGTTTGAATAGCGGTAGGTATCTCCCTCCCAGACCTTGATGATCTCTTCGGCTTTAACGGTTTTTGCCCGTTCGATGACGCTCAAAAGCCAGTAGGCGTGCATCATGTAGGCTGATAAGTTTCCACCTCCAGTTTGAAACAGGGGGGAATCATAGGGTTTGGTTTTCCATGTCTTCCATTGCTCATGCCAGGCATTGTACACCTTGATACGGCCCTCGTTACTGAATAGCGGAAAGGTGTCGTGCTGGCTGATGTTGACCAGGCCTTTTGTGCCCTCCACTCCGACGTCGTGCAATTCGTTGGGTTCGTTCATGAAAAGATTGGCAAACGGCAGTTTGATACCCATCTGCCTTGCCTGCTTGAGCATGTTTCCTGAATCGGGTGGCCAGTCGCCTGTGTAGATGACCTCCGCACCAGAGGCTTTGATTTTTTCCAGGTAGGGGGCAAAATCCGTTAAAAATAGCTTGTGGTAGTCCTCACCGACAATCTGTGCTTCAGGATAGTACTGCTTCAGGCCCGCTTTGAATCCTGCCGCAATTTCACGGCCGAAAGAATAGTCCTGGCACAAAATATAGAACTTTTTCTCTTGTTTTCTGATCTGGCCGTAGTAGTAGGCCATAGCTAGTCCGAACTGTTCGGTGGAAAGCGAAGTCATGAAGGAGTTTCGCCCGAAGTTGGTGGCGTCCATCAGGTCGTCGGCGATAGATCCTACATTGACTGCTATGACGTTGTGTTTGTTTGCCACTTCATTTATGATTTTCATCAAATGGCTGCCGGATGTGCCCATCAGAACATGAACTTTCTCCTGCAAGACCATTCGCTCGCAGATCTTTTTACAGACCTCCGGCCTTGACTTATGATCTGCTCTTATCACCGTGACCAGCTTCTTTTTGCCATCGACCCAGATCCCGCCGCGTTTGTTGATATCGTGTACGGCAAACGCAATCGGTGTGAACTGTATAATACCGTTTATGGTCCCGGGTCCTGAAAATGAGTTCACGTAGGCGATCTTGATTACATCGCCTTCCGGCCCTTTCCAGGTGGCAGGATCGAAGTCGGACATGTCCGAGAATTTACTCGCGTCAAAAGCGGCCTTGGGCGCTGCATCCCAGCCTTTCATTGCTTTGGAGACCGTCGGTGTCGCGGCCGACCAGAGCAAAAGCGCAAAGACACAACTGAAAACCATTAAAATCCTGTTCTTCTTCATTTTTATCCTCCTTCTCTTGGTTTAAAACAACTCGTTTACAAAATGCTATGCCGACCCTTTCGGCATGAAAGCACATGGCAGTTTGGCGCGAAACTTAATATGCAGGCGCCTGCTACTTATCAAAATAATTGTCTCCTTTGTGGTGCAGAAAAAAATTCATTAAAATATCACCAGACAGAGAAGACGTGTTGATTACTGCGGTAAGGTTTTTCATCCATGGCAGAAATCAAGCAGTCAGTAATGTCCCGGTTTGGCTTGCGGCTAGCCCAGGATGCTTTTTGTGATTACATCGGTCATCAGGTTGTCGGTCTTTTTTCTGGAATGTTTTCGCTCAAAGGTCCACCCGCGTGTTGCCAGGCCGGACTGCAGGATAAAAATCACGCTTGCGGCAAAATAGGGGTCTTTTACTTTGAATGCTCCTTTTTTGACGCCGTTTTTTATGTAGGTTTCCATTTGTTTGATATGCCTGCGCTCTCTTTTCATAACGCGCTTGAGGTAGGCAGGCGGAAGAAGATGCGAAAGGCGATACATCAGCATAATTTCATCACGATATTGGCGGACGCTTCTCTGGCCGATTCTTATAATGGCATGCATCTGTTCGACCGGGTCGTCAATAGCCGTGATCTCCGGGCTGCGCACAGAGTCTTCGATTACCTGATGATATAAATCGAACACGAGACACAGGATGTCTTCCTTCTTTTGGATGTAGTCATACAAATTTCCCATCGCCAGTCCCGTGGCTTTTGCGATGTCGCGAATTGTCGTTTTTTCGTACCCTTTTTTGACAAAGACAGCCGCCGCTTTTCTGGCGATCATCAACTGCTTTTGTTTAACGAGATTTTCGTTTTTTATCTTGCTGAGTGCCATCAGCGGAGGAGGTGACGCGGCTTTGTTTGATTTGTTTGTTTTCATCGTTTTTCCAACTGCCGGCGGATACGCGCAAGCGAGTCGTTTCTTTTAAAAACAGTGACTTTTTCACGCAGGTCTTATACCAACTTAAGGAAAAAGTAAACTGCCAAATGATTTATGCTTGAAAAAAAACACAACGGAGGCGTATGTGAAAAAAAGCGAGCGCACGCTATATAAAAATTTATACCGGCGGATTAAACTGTTAAAATCAGTCTATTCGCATAGTTAGGCCCTGGAGGGGGTGTTCGATAAAATGGAATTGAGAATGAAGAAAGTGAGAATATATGTTGCATAGTAAATAAGCACGTGATAGAGACGCCACAGTAAAAAACGAGCGTACGCTCTTAATCGCTTGCAGTGGATCAGACACCGGGAGACGTATGAACAAACGTCGCAACCTAAGTGAGACCAGAAATAAGGTCGTGAAAAGTGTGCCACTGTATAGCCGTGTTTGTGGCTCGCCGACCCCTTACGCATCATCAGGTGTAAGGTATAGAAAGAGAGGGCCGCAAATTCATTGCCTTGCGGTTTGCCGGTTTATTCAACCTCAAGAGTATGAACCTGTTTTGTTACATAAGAGCTTCCGCAAATCATTCCAACCTTGTTTCAAATCAACAAATAAGTCATCACCCGTCCGATCGCACAGGGGCGTTTCCGCCAGTTTATCGTCGTCTTGTCATCAGCCGGTGTTTTACGACGCGATTGGCGTTTCCGTCAGGGAGATGCTTTCTGACGAAACTGATTATCAGAAAAATTTGAGATTAAATGAAATGAACGGAAAGGAGTAGTAAAATTATGGATCCAACCGTAGCAATGTACGTATCCCAGGGTATTCACGGGTTAGCGTACGGAATGATTTTGTTTTTAATTGCCTCGGGGTTGAACATCATCTTCGGGATGATGGGGATTTTGAACCTGGCGCACGCAGTGTTTTTTATGCTGGGTGCTTATCTATGTTACGCCATCGTAGGATTAACCGGCAATTTCTGGTTAGGGCTCCTGATTGCCCCGGTGTTGGTTGCAATGCTGGGTATCGTAATGGAGCGGGTGTTTTTACGGTACGCAAAAAATGTCGGGCATTTCGGGGAGCTGATCCTGACGATGGGCATCGGAAGCATTATCGTTGCGGTGATCAAGATGATCTGGGGCACGGAAAACAAGCCGTTGCCCGTGCCTGAGCAGTTACAGGGAATGGTAAACCTGTTCGGCATGTCTTATCCGGTCTATCGCCTGTTTGTGATTGGTCTGTCCCTGTTGATTTTGGTTTTAATGATGTTGTTGTTGTATCGCACGCGTCTGGGCAAAATCGTCCGGGCGGCAGTTTCCGACCGTGAAATGGTCAACGCGCTGGGGATCAATATTAATCTGGTATTTATGTTTGTTTTCGGTGTGGGTACCTGGATGGCGGGTGTTGCGGGTGTGGCCATCGCTCCCATCTTGACGGTATTTCCCGGCCTGTCGGATCAGTTGGGGATGGACGCCTTCATCGTGGTGGTCACAGGAGGACTCGGCAGCCTGCCCGGGGCCTTTATCGTATCCATCATCTTCGGGTTTTTAAGTTCGTACGGGGTCCAGTTTATGTCCCAGTTCGCACCGGTCCTGATGGTTATGTTTATGGCTGTGGTGCTGGCTATCAAGCCCGCCGGGCTTTTCGGGAGCAGGGGGTAGAAACGATGAACAAAAAAACAAGAAATATTATTCTCTGGCTGGTGTTACTTGCCTTTCTGGCATTCTTTCCCAAATTGTTCGGGATTTACTACACCAACATGATGGTCACATTTTTAATTTTTTCCGTTTATGCGACATCACTGAATATGCTGCTCGGTTATACAGGGCTTTTGAGTTTCGGCCATGCCATGTTTTTCGGATTTGGGGGTTACGGTACGGCTTTGGCGCTCAGGCATATTGAAGGGATCTCGCTTTTGCCGGCGATTGGTATTGGGGCAGGGGCGGCGGTGCTTCTTGCCGTGATTCTCGCGCCATTGGTTTCCCGTGTGAGCGGCACGGCATTTGCGATGCTGCATCTGGCCTTCGGACAGCTCATGTATGTTCTTGCTTTGAAACTGTACCACATTACAGGGGGAGAAGACGGGATTGCTAATTTTCCGATTCCCGGAATTTTTACGGAAAGTCTTAAGGATTCGCCGGATAACTTTTATTACCTCGCGGTGATCATACTGCTGTTGTGCATGTGGCTGATGTGGTTTCTCACAAAAACGCCGTTTGGACAGGTTCAGGTGGGAATTCGCGACAATGATCTAAGGGTTGGATACCTGGGCTACAAAATTCCTCAGTCGAAGGCGCTTATTTATACTGTGTCGGCTTTCTTCGCCGGCATAGCAGGTTCTATATGCGCTCTTTCGCATAATCTGGTGTCGGCAGACGGAACGCTGGGCATCTTTGTAGCCTTTGTACCGCTGATTTACATCATGGTCGGAGGAGTGGGATTCTTTTTCGGTCCGATGCTGGGGACGGCCATTTTCCAACTGGTGGACGAATTGGTCCTGCGTTACACGGAGAGCACAGAGCTGGTTATGGGAATAGTCCTGGTTCTGGTGATCATGTTTTTACCGGGGGGATTTATGGGTTTGTTTAATACCATAAAACTCAAGTTCAAAGCCCGCTTTGGCGCTAAAGTGAAGGAGAAGACGGCATGAATATTTTGGAAACAAAAAATTTACAACACCGTTTCGGCCCGTTAAAAGTTTTATTCGGAGTCGATTTGCAAATAGAAGAAGGCGAACGTCATGCCGTGATCGGCCCTAACGGAGCAGGCAAGACAACGCTTTTCAATACCATTACGGGCACCTATATACCCACCAGCGGCAACGTGTTTTATAAAGGGAAGGATATCACAGGATTTCCCCCTCATAAGCTCGCCAGAATCGGCATCGGTCGCTCTTTCCAAATTACAAGCACGTTTACCAGATTGACGGCTTTCCAGAACATACGTCTGGCTATTTTGTCGAAAGAAGGAATACGCTTCAATCTTTTGCGCAATGTGGACAAGATGCAGAAGATAACCAACGAAACAGATGAACTTCTCAGGAGAATAAATCTCTTTGAAGACCGGGATGTAAAGGCCAGCGACCTGTCTTACGGTAAATCAAGAGCTCTGGAAATAAGCATGGCTTTGGCAATGGATCCGGAGCTGGTCCTGCTTGATGAATTTTCCGCCGGAATGTCACGCGAAGAGACAGCCGATGCCGTGAAGCTGGTCCGGAAGATGACGGAAGGGAAGACGGTAGTGCTCATCGAGCACGATATGGATGTGGTATTTGGTCTGGCAGACAGGATCACTGTGCTGCACTATGGTAAGGTTCTGGCGACGGGGAAACCCGATGATATACGGAACAATAAGGAGGTGAAAGCCGCCTATCTGGGTGATCTGGAGGTCTGATTTGATAAAGCGGTTCGGGAAAAAACGGCGTGCTTATGTACTTCCCGTGCGTGCGGAACATAAAAAAGCACGTTGTCTTGCGGGCCTGTACAGACGGGACCAGGGTTTTTCTCCGTCCGCAAAACTCTAAAATAACATAAAGGTGAATGCATATGTTACTTCAAGTAAAAGATCTGAACGCTCATTACGGGCCCAGCCACGTGTTGCAGGGAATCAATCTGAACATTGCCGAAGGCGAACTGGTGGCTCTGATGGGAAGAAATGGGATGGGTAAAAGCACGACGCTGAAAAGTATTATGGGGCTGGTGAAGCCGACCTCCGGATCCGTTATGTTTCAGGGACAGGAAGTGGCGGGACTGCCGCCCTACAAGGTGGCGTTGGCCGGAATCGGTTTTGTCCCCGAGGAGAGAAGAATCTTTCCTGAATTGAGCGTGCTTGACAATTTGAAACTGGGAATCAAAGGAGGGAAAATCAAAAACCCGAATGATCCGAACACATGGACGATCGAGAGAATCTTTCATCACTTCCCCAAACTGGCGGAGCGTACGCAACAGCCGGGGGGACGTCTCTCCGGAGGCGAGCAGCAGATGCTGGCGATGGGACGTTCCTTAATGGGCAATCCTAAACTGCTGCTCGTCGACGAACCTACCGAGGGCCTTGCTCCGATCATGGTGCAGGAAGTGCGCAATGTGCTGGAAGAAATCAACAAAGCGGGTGTGTCGGTTCTGTTGGTGGAGCACAATATGAAGGTGGCGCTGTCACTGGCGCACCGGGTTTACCTGATGTCCAAAGCCTGCATCGGCTGTGAAGCGGCCCCCGTGGAGGTCAGAGACAACCACGAGCTGCGCGCCAAATATCTGGAAGCCTGATACGGGATATTGTTAAATTTAGGAAGGAGAAAATAATGACACTTCAGAAAAGCAAAGTGATGAGTGTCAAGGAAGCCGTCAGTCAGTTTGTTTCAGACGGAGACGAACTGGTCATAGGGAATTACACCGTCGGTAGTTGTGCCGACCTTGTTTACGAAGTGGTCCGGCAGGGACGTAAGGGGCTCACCCTTTATTCACAGTCCGGCATTTTTGATATCGAAGTGCTTGTCGGCGCGGGATGCGCTGAAAAACTGGTCACCACATACGTATTACGGCCCGCCGGAAGAAGGGGCGGGTCTGCCGTGGAAAGGGCGCTTCAGGACGGATCCATGCAAATGGAGGATTACACAAATTTTCAGTACAATGCTCGACTTACTGCCGGAATGCACGGTTTTTCTTTTATGCAGGTGCTCGAAGGCGCCATGGCGACGGATCTTTTCCGCAAACGAAGTTTTCTGGGAGATGACAAGTACCGCGTCATTGAGTGCCCCTATACGGGGAAAAACATACTGACCGTGCCGGCGGCCAACCCGGATGTATGTATCGTTCATGTGCAGCGCTGCGACAAATTCGGCAATGCCCAGTACTGGGGAGCGTTAGGCAGCGTTGCTGCCGCCGCTTTGGCGAGCAAGCGGATTATCGTATCATGTGAAGAAATTGTCGATCATGACATCATTCAGTCAAGTCCTCACCTGACCATTATTCCCGCCTATCGCGTAAACGCCGTGTGCGAAGTGCCCTGGGGAGCCCATCCTACAGAGGTGCTCGGTTATTACAATGTTGATCAATTCATGTACGGCTTGTTTGTGACGATGGACGCCACTGCCGACGGCCTGAAAACATGGATGGATGAATGGGTGTACGGTTGTGAGGATCGTATTGCTTATATAGATCACTACGTAAAGAAGTTCGGCAGCAGGAACCTCGAGAACATTCGTTGCAAACCATATTATTCGGCGCCCGCCAATTACGGCTCCGCCTTTACGACACGCTGGGACAATGAAGGGAAGGAAAGGGCGATGGGCCTGACCCTTACCGAATTCGAACAGGTGCTCAAAGAAAGGGGGTTGCTCTATGAGTAAGCCGTATACATTGCAGGAGCTGCTGATCATTGCCGTGGCCAGAGAGATTCACGACTATGAAAACGTAATTTTGGGTGTCGGGCTGCCGACGACGGCAGGCGCGATGGCGAAAACCCTGTACGCGCCCAACGCGACGCTGATGATGGAGTCCGGCATTATTGATTTCGAGCCGCTTTTGCCGCTCAACCATATTGCCGATGCGCATTCCTGTCGGGGATTTTCCTACGCCACCGACCTGTTTTCGGCCTTTACCATGACGTACCGGGGATTTGTCGATGTTTGCTTCCTGGGTGTGGGGCAGGTCGATAAGTACGGCAACCTCAACACAACCTGTATCGGAGATTATTACAAACCCACCACCCGCCTGCCCGGTTCCGGTGGCGCATGTGATTTCATATCCTATGCCAAGCGGACCGTGTTGACGATGCTGGGCGGAAATTTCGCAGAGAAACTCGATTACTTCACATCCCCCGGCTATCTGGAAGGCGGAAGCAGCCGGGATGATTCCGGGCTGTTTCCCCAGGGCTCCGGTCCGTCGATGCTCCTTTCCACAAAAGGGGTTTTCCGCTTTGATCCGGTGACCAAAGAAATGTATCTGGCGCAAATTCACCCCCGGGTAAAAGTTGAAGATGTGAAGAAAGACGTTCCCTGGGATTTGAAAATATCACCGGACTTGTCGGAAACATCGCATCCCACCGATGAGGAAATTGATTTTATACGCCGTTTTTCGCCTGCCGCATCGTCCGGCAGACACTTGGCGATAGAATTAATGATTGCTAATGTGATGAAACAAAACAAATAAAGAATCATGAAAAAAGAAAAAATAAACATTATGATGAAAGGAGTTTGAAGTGAGAAGTATCTTAAAAACTATTTTATTAACAACTGTGTGTATGCTGGTGGCGGGCTCACTTTCGCTCGCCATGGCAGCAGCCCCGACAGCCAAGGCCGCCTTTGATGCAACCAAAATGAGTGACATGACCGGATGGGACCCCGCAAACTGGGTAAACCCCAAAGGTGACACCATACGCATCGCCATTGTCTGGCCTCACTCGGGGCCCGGTGCTCTAAACGGCCAGATGGGCTGGCTGTGCGCGACATTTGTCGCCTACGACATTAACAAGCGCGGCGGGATCATGGTGGACGGCAAAAAGAAAAAAATAGCTCTTTACAAGGCCGACAGCCAGTCAAGGCCCGACA
>JAAYKU010000287.1 GCA_012522275.1 Smithella sp.
AAATAATTTCCACCGCTCCGTGCAGATCCTCAAGGACGACGTTGCACATGATGTCTTTCTTTTTCGTCAGCCGCTCGGCAAGAGAGCTGATCACTCCGGCAATTGTCAGGTCTTCTCTGTCTTTTTTTGTTTTCGCCCTGGCGGTATCTGAATTGCTGACCAGCATCAATCTGTCGGCATATCTGTCAAGCGGGTGGCCGGATATGTAAAAGCCCAGTGCCTCTTTTTCCACGGCCAGCAGCTCCTTGCGCTCCCATTCGGGCAAATCCGGAATGACATATCCTGCCTGGCCGCTCAACACAGGTGCATCCTCGCCCTCGATCTGGTCGAAGATGCTCGCCTGGTTGCTCATTTGCGCCTTCTGAAGACGTTGTGCCTCTTCCATCGCGGCGTCAAGTGCCTCGATCAGCTGCCTGCGGCTGGCACCCAGGGAATCGAAAGCACCGCATTTGATCAGGCTTTCAATAACTCTCCGGTTGACCTTGCGCAGATCGACCCGCGTCAGAAAATCCATGAATGAGGTAAATGATGCCTCAGAGCGAGTACTTATAATTGACTCGATCGCCGCTTCACCCACATTTTTCACGCCCCCCAGGCCGAAGCGGACATGCTCACCGAAGACACTGAAATCATTTTGTGATTCATTGATATCAGGGGGCAAGACGCTGATGTTCATCTCGCGGCAGTTGGTCATGTGGCGGATAACCTTGTCGCGGTTGTCTTTTTCACTCGTCAGAAGCGCGGCCATAAAAGCAACCGGATAATGCGCCTTCAGATAGGCTGTCTGGTAGGTGATCATCGCGTATGCCGCGCTGTGGGACTTGTTGAATCCATACGCGGCAAATTTTTCCATCTGTTCCCATATGATTTTAGCCTTGTTTTCATTTATTTTGAGTTTTTTTGCTCCCGCCAGGAATTTTGGCCTTTCCTTTTCCATGTCGGAGGTCAGCTTTTTGCCCATTACCTTGCGCAATGTGTCTGCCTGGGCCATGGTGTAATCGCCGATGAGGTTGGCAATCTGCATCACCTGCTCCTGATACAGTATGATGCCGTAGGTTTCCTTCAGAATCGGCTCCAGCTGCGGCAACTCATAGGTGATTTTCTGCTTGCCGTGCTTGCGTGCGATGAAATCGGGAATCATCTGCATCGGTCCCGGCCGGTAGGCGGCAATCAGCGCGATGACGTCTTCGATCGTGTCGGGCTTGAAATTGATCAACAGGTCTTTCATGCCGGAACTTTCGAGCTGGAAGACCCCGTCTGTATCCCCTTTACTCAAAAGCTGATATGTTTTCCTGTCATCGAGCGGCAGGTTCCTGATATCAATATCTATATTGTGAGTGTTCCTGATGAAGCGCAACGCATCATTGATTACGGTGAGCGTTTTGAGGCCCAGAAAGTCAAATTTGATGAGACCGACCTTGTCGATGTCTTTCATGGAATATTGGGAAACAAGGTCTTCTTTAGGCTTGAAAAGCGGCACTCTTTCAACCAGCGGTGCGTCAGAGATGACAATACCGGCGGCATGAATCGAGGAGTGGCGGTTGAGCCCTTCAAGAACCAGCGACATTGAAAGAAGCTTGTCGATCTGCGGGTTCTTTTTGCGCTCTTCGTCAAAGCGTGGCTCCATTTTAAAGGCTTCAGCAAGTGTTATATTCAACACATTCGGCACCAGTTTGGCGATACGGTCCGTTTCGGCATAGGAGATGCCCAGGGCGCGGCCGACATCCTTGATGACCGCCTTGGCCATCATTTTTCCAAAAGTGCTGATCTGGGTGACTTTGTCATGACCGTATTTTTCCGTTACGTACTTGATGATTTTGCCCCTGCCCTCCTGGCAGAAGTCAATATCAATATCGGGCATGCTGATACGGTCCGGATTCAGGAAGCGCTCAAACAGCAGTCCGTAGCGCAAAGGGTCGATATCCGTAATTCGTATTGCGTAGGCCACCAGAGACCCAGCGGCGGAGCCGCGTCCCGGCCCCACGGGAACGCCATTGTGTTTGGCGTGCTTGATAAAATCGGAAACGATCAGGAAATAGCCGGCAAACCCCATTTTTTTAATGATTTCCAGCTCTGTGCGCAGGCGCCGGAAATAGCTTTCTCTGACTGAGTCCTCATCTTCCGTCTGATATTGCATGATCGACGGCATGAGCTTTTCGAGCCCTTCGACCGCCTTGCGGTCGAGGTAGTCGTCAAGTGTTTCTTCAGGGTTTTTGATTTCAAACTTCGGAAGATAAAATTTACCGAATTCCAGACTCAGATTGCAGCGCCCGGCAATCGAAACGGTGTTGTCAATCGCGTCGGGTGTCTCCGAAAAAAGCGTCTGCATTTCTTCAGGGGAACGCACATAAAACTGATCCGACGACATGGACATCCTGTCTGTATCGTCGATGGTTTTGCCTGTTTGAATGCACAAAAGAATGTTGTGCGCCTCGGCGTGCTCGGCATTGAGGTAGTGGCAGTCGTTGGTGGCGATAAGCGGAATGGACAGTTCACGACTCAGTTCAATCAGGCCGCGGTTGGCGATTTCCTGCTCGGGCAGGCCGTTTTGCATGATTTCCAGATAGAAGTTGTCCTCGCCGAAAATTTTGCGGTACTCCAAGGCGGCCGTGCGCGCCTCATCCATGTTGCCGCGGATAATGTGCGAGGCGACCTCACCGTGCAGGCAGGCGCTCGAGGCAATAAGCCCATCCGACAGTTCCCTCAAAAGCTCCTTGTCCACGCGGGGACGGTAGTAAAACCCCTCTATGTGCGCGGCGGAGGTGAGCTTCATCAGGTTTTTATATCCCTGCATATTTTTGACCAGCACCAGCAGGTGACGCGCGGCCTCGCCGATGGCGGAGGCTGATTTGTCGAAGCGGCTGCCGGGCGCCACGTAAAGCTCGCAGCCGATTATCGGTTTAATGCCGTGGTCGCTAGCCTGCCTGTAGAAGTCGATCGCCCCGAACATATTTCCGTGGTCGGTGATGGCAATCGCCGGCATGGCGAACTCTTTGGCTTTTTTAAACAGATCCTCCAGGCGGATCATCCCGTCGAGCAGGCTGTACTGTGTATGGACATGTAGATGGACAAAATTGGCGTTCTTCATACTGCGTTAATCAATCCAGTAATTCGGCGCTTCTTTAGTGATAATGACATCATGAACGTGGCTTTCCCTGAGCCCCGCGGAAGTGATGCGCACAAATCTGGATTTCTCTATCAGTTCGGGAATTGTTTTACAGCCTGCATAGCCCATGCCCGCCTTCATGCCGCCAATGAGCTGTGCGACACTCGACGACAAAGACCCGCGAAAAGGCACCCTGCCTTCTATCCCTTCCGGCACGGTTTTGGCAGCCGCCTCCATATCGTCTTGATAATAGCGGTCACGACTGCCCATTTTCATGGCTTCCAGTGAACCCATGCCACGATAGACCTTGTAGCTGCGACCCTGAAATAAAATAGTTTCACCCGGGCTTTCCTCTGTGCCGGCGAATAGCCCGCCGATCATCACTGCGTGCGCGCCGCAGCCCAGCGCTTTGACAATGTCGCCCGAATATTTGATGCCCCCGTCGGCAATAACGGGAATGCCGTGGCGGGAGGCGATTTTATAAGCGTCGCGGATAGCGGACATCTGGGCTATCCCGACGCCGGCCACAATACGTGTCGTGCAGATGGAACCAGGGCCGACGCCGACCTTCACCGCGTCCACGCCCGCGTCAATGAGCGCCTGGGCTCCCTCTGAGGTGGCCACATTGCCCGCGATCAGCTCGCAGTCCGGGAAATTGGCCCGGGTGGATTTGATGGCGTCGATTACTCCTTTGGAGTGTCCGTGGGATGTATCGATCGCGATCACATCCGCACCAGCCGCTAAAAGAGCCTGGATCCGCTCTTCCCGGTCGATGATGCCTACGGCCGCGCCGACGCGCAGGCGCCCCAGGGAATCTTTACAGGCGTCGGGGAAACGTTTGATCTTTTCGATGTCCTTGACGGTGATCATGCCTTTGAGGCGGTATTCGTCATCCACTACCAGGAGCTTTTCAATGCGGTGACGGTGCAGGAGTTTTTTTGAATCCTCCAGCGAAATGTTGGATTTGACGGTAATGAGGTTGTCTTTGGTCATGACATTGGCTACCGGCTGATCGAGCCTGTCCTCAAAACGCAGATCCCGGTTAGTCAGTATGCCCACAAGTTTACCGTTTTTGACTACCGGCACGCCGGAAATGGAATATTCGTGCATCAGGGCCAGCGCGTCGCTCACCTTGCGGTCCGGCTCTATCGTGATGGGGTCGATGATCATGCCGCTTTCGGATTTTTTGACCCGGTCCACCTCTACTGCCTGTCTTTCAATGCTCATATTACGATGAATGACGCCGAGTCCACCCTCCTGCGCCATGCAGATCGCCGTTTGTGATTCCGTCACCGTGTCCATCGCGGCTGAAATTATCGGGATGTTGAGCGCAATGTTTTTTGTCAGATGAGTGGCTGTATCGACATCGCGTGGCAGGACGTCCGACGCGGCGGGAACTAAAAGCAGATCGTCAAAAGTTAAAGATTCTTTGACCACATCGTCGAGCATGATAACCTCCGTCTGAGCTCATTGATTGTTTGTTGTAATATAGTATTTACAGCCGTCGAAACGAATGAAAAAACTGTTTTCAGTCCCGTCCGTCTCGATCATCTGCGCCAGTTGATAATATGCTTTTCTAGTGAAACGGGCGACGAACCTTCCGCCTTTTATCGTGCAGTACATGACATTGTCTTTGCCGACGCGCAAAGAAGACAGGGCAAGAGGCTCCAGGGAATCGTCGCTCAAAAGAATCAGAATCTGATCCTCTTCATAGACAGCCGTCACCACAAAAGCCGTGTCCTCAACGTCCAGATAGCAGATTTCCCCGTTGAGTTCGATAAAATATTTTCCGTCCTCATCAATCTTCAGATGTTCAAAAAAGATGCACAGTATGTCCTTGCGGAACATGTGCGCGCCGCGGTAATACCAGATACCTTCCTTGTCTATGGCGATGTCTTTGTCCGTCATTTTAAAAAATTTTCCTGCTGTCGAGCAGTATGGTCACAGGCCCGCTATTGACAAGTTCAATCTCCATCATCTCCTGAAATATGCCGGTAGCCAATTTTTTAACTTTCGGGGCCGCCGTGGAAACAAAATACTCATAAAGGCGTGCGGCCGCCGCCGGTTCGGCCGCGCGCGTGAAAGACGGCCTGCGACCCTTAATACAGTCGCCCAGCAGCGTAAACTGCGACACGACCATCAGTTCGCCTGCCACATCGAGAAGGGAGAGGTTCATTTTGCCCTGCTCATCCTCGAAGATGCGTAGATTGATGGTTTTTTCAAAAATATAGTCCGCGTCTTTTTCGGAGTCGTCTTTTTCCACGCCCAGCAAAACCAGTAACCCCTGATTAATAGCTGAATATAACTGAGAATTTATGACGACGGAGGCCCGGCTGACTCGCTGAATCACTGCACGCATGATGGATGCATCCCGTCCAAAAGTTTGCGTATGCTAGCAACTATTTTCAAGCTCTTCAAGTTCTTTCTGTAAAAACACACCGGGTAATGCCTTCCAGCATGACCCGAATTCTCTTTTCTCTGGAAAACCGCTTACTGCAAAGTCGCCTGGATCAAATTTGGACAGGATAAAACTTGACCGACGGTCAGGATAAGCGTATGGTGTGACGAAGAAAGTGCAGGAAAGGGATTGGGGGAATAAATCAGGAGGTTTGAGGCGTGGCAAAATATCTATACAACCAGGAGGCGGTTGAGAACCTCCGGCTCAGTGATACATCCGTACTGGACCGGCTGGTTGATTTCGAATCGGCGCGCGAAGCGCATTTGAAAAAGGAGCGCGCCAAAAAAGACAAGCGCATGACAATTGGCGAGGCGGTGAAAACTTTTGTTCAAGACGGCGATATTATCACGGATGGAGGATTTTCTTATGTTCGTACCGCCCACCAGGCATTTCATGAAATTATCCGCCAGGGTAAGAAGAACTTGCAAATGATCGGAGCCCCCAACACCAATCAGAGCTTTTTTATCACCTACGGACTGGTCGAATATTCACACAGTTCTTACACCGGTGCGGAGATGCGTGGAATTGACAAAGTCTATGACCGCGCGCTCAAGGCAGGCAAAATACAGATTCTTTCCGAGTGGAGTCACGGAGGAGTTGCACAGGGACTCAAGGCCGCCCAGTTGGGTATTCCCGGTGTTTTCAGCAAGCAGATGCTGGGAAGCGACTTGATGCGCTACAATCCTTACCTCAAGGTAGTGCAGCACCCACTGAAGGAAGACAAAGACCCATGTGTATTTGTTCCGGCTCTCTATCCGGATGTGGCAGTAATTCACTGCCACGCAGCGGACAAATACGGCAACGCATATATTTACGGTCCGGCCGTAAACGACCTGGCCACAGCTGCAGCGGCCCGCAAGCTAATCATCACGGCAGAGGAAATCGTGCCGGAAAATGACATCCGCTACAACAAGCAAGGACAGATTATCCCCTTCTTTTACGTCGATGCAGTGGTCGAAATGCCTTTCGGCGCGCTTCCCGGCAGCATGCCCGGCTGCTATTACTGGCCGCGCCAGTGGTGGGAAAAATGCATGCGTTTCGGCGGAGCTTCCGAAGAAAACAACAAGGCATTTTGTGACGAGTGGATCCTGGGCGTCAAGGATCAGTACGAGTTCGTCGAGAAGCTGGGTGGCGCCAGGTGGATTGCCGAGGCACGCCGGCAGACAAAGGCGGCGGAGGGCGACAATGAGGACATCGATTTTTCATATGAAGAATATACCCTGAAGCATGATTCCGGGATTTATTATTAATACAGGAGAGCAACTATGCAAGACTTAAACGCACCCGCCAATCCCCTGGAGACATTGGCGTATATTATTGCACAGCAGATTGAAGATCATTCCATCGTTTATATCGGAACCGGTATTCCCATGGTGGCAGGTATTCTGGCCAAGAAAACGCATGCCCCAAACATCACGCTGGTTTATGAATCAGGCGGACAGGACCCGATCGAGGGCGACATGCCCTGGTCGGTCGGATGCCCCTTTACTTGGCGTAAATCTCCCACCATTATGGAGATGTCCTACTCCTTTGCACAATGCTATAACGGCTATGTGGACATCGGGTTTCTTGGTTTTGCACAGGTGGACATGTACGGTAACGTGAACACACACATGATCGGCAAAGACTATCACCAACCCAAGGTCCGCATGACCGGCAGCGGCGGCAACAACGATCTTTCCTCTCTCACGGAAAAGATGGTGCTGGTGGGGCTTCAGACACCTGAAAAGTTCCCGGAGAAGGTTGATTTCATTACCTCCGTGGGCCATTTGAGCGGTGGCGATTCACGCCGGGAAGCCGGACTGATCGGTAACGGCCCCGCTGCGGTAATCAGTCCGTGGGGCGTCTATGACTTTCATCCGGTCAACAAACGGATGCGTGTAAAATCGCTCACCCCCGGTGTCACGTTTGAACTGGCCCAGCAGCTCACAGGTTTTGAGCTCCTCAAACCAGAGGGAGAAATTCCGGAGACAAAGCTGGTCACCCCCGAGGCCCTGGAGGTGATCCGGACCCAAGTTGATCCGCGCGGTGTTTTCACTTCCATGCCCGCTGCGTAGAACGCATTGCTGCATTCAAGACGGATTGTCCTTTCTGATACCAGCCCGGACACCAGGCAGTTGATATCGACTGTCGGGTGCCCGGGTTTTTCCATTGAAGTGTGTCGGCAGATTCTTTCTTGGTAAAGTCAAAATATTACAAATAAATTCATACCTTTTTGTGAACAGGCCCCCCAAGAAGGCATGCAAATTACGATGGGTGCAGCACACCAGGGAATGCCGCAAAACTACGGGGCGTCTCGTCTTGCAGTATGGTGCAGGATTACGGTTTTTACATTCAAGATTTTCTTGACAGCCAGCCTAACTTTTTTTATGTTCGCGGCTATTCGCAACTGGGAAAAGGGAGCTCTTTTCAATTCATCATTTCCAATAAGTCACCCAGCCTGAAAGTCATTGGGCATCAAAAAGAGAAAATCCGCCCGACAAAATCACACAAGTAAAAAGTATTTAAAATAAACGATAAAAAAGGAGTGCACAATGTCAGGACAAACTACATTTCCACGATGGATACCCCTGCTGGGAGGACTTCTGGGGAGCACTACCTGCGGGCTGCTGTTATATGCATTCAGCGTATTCATCAAACCCCTGCAGGCGCAGTTCGGGTGGTCAGTACCCCAGGTGGCTCTGGCCTACGCCGTGATATGTTTAATCTTCGGTTTGATGACCTTTCCCGCCGGACGATTAAGCGATAGATTCGGTCCTGGAATAGTTGTTTTTATCGGGGGTATTATTATGGCCTTCGGCTTTTTCATGGTTTCCACCATCGCCCCTCCGGATCCGGCTGTGCTGGCGGCCGGCGGTGACGCGGCAAAAGCTGCAGGCAAAAATCAACTGTATCAACTGTATCTGTACTATGGCGTCATCGCCGGATTCGGCGGAGGATGCGTATATCTGCCCCCTATTGCCACTGCGCCTAAATGGTGGCCTGACCGTCGCGCGCTGGCCACCGGTTTTACCGTCGTCGGACTTGGGCTCGGTTCCTTCATTATGGCTCCGATGGCTACTTATATGATTAACTCACCGGCCATTGGAAACGGAAGCGCTCTGCCCGTTTTTAAATATGTCGGCATCGCGATGGGGATTATGGTTGTTCTGGCCGCGCTATGTCTGAAAGTGCCACCTGAGGGGTACAAGCCTGCAGGATATAAACCTCCGGAGACTGACCTAGGGGGAGGCGGACACAAAGCATACAGAGACTACACCTATAACGAAACCAGAAAAACCCCTCAGTTCTGGCTGCTGTGGGTCGCCTACTTTTGCGGCTCCTTTGCCGGGCTGATGGTTATCGGACTGATTGCAGCCCACGGCATCGATGCGATGACACTGGCCTACAAGGCCAAAAATGCGCTCGATGCTGCGGCGCAAATCCCCTCTGCTGAAGCAAAGAAAATTGCCATGGCCGCTGCCGGAGCCCCCAGCACACTGGCCGTCTTCAACGCCCTGGTCCGCGTTTTGATCGGTCCCGTGGCGGACAAAACAGGAACGAAGAAAATTTTCGTCATCTTGTTTGTCTTGCAGATTGGTGCGATGCTGCTGTTATTTCCGGCCGGCGCGAGCGCCGTTTTTCTGGCTGCGGTCGCCGCCGTGATCGGGTGGAACTACGGTGCCATGTTTACCTTGTTTCCCGCTACAACATTGCAGTACTTCGGTGCAATCGCCCAGGGTTCGAACTATGGCCTGCTTTTTACTTCCTGGGGTATCGCCGGATTTTGTGGTCCCTATGCAGGCGGTCAGCTCAGGTCATTGACCGGTTCGTTTTTTGTTCCGTTCGCTCTGGCGGCCGTGATTCTCGTCGTTGCGGTGATCATTTTGGTAACTTTGAAGCCGCCGCAAAAAAAGCATGTCTGATTTTGACCCAAAACTATAAACAACCAAAAGCCATTGTCTGTTTAAACACGGATGATGGCTTTTTTGGTTTGAATTTGTGGTCAATGAAATGAACCTGCATTTTCTGATGCGCTTTTCCTGTGTTTGGCTTTGTCTTGTATGTTTTGAAAATAACTGGGCCGTGTGCTAGAAGCCGCGCATGGGCAAAAAAATTCTTCTGGTCAATCCCTGGATTTATGACTTTGCGGCGTATGATTTCTGGATCAAGCCGATGGGGCTTTTATATCTGGGTGGGCTTGTCCGCGCCAACGGTCATCACGTGTCATATATAGACTGCCTGGATCCGCACTGTCCTGAAATGATGCACAAATACCAAAAGGCTCCCAGGCGGCATCCTTACGGCCACGGCCGCTTTTTCCGCACAGTGATCGAAAAGCCGGCCGCGCTGAAGATGGTGTCGCGCAATTACTGCCGCTACGGAATCGACCCTGATATTTTCCGCGACCGTCTTTTGAATCATACGGACACAGACCTGGTGCTGATGACCTCGATGATGACTTACTGGTATCCGGGTGTATTTGATGCCGTTAAAATAATCAGGGACACGCTTCCCGGCACTCCCATAGTGCTGGGGGGCAAGTATGCATCTTTGTGCCCGGACCATGCCCTGGCTTTTTCCGGCGCCGACTATGTAATTTCGGGCCGGGGAGAAAAACAAGTTTTACAGCTTCTTGAAAAACTCTTCGGCGAAAAGACGATCTTCAACCCAGAGGAAGATGACTTGGATGCCCTGCCATACCCTGCTTACGACCTGATCGGCAGTATCGATCAGGTTCCGATCACCACATCGCTTGGCTGTCCCTACCGCTGCAGTTACTGCGTGTCTCATATTCTGCAAAGCAGATTCCTGAGACGCGACCCGATAAAAGTAGCCGACGAGATCGAGCATTGGCACACAAATTTCGGCGTTACCGATTTCAGTTTTTATGACGACGCTCTGCTGGTGGATGCGCCAAAGATGATCATTCCTCTTCTGTCTGAAATAAAAAAAAGGGGGCTGGCGTGTCGTTTTCATTGTCCCAACGGCCTGCATTTGAGAGAAATAGACGATCATCTGAGCGAATTGCTCTATCAGTCCGGGTTTAAAACCATACGCTTCGGTTTTGAAACGGCGGATTTTTACCTGCAGAAAGAAACAGGCGGGAAGGTTAAAAACGAAGAATTGCGCCGGGCGGTTTTGCAGCTTAAAAACGCCGGTTACAAAACAGACGATATCGGCGTGTATCTGCTTTGCGGGATTCCCGGGCAGAAAACCGCGGATGTCGTTCAAACCATTGAATTTGTGGCCGAATGCGGAGCCAAACCTGTGCTTGCCGAATATTCCCCGATTCCCGGGTCAAAAATGTGGCCTGAAGCAGTGGCCCGTTCGCCATTTGACATTCGTCATGAACCTCTATATCATAACAACTCTCTTTTGAGCTGCCGCAATGATGATTTCACTTATGAGGCGTATAGAAGCATCAAGGCGGGGCTCAAATCGATATAACGATAAGGGAATTCAAAATGCTCACTGTAATCAAAAACATAGTCATTCTTCTGCTGTCGCTGTTTTTTTTAGTTTTAGGCGTCAATCTTCTCACAGGCTCATTCAAAATGACAAACCCCTTAGAATTTGTCATGATGCTCTTTTCCTCCAGTTTTATCATCCTTTTTTGCATAGTCGGCATTCTTTACGCGTTTTTCCGTTTTTTCCCGAAAAAACATGAAAGCGGGGTTGACCATGCGGATCCCAAATAAACTTGCCGCACTCATTGTAGGACTGCTTTTGACTGTCAGCGCAGTTCCCGCCCGTGCGGTCGATCTGGAAAAGCGCGTGATCAGAACAAAACTGGATAACGGTCTGACCGTACTGATGCTGGAAAGAAAATTCAGTCCGACGGTTTCCCTCTACATTCGCTACCGCGTCGGGGCGGTCGATGAGGTAAAGGGACAGACCGGAGCCGCTCATTTTCTCGAACACATGATGTTCAAAGGAACAACCACAATCGGTGCAATAGATTATCAACAAGAAAAGGATCTCCTGGCGCGCATTGAGCAAACCGGCAGCAAGCTGGACCAGGAAAAAATGAAAGGTGACCAGACGCAGACGGACAAGGTCGATAAACTTGTCGCACGACTGCAAAAACTACAGGCCGAACACCGCCGCCACTACCGTTCCAATGAAATAGACCGTCTTTATACGGAAAACGGCGCGACTGGAATGAATGCGGCCACCGGACAGGATATCACCAGCTATTATGTCAGTCTGCCTGCAAATAAAATTGAACTCTGGGCGCGCATTGAATCCGATCGCCTGATGAACCCGGTTTTCCGTGAATTCTACACGGAACGCGACGTGGTCATGGAAGAGAAAAGACAAAGGACGGAAACCAGCCCGAAAGGCAGGCTCTACGAAGCTTTCATGAGCGCGGCCTACAAGGTTCATCCCTACGGTATGCCTATTTTGGGGACAACCGAAGACCTGACCTTTATCAGCCAGGACGCCCTTCGCCATATCCATAAGAAATACCTCAACCCGAATAATATAGTTATCGCCGTCGTCGGCGACATCAATCCCGACGCCACGCTCGAACTGATCGAACGCTACTTCGGCAAGTTGCCCAAAAGTGATGTGCCGCCGGTCGAAATAACCCCCGAACCACCGCAAAAAAAAGAGCGCAGTATAGAGGTGGAGTTTGACGCCAACCCTTCTGTAATCATCGGCTTTCATAAACCCGCGCCGCCCGCTTTCGATGATTACGTCTTTGAAGTACTGGAAATATTATTGACAAAAGGCAGAACCAGTCGTCTGTATGCGAAGCTTGTCCTGGACGGCCAGATTGCCGAGTCGGTTTCCGCTTACAACGGTCTGCCTGCTTCGCGTTACCCCAACCTTTTTGCCTTTTTCGCCGCTCCGCGCCACCCGCACACCAACGACGAGCTCATCGCGGCAATTTTTCAGGAGATAGAAAATCTCAAGACGCAACTTGTCACGGACGAAGAGCTGACCCGGGCAAAAAATCAAATGAAAATGGCTTATCTAAAAGGCCTCAATACCAATTCGGACCTGGCCTCCACCCTTTCCTACTATGAACTGCTTTTGGGTGATTACCGTTATTTTTCCAGATATACGCAACAAATTGACAAGATAACCGCCGCCGACATTCAGCGGGCCGCGGTAAAATACCTGACGACTCAAAATCGTACTGTTGCCGTACTGAAAAAACCCGCTGCCCAAAAAACTGACGAGATACGAAATGAAAAATAAAATCAGACGTTACCTGTTCATCGCCATGCTGTTTTTTTTCCTGCCTGCGATATTTTTTTCGACGGCGAAAGCGGATGTACGACTTGTTCCTGCGGACAAAATAAAATATCCCCCACTGAAGTTTTCCATTCAGCTGGCTGAAAGGATCGAACTGGAAAACGGCATCGTAGTGTTTTACATGTCTGACCGTGAAGTGCCTCTGGTTTCCATATCCGCCACAATCAGGGCCGGTTCCATATATGATCCGCCACAAAAGGAAGGCCTGGCCCAGTTGACTGCATATTTACTCAGAACGGGCGGAACAGCCGGCATCAAGAGTGCCGAACTGGACCGGCGCCTCGATTTTCTGGCCGCCTCCCCTTATTTTTCCACATCTTCTGAAAACGTTTCCGTTGATTTTTCCTTTCTCAAATCGGATATGGACGAATGTCTTCATCTGCTTTCGGAAATGATGCGCAAACCGGCCTTTGAAAAGGAAAAAATTCAGCTGGGCCTGTCGCAAAAACTCGAAGAGTTAAGGCGTATCGAAGACAACCCGCAGTCTCTGGCCTTCCGTGAATTCAACCGCCTGCTTTACCCGGACGACCCGCGCGGACGCTACGCCACGCCCGCCTCCATTAAAAATATAGCACGTGCAGACTTGATCTCTTTTCACAGTGAGTATTATTTCCCCGCCAATTTAGTAATGGCTGTTTCCGGAGACCTTTCCCGCCGGGAGGCGATCGAAGCGGTACAAAAGCATTTCGGCAGCTGGTTCAGCCCGCGCCCGGCCGATGCCCCGGCGCCGCCGCCGATGAAGGAGGCGGACGGCCTCTTTTTTATCGACAAGCCCCTTTCCCAGGCCACGCTGATCAGCGGCGAATTTGCCGCAAGTCACAATGATCCTGACTTCTACGCTTTTTCGATCCTCGATTTCATCATCGGCAGCGGAGGGTTTCCTTCCCGGATTTTCAGCGCGGTTCGCAATAACGAGGGTCTGGCTTACAGCGCCGGCAGTTTTTACCGGGCACGTTCAGGCTACGGCGTGTTCGGAACTTACGCTTTTACCAAAACAGCCTCGACTCTCCGGGCCGGAGGTATGATAAATGACATCCTGCGTGATGCAGCCTCAGGCTCCATCAAACAAGATGAACTGGACTGGGCGAAAAAATCGCTTCTCAACGCCTTGATTTTTTCATTTGAGACCCCACACCGTATCGCCGCCCGGCAGATGGTCATAGAATTTGAAAAACTGCCCGCCGATTATCTGACGAGCTACGCCCGGAAGATTGAAGAGGTGACACTGGCAGATTTAAAGCGGGTGGCCCGCAAGTATCTGAAACAAAATAAAAGAATGACGCTGATTCTGGGCGACACTCAAAATTTCGGCCCGATACCGGATGATTGGGGAAAGCCCGTGTTTATTCAGCCTCTGTCAAAGGATAAAAACTGATGAACGATGTATTCCAGAAAATTTCACACAGGATAGACACATACCGCGACGCTATGGTAGATCTCCAAAAAGAGCTCACTGTCGTTCCCGCCGTAGGTCCGTTAAACGGCGGAGACGGAGAGATGCTCAAAGCCCGTCTTTTGAAAAAGCTTCTCACAGAAATGGGATTTTCGATATTCAGGCATTTCGATGCGCCGGATGGCAGCGTTACGGGCGGACTGCGGCCCAACTTTCTGACACAGCTCCCCGGAAGGGACAACTCGCGCCGCATATGGGTCATTACCCACCTTGATATCGTTCCGCCGGGCGAGCCCGGCCTCTGGAGCAGCGACCCGTACAAAGCCTATGTGAAAGACAACCGCGTTTACGGACGCGGCACGGAGGATAATCAGCAAGACATGGTGGCCTCCATTTTCGCCGCCAGGGCGTTAATGGATGAGGGTGTTTTACCGGTGCATCCCGTGAACCTTTTCTTTGTAGCAGATGAGGAAACTTCCGGTGGGAAAGGACTGTACCATGTTCTGGATCTGCCGGAAAAGATATTCGACACAAATGATCTGATTGTCGTTCCTGATTCCGGAAACCCGGAGGGCTCTTTAATTGAAATCGCGGAAAAAGGCATCCTCTGGCTGGAGTTTAAAACCACGGGAAAACAATGCCACGGCAGCAAGCCACAGTTAGGCGTCAACGCTTTTACCGCCGCTTCGCATCTTGTCACGAAGCTTGCAAGACTGCGGGACATCTTCAATGCTTCCGATCCTCTTTTCGACCCGCCGGCAAGCACGTTTGAGCCTACTAAAAAAGAGGCGAACGTCGGCAACATCAACACCATTCCGGGTGAAGACATCTTTTACATGGATTGCCGCATACTGCCGCAATACACTCTGGCGGATGTTATGGTCGCGATCGGAGAAATCACGAAGGAAGTCGAAAAGGAGTTTTCCGTACAGATAGAAGTCTCCCCTCATCAGTATGTCGAACCGGCCCCGCCGACGCCCGCGGACGCTCCGGTTGTCGCCGCCCTTGAGCGGGCAATCGAAAAAGTTTACGGACTCGAGCCTTTCCCCGGCGGCGTGGGAGCCGGCACGGTGGCCGCCTATCTGCGAAGAAGAGGCTACCCGGCAGCCGTCTGGTCCAAAACAGACATGAACGCCCATCAGCCGGATGAAAACTGCCTGATCGACAATATGCTGGGTAACGCAAAAGTCTTCGCACACCTGTTTTTACAGGGATAATTGATATTGCAATCGACGTTTCATGATGATAGAAAAATTCCCTGTTTCCGGGCGCGGCACTTTGTTTCTGTTTTGTGCCCGGAGCCGACCCCGACCAGTTTCGGGAAACTTCAACAGCTTGAGGCAGATAATTTTTGATTAAACCGGTACAAGATTCACGTTCGGAAAAGATATCCTTTGCCGACCAGAATTTACTTAAATTTCTCTGCGGGGAACACGACAGGAACCTCAAGCTGATTGAAAAGCTCGAGCCTGTCAGAATCAGGCCATGGGGCAACCACCTCACCGTAACCGGAGAAGATATCGCCGTTTCCAGGGTCCTGCGTCTGCTCACCCAGTTGTATTCGATCATGGGAAAGGGATGGCAGATGCACATCTCCGACTTCGAATACGCGCACAGGATTCTGAGTGAAGATATTAACTATGATCTGGCGCGTATATTCATGGACACGGTTTTCATCTCTTCAAAAAAACGGGTCATTACCCCCAAAAGCATCGTACAGCGTCAATACATCGAGGCGATGAGACATGCCGACATGATTTTTGCCATCGGGCCTGCCGGCACGGGTAAAACCTATCTGGCCATGGCGATGGCGGTCTCGGCGCTGCTGGACAAAAAAGTGCAGCGTATAATACTGACGAGGCCCGCCGTAGAAGCAGGCGAGCGCCTGGGCTTCCTGCCGGGGGACCTTGCCGAAAAGGTAAACCCCTACCTGCGCCCCCTGTATGACGCCCTTTATGATATGGTCGATATGGAAAAGGCTTCGACGCTCATCAATAAAGGCCTGATTGAAGTCGCCCCGCTGGCTTTCATGCGCGGCCGAACGCTCAATGATTCGTTTATTATTCTTGACGAGGCTCAGAACACGACGCCGGAACAGATGAAAATGTTTTTGACCCGTCTGGGATTCAATTCCAAAGCGGTCGTCACGGGAGATATAACCCAGATAGACCTCCCGGCGGACAAGTCATCCGGGTTGGTGCAGGCAAGTAATATCCTGAAGAAGATCAGTGCGGTCCGCATCGTCAATTTCTCTCAACTCGATGTGGTCCGTCATCCGCTGGTGGCCGATATAATCGCGGCCTACGCCGTCTGGGATACGGGAAATAAAACGGAAAAAAAGAAATGAGTATTTTTAAAACCATACCGGAAAAACTTTCCGCTCCGTTTAAAAATTTGCAGGACAGATTCAAAAAGTCTTTCGATTTTTTGCAAAATATCACCTTTCAGCGCTGGGCCATCGCCATTTTCCTTTGCGCAGGGCTCACCTTCATTATTGCTCCTCGCGTGTACAATCCGGCTCCTGAATATCGCCATGGCATGATTGCCACCGAAAATATCAAAGCGGAGCGCGATTTTCTCGTGGAGGACGCAAATTCCACACAGCAAAAAAGGACGGAGGCGACAGCCGAAGTCCGCTCCGTATATGATTTCGATGCGGAGCTTTCCATTACCATCAGCACAAAGCTCAACGAAGCCTTTGCCGATTTCACTGCCGGCGGCACAACCGATGTCGGAGTGGCGCTTCTGGAGAAATCGCTCGGAATAACTTTGTCCCCTCAGGAAAGGACCTTTCTTGCCGCAGGTTATCAAAGAACCGAGCTGCCGGGGAAGCTTTCCCGTGTGCTTTTTTCCTTCTACGAAGATACTCTTGTCACACAGAGTAACTTTCAGCGCAATGAACGCACAAGAGGCATCACTATCGTCAACGGGATCACCCGTTCGGAAGAAATCCTCAAGGATGTGTCCTCCGTAATACAGATCAAAGACATAGACCGGCCGCTGGAAAAAAAGATTTTCGATGTTTTAAAAACCGAAACTCCGGCACTCAGAAAATTCTCGCTCTCGTTTTTGAAAAAACTTATCGAACCGAATCTCATCTTCAATCCCGAAGCGACCGAAGAAAAGAAAAAAATTGCGGCCGAAGAGATGAAGCCTGTTTATTTTCAAGTGCAGAAAAATGAAATGATTGTCCGTGAAGGGGAGAAGATCGGCTATCCGGAACTTGCCAAACTTAACGCTTTTCATAAAACGGCGGCAGAAAACAAAATCTCCGCCATGATGATCACGGCCGGAATTTTCCTGACGACCCTCTTTCTGACACTGCTGCTCTATTTCTGGCGGACGCGCAATTGGTTTAAAACCCCCGCCCGTTCCAATGTCGATTTTTTTGTTTTTGCTATTGTCGCCCTGCTGCAAATATTTTTCATCAAGGCCGGCATCTTCATTGCAGCCGCCATTAACCACGCCTTTCCCTTCATACCGGCGGACGCATGTTATTTTGCGGTCCCTTTTGCCTGCGGAGCCATGATCATCGCGGTGCTCGTCAACCGTAACGTGGCCATGATTATGAGCATTCTCATCGCCTTTCTCAGCAGCCTTCTTTTTGATGAAAATGTCATCTTCCCTCTTTTCGCGTTTCTGGGTTCCGTGGCCGCCTCCTATCACATTGTCAACAGTCACCGGCGCTCCATGTTCCTGAAAGTCGGCCTGTTTCTCAGTCTGGTCAATGCGG
>JAAYKU010000043.1 GCA_012522275.1 Smithella sp.
CATGCTCTGTTGCTCCAGTCCTCAAGGAGGTAAAACCACCAACTGGAGAGCCGGATGCGGGAAATCCGCCAGTCCGGTTCGGAGGGAGGGGCGACGCAAATCAATGCGTCGTTCCTACCCCTATAGAATATGCTGAAAATACTGGATTCCCCCGTGTCAGGCACTAGGCAGGCTCAAAGTCGCGCTTCGCTTGCACTAAATGATAAAAAAGTAATTGCGACACAGTGTCCCGGCGGGTGTGGCCCGCCCGAGCGGGCCGGGGGTGGAAGAAGAAGCTCATAGCTCATGGCTCGTAGTGCGAGGTAAGGGTCCATAGGACAACTTATCACTCGTCACTTATCACTGATTTTTCAATTGTTAAACACCAGTCAAGGAATCTTCTTGACCGGAAAATCGTCGCCTTTTATACTCCATCGCGCTGAAGTAACGGCAAATAAAATACGGTTTAAACTGGATGCCTTATGGTCAACTGTTTACGGATTGTCTGTCGGCTGGGTAAGGCGTTGTCGGTTCTATCGGTGACGCTTTTCTTGTTTTTCCTGCTTGTCCCCGCCTCACTTTACGCGGATGATTCTCCCGTACTCTTCGCCGCGCCGGAGGAGGGCTGGAAGGTCGGTCTGGTGCTCAGCGGCGGCGGAGCGCGCGGCGCGGCGCACATCGGCGTGCTGCGCGTTTTGGAGGAGATGCAAATTCCGCTTCATTGCATTGCCGGCACCAGCATCGGCGCCATTGTCGGTGGCCTGTACGCCGCCGGCCTGTCTCCCGGCGACATTGAAAATGTGATGACTTCGATCGACTGGAATAATATCTTTCGTGATAAACCTCTGCCGAGCGATCTGACGTTTCGTCGCAAACAGGAGGCGGCCCATTATCTTATAGATTTCGACCTGGGCATCAAAGACGGCCGCTTTGCCATGCCCAAAGGGCTTTTGCAGGGACAGAACCTCAACATGCTTTTGAAATCCGTTTTGATGCATGCGGAAAATGTTGCCAACTTCGATCTCCTTCCGATCCCCTTCCGGGCCGTCGCCGCCGATATTGAAACCGGCGAGGCCGTGGTTTTGGATAAAGGCGAACTTGTATCCGCCATACGCGCCAGCATGTCGATTCCGGGTGTTTTCGCGCCCGTGGAAAGAGACGGCAAAATGCTGGTGGATGGGGGTGTCTCCAACAACCTGCCGGTGGATGTGGCGCGGCGTATGGGGGCCAACGTCATCATTGCCGTGGATATCGGCACAGCGCTGGCGGCACGCACTGAGCTCACCTCGTCGGTGGGAATCACCTCTCAGCTTATCACCATCATGATCCGGCGCAATACCGCCGCCCAGATCCGCACTTTACGTGAAAATGACCTTTTGATTCAGCCGGACCTGGGCGACATCGCCACGGGCGATTTTACAAGGGCGGCCGAAGCGGCCGGCATCGGCCTGCTAAAGGCGCAGGCCATGAAAGGCGATCTGGCGCGCTTTAGTACGGATGACCGGCATTACGCTGCTTTTGTGTCTCGGCAGAGAAAGCCCGCGGACACACAAGTTGTCGTGAGTTTTGTCGAACTGGACAACAAGACCTCTTTGCCGGACTGGGTCATCAACGCACACATAGATTTGAAAACGGATGAGCCTCTGGACTGGGAAAATCTCCAGGCGAACATCGAGCGAATTTACGGCATCGACACTTTCGAGAAAGTTGATTTCCGTCTGGCGGAAAAAGACGGAAAGACGGGCATTGTCATCGAGCCGGTAGAGAAATCCTGGGGCCCCAATTATCTGCGTTTCGGCATCGGCTTTGAGGATAACTTCAGGGGTAAAAGTTCTTACGCTCTGACAGGGCAGTTCACCAAAGCCGCGCTGAACCGGCTGGCGGGCGAGTGGCGGGTGGAAGGGCGTATCGGTACATCACCTCGGATATACACGGAACTGTATCAGCCGCTCGATGAAGGGCTGAAATATTTTGTCGCCTCCAATATTGAATATTATGTGCGTAACATAAACAACTATAGCGAGCGCGGCGATATTTTGAGCCAGCACCGGGCCAATGCGGCTCGCTTCGGCCTGGACGCGGGCCGCCAGTTCGGTAACTGGGGGGAGCTGCGCACCGGCCTGCGCCGCGAGCGCGGCAGGGTAAGGGTGCTCATCGGCCATCCCTATTACGAGACCCAAATGTACGACCGGGCAAGCGTTTATGCTTCGCTGGCCTACAGCAAACTGGATAATTACGTCTTTCCCCTGCGTGGTACGGATGTGCGGCTTGTGTGGGACTACAACCTCAAAGCCCTGGGTTCAGACATCAATGTGCAGACTCTGCGCACGCACTGGATGACGGCTTTCACATGGAGGCGCTTTACATTTCTGCCCGGCCTCGATTTTCGCATTACGCTGGACAATGACAACCTGCCGGTGCAGGATACGTACCCGCTGGGTGGTTTTCTGAATCTGTCCGGCTACTCGACCGACGAGCTCTACGGGCGCCACACGGGACTTGCCCGCCTGATTGTGTACCGCGAGCTTGCCTCTGTCGGGCTGGGCGGCCTGAACATGCCTTTCTATCTAGGGGCGTCGGTGGAGGCGGGCAATGTCTGGACAAGACGCAGCGAGGTCAAGCCGGATTCGCTCATCTGGGCAGGAAGCTTGTTTGTGGGAATGAAAACATTTCTCGGCCCCGTTTATCTGGCCTACGGCCAGGCGGAAAGAAAGCACTCGTCGGTTTATCTGTACCTGGGACAGAGGTTTTGAGAAGTAGCTCGTAGCTCATGGTTGATGGTGTCCTGCGTCGGGAGGCTGTGTCGTAATCGTAAAGAAGCCGTCAACATCGTCATGCCGGTGAAAACCGGCATCCGTGCGCCCGGGAGCGGGCGCGATCAGAGAGGTGAAAGTCCTCTCTCGGGGAATGCTCATCCCCGATAGCTGAAGGTAACTGC
>JAAYKU010000288.1 GCA_012522275.1 Smithella sp.
GAGGGGACGAGGGGGAGGAGGGAAAGCAAAAGACAACAAGTCCACCCCCGGCCCGGAGTTTACCTCGCACAGGCGAGGGGCCACCCCCGCCAGCGTGGGACAATATCGTCATGCCGGTGAAAACCGGCATCCAGAGCATAATGAACAAATAGCCTGTAGCTCATGATTGATGGTAGATGGCGATCCACTCCACGGGGTGGAGCTTTGTTTCAGGCTGACTTGCCGATCCCGGGATGATGTTGAAGTTAGTCAGAAGAGGGTTAGAGGATTGGGAGGTTGGCAGGCGGAGTGAGCGTCCGTTCCCCTGCAGGGTTAAAAATTATGGATAATAAAAACCAGCGCGAATCCCTCAAAAGCAGAATCGGCTTTATTTTACTGGCGGCCGGCTGCGCCATCGGCCTGGGAAATGTCTGGCGCTTTCCTTTTATCACCGGCAAGTACGGCGGTGGCGCCTTTGTTGTGATTTACCTGATCTTTCTTATCATTTTGGGCGCGCCGATCATGGTCATGGAGCTGGCCATCGGCCGAGCCGCCCGGCACAACATCGGCAAAGCCATGAAAGCTCTCCAGCCCGCCGGTACAAAATGGCATATCTACGGACATACGGCCATCGCGGGAAACTACCTGCTGATGATGTTTTACACCACTGTCTCCGGCTGGATTCTGTCTTATGTGTTTTTTATGCTGCGGGGCGATTTTGCCGGCCTCGCGCCCGAAGGGGTCGGCGCTTTCTTCGGAGGACTGCTTGGCGATCCTGTGACCATGCTTGCCTGGATGACAATCACGGTTGTGTTCAGTTTTTTCATTACCGGCATCGGCCTGCGTGATGGAGTGGAGCGAGTCTGCAAGGGCATGATGGTTTGTTTGTTTCTGCTGATGCTGGCTCTGGCCGTAAATTCTGTTTTTCTGCCGGGCGCGGGCGAGGGAATAAAATTTTATCTGCTTCCTGATTTCGAGCGCCTGATGGCCGCAAGGGCCGGAGAGGTGATTTTTGCCGCGATGGGGCAGGCTTTTTTCACGCTCAGCCTCGGTGTCGGAGCCATCGCCATCTTCGGCAGCTACGCAGAAAAGAAGCACAGTCTCCCGGGTGAATCCTTGCGTATCATCGGTCTTGATACATTTGTGGCGCTTATGAGCGGCATGATTATTTTTCCCGCCTGCTTTGCCTTTGGCGTAAACCCGGACGCGGGTCCCGGCCTGATATTCGTCACCCTTCCCAATATCTTTAATCAGATGGCAGGCGGACGCTTGTGGGGAGCGGTTTTTTTCATCTTTTTGAGCTTTGCCGCTCTTACCACCGTGATTGCCGTATTTGAAAACATCGTCAGCTACTGGATCGACGTTTATGGCTGGAGCCGCAAAAAGGCTTCTGTGATAAACGCTGCGGCCATAGTCCTCCTTTCCGTTCCGTGCGTGCTGGGATTTAATGTTCTGTCCGACTTTCAGCCGCTGGGCGCGCACACCAATATCCTTGACCTGGAAGACTTCATTTTCAGCACAACGCTGTTGCCGGTCGGTTCGCTGATCTTCCTGCTGTTTTGTGTCAGCCGCTACGGCTGGGGCTGGAAAAACTTTATCGCGGAGGCCAACACGGGCAAGGGGCTCAAGTTTCCCCACCGCGCCAGATTTTATGTGACTTACATTTTACCGCTGATTATCATCCTCGTTTTAATCAAGGGATACTGGGATATCTTTGCAAAAGGATGAAATTCGGGTCTCTAAACTGCCGACCTGCAAGACAAAAACACCGACGATCATCAGGGCCGGCTGTGTCCGGTCATAAAAGATTCGCTACAGGGAGAGTGAGGATGGAAGAAAACATATACGAAGAAGAGAGATTCAAGTCGGCAAAGAACGTGACCACGGTTATTTATGCTCTTTATGCCGCCTCTTTTATTGTGGGCATCACCTGCATCTTTGCCATCATCATAAACTACATCAAGAAAGAAGATATGGCGGGAACTGTTTTTGAAAGCCATTTCCGCTGGCAGATAAGGACATTCTGGTTCGGACTGCTGTGGGGTGTTTTAGGCTCGATATCGGTGTTTATCATTGTCGGGATCGCCGTTTTAGCCGCCGATCTAATCTGGATCATTTACCGCATTGCCAAAGGCTGGCTGCGTCTGAACGACAATAAGGAAATGTACACGGCATAACCGCCCCTGAGTCAGACGCCCAAACTCATACGTCGCACGTCAAAGGCCATGCATGCCCTGCCGACGATGATTTTTGGGACAATGAAATGCAATGATGGATTGACAAAGAAAATCGATTTACTTATAAACGCACATCTCCAAAACAGCTCCAAATATTTTTTGAAAAAGCTTCACCTGTTTTCAGATCAAAACATCTAAACTACCTGTGATGGAAAGTTTAGCTCGAAGGAGAAAATGGATTTTCTTGTTGGTCGGAAAAAGATGTCGGGCTGATTACACTCCGCAACGAGGCAGGCTTGCGCCTCACTTCTGCGGCTTTGCGCGCCTTGCCTCTGAACGGTCTAAGAAC
>JAAYKU010000289.1 GCA_012522275.1 Smithella sp.
CAATCAGGCCGTGCCGTCGTTTTCAGGATCGGCAGGTTGAAAATGACATCTACTTTGTTTTTGAGGCGGCCAGGGCATAAAGCAGAGCGGTCAGACGCGGTGCATCCTTGTCCACGCAGGTATTGCGGACCCTATTGTTTCTATCAATGAGATTGGCATGATTCGCTTCGGACGAGTCGCTGACTTTTATCGGGCCCAAGCCGCGGAAATTGGAACCATTGCCGTCGAAAACAAATCCCTTGATCATCAGCTTGTCGCCCGCTGCCTGAGCCGCCTGGTCCGGCTTCCAGTAAAACACCGCCAAGGCGCTTGTGATCACCGGATTTCCGGAGCCGATCAGCGTCAGGCCTTTGTTGAGCGTAAGTGTCTTTGTCCACACAGCATCACCGGAAATAATGATGGTGTCTCCCATTTTCGCCTTGAGCACACAGCTTCTCACCGAATTGTAATCGGCGCTGCTGTGCCATTTGGGGCTTGACCCCCTGCAGGCGCCAAAAGCATGGCCGGACAGGAAAACACCGGCAAAGGCCGCCAAGATTAAAACAAAATATTTCTTTTGGTTCATTTTAAGCCTCCTGTATTTGGTTATCGCCAAAGATTCCGCAAACGTCAGTGACTGATGTCACTTCGGAGGCAGCATGGTTTCGGTTCATGATAAAAATGTCTCGAATTAAAAAATACGGGCGACACAATTATAAATAGTTAAGCAGGTAACTTGTGCCGTTATTGGGCGTTAACTTAAAAATGCTGACATGGCTTCTGATAGCTTGAGCGGGCACAGACCGTTGCAGTCTGTGCCCGCGTTTTTTCAAGACACGGGAAACGCGCAAGCCGGGCAAGCGTGCGCTTAGTCCTGATACAGGTTTTCCAGCAGATGACCGTACTTTTCCATGACCACCCGCCGTTTTAGTTTCATCGTCTGGGTGAGCATGCCGTTATCGAGCGTGAAATCTTCCATGATGAAATCGAATTTACGCGGGATTTCATAGGAGCCAATGCTCTTGCGCAGGTGATTTTGCACTTCGGCGGTGAGCAGTTCCTTGAATTTCCGTCCTGCGGGGTTGGCCGGATCGAACAGGTCTTTCGGATCAACAGACAGATTCAAGTCGCCGGCCAGTCTTTTAAGCAGGGCCATGTCGGGCACAATCAGCCCCACATTATACTCACGTCCGGCACCTGCAACCACGGCGTTCAATATCCAGGGCAGCACCTTCATTTCGAGCTCTACTGTTTCCGGGTGAACGTATTTGCCGTTGGCCAGCTTGTATTCCTCTTTGAACCGGCCGGTAATGTATAAAAAGCCGTCGTCGTCCAGGTAGCCGCGATCTCCTGTGCGCACGCCGCGCATGCCGTCTTTTTCCACTATCACTTCCGCGGTCTGCTGGGGTTTTTTGTGGTAGCCGAGCATGCACTGGGGCCCGAAACAGATGATCTCGCCGTCGTCGCCGTCCTCACCGGTACGCGACCTGTCGATCACTACCTTTGTTTTGTTGATCGGTTTGCCGACGGAACCCAGTCGGTTTCCCATCAAGGGCGAATTGATCGTAATCGCCGGTGAGGTTTCACTAAGACCATAGGCATCATAAGTCGGAATGCCCACATCGATAAAAAACTTGGCGATCTCCACGTTCATGGGAGCACTGCCGGTTACCGCATTATCCAGCCTGCCGCCGAAGCGCTCGCGTATTTTGGCCAGAACAATTTTATCCAGGATTTTGAATTTCAGGCCGGCCCTGCCCGTTTCACGCTTGGCTTTCGCCGCCGCCAGCGCCGCTTCAAAAAGCTTCAGTTTGAGGCCCCCCTCCTCGCGCATTTTCGCCCACACGCCGTTATAGACACGGTTAAAAATTCTGGGAACGGTAATCATAAAGGTGGGCTTCACCTTAGGCAAATCGTCAATGAGCGTTTCGACCGAGCCCATGATGCCGATGGACGCTCCCCTCATCATAAAAGCATGCAGATCGGCCGTGATTCCGAATGAGTGCGCCCAGGGCAACATCGAAATGCAGCGGCTGTGCTCGGTGAGGTTGGGAAACCAGGCCAGGCCTGCTTTGACGTTTTCCGCAAGGTTGCCGTGTGAGAGCAAGACCCCCTTTGGTTCACCCGTTGTGCCCGATGTGTAGATGAGCACGGCAACGTCCGAGAATTTCGGCTTCACCGAAGATACGGGGTTTTTTGCGCCGGCCGCTTCCAGCGCAGCCATCGTATTTTCGCCCGAACCTTCAATCAGGTATATTTTTTGAAGAGTTGGAATTTCATCGGCAAAACTATTCACCTTTTCCAGAATCTCCGGTTTGGATACCAACAGAACCTTCACTTGTGCGTCCCGGATGATGTATTTCCACATGGAGACAAGTTCTTTTTCATACATCGGCACATAGGCGGCGCCCAGCCCCTGTGCGGCTATTTCGCCGATAAACCACTCCTTGCGGTTGTTGGCGATGATTCCGACGTTGTCACCGGCGCGCACTCCCGCCGCGTAAAGCCCGCCCCTTAAATCGTCGACACGCCTGGCGATTTGCCGGTAGGTGACCCATTGATACTCACCTGCGGCGTCCTTCTCTCCAATGAACTGATTGTCCGCATAACGGCCTGCGCTCTGTTCAAAGAAATCCACCAGATTGTCCGGCGGCTCATACACATCGCTGTATTCTCCATATTCAAAAATCGCCATACCCTTTACCCCTCCCGTTTTTGTTGGTGGATCCGCCCATGAATTTGGTTGACATATGATAACAACCGCATTATAGTCCTGCCCGCATCGCGCAAATGTAGTTTAACTTACATCTGTCGGGCTTATCAAGAAAATTCAACTGGGGAATCGTTCAATGGTAGGACAGCGGACTCTGACTCCGTCAATCAAGGTTCGAATCCTTGTTCCCCAGCCATTTTATCTCGAGACAATCCTGTTTTAGCCACCGACACCTTAGTCGGAAAAGATACAAACTTCACGCGGAATATTTCCATGGAAAAACGTATATTTATCACGGACTAACACAAAGGAGCTAATTTTCAAGAAGTTTGCACACCCTGCTGCCGGGAACAAGCGACCGTGTTCATCAGAGGCTGATAAAGATGGCTTTTTACTGCCTGAAAGCACGTTTTCAAAAGTATGCTGCAGGACCAAATATCCATAGTTGAATAAGATGAAAACATGGAAACTGGACAGAATCAGCGGCGCAACACCACAGATCATGGATTACTGCCGTCAGATATACCATCTGTATACCACGGTCACAGATCGCGAGTACTTCCGCCTGGCCCCCAGAGGAGGCAACAACCCGGGCACATACAGAAGATTTCATGAAAAAATGAAGGAAGTCAGTGCACGCCATCCGGATGAGACGCTCATGCTTGAGTATTCTTTTTATTTGAACGGCAACAGCAAGCGCACAAGGACCATCGTCTATAAAAACGGCATGGATATACCCGCGGCCGCTCAATTCCCTCCGGATGAATGAAAAGGGCCGGCGGCGGCCATTGGCCGCGTACCGGCATTTGATCATTAACCTTGAAAACTTCTAGCCTCTGGCGGCAACTTTGGTCCAGCTGTCCCGCAGTGACACGACGCGATTAAAAACCGGTCTGCCGTCTTTCGTGTCCTTTTCATCGGCGCAGAAATATCCCAGCCGTTCAAACTGGTATTGCGAGCCTGGTGCCGGATTTTTCAAGCTCTGTTCCACATAGCAGGTGGTCAGGACTGTCAGGGAATTCGGATTGAGATACTCGAGGCAGTTTTCCATGCTTCCCGGGTCTTCAACCGTGAACAGGCGCTCATACAGGCGCACCTCGGCGGGCACAGCGTGAGCCGCTGAGATCCAGTGGATAACGCCTTGGACCTTGCGTCCGTCGGCCGGCGGGGCATTCCTGGTCGCCGGGTCATATGTGCAGTTAATCTGCCTGATCTCACCCGTCTTTTCGTCTTTTTCCATGCTCTGATACTTGACGACGTACGCATTGCGCAGACGAACTTCGCGGCCCGGCCCCAGGCGGTTGTATTTTTTGGGCGGATCCTCCATAAAGTCGTCGCGCTCGATATACAGCACTTTGGAAAAAGGAATTTTTCTTGTTCCCATGTGGGGTTTCTGCGGATGGTTTGCGCAGTCGAAATCCTCCATCTGGCTTTCCGGGTAGTTGTCAATCACCACTTTCAACGGCCTGAGCACACACATGGCTCTGGGGGCCCGCTCGTTGAGATCATCGCGGACGCAATGTTCCAAGAGAGCCGCATCGACCAGGTTGTCGTTTTTGGCCACGCCTATTGCCGCGCAAAAATTACGGACGGCCTCCGGCGTGTAGCCGCGCCTGCGCATACCGGAAACAGTAGGCATACGCGGGTCGTCCCAGCCGTGTACATGATTGTTTTGAACCAGTTCAATCAGCCTGCGCTTGCTAAGCACCGTATAGCTGACATTCAGGCGGGCAAATTCAATCTGTTTGGGGCGCTCAGCCGGAATCAACCGCTCGACAATCCAGTCATACAAAGGACGGTTGTTTTCAAATTCCAGCGTGCAGATGGAATGAGTGATGCGCTCCAGCGCGTCGGAGAGGCAATGGGCAAAATCATACATCGGGTAGATGACCCATTCATCTCCCGTGCGGTAGTGGGTTTCCCTTTTGATGCGGTAGATGACGGGATCACGCATGACCACATTCGGAGCCGCCATATCGATTTTGGCGCGCAGGACCTGGCTGCCGTCGGCAAATTCACCGGCGCGCATCCGCGCGAAAAGATCCAGGTTCTCTTCCACGGAGCGGTTGCGGTAAGGGCTTTCCCTGCCCGGTTCGGTAAACGACCCCCGGTATTCGCGGATTTCTTCCGGGGTGAGGCTGCACACGTACGCGTCACTCTTTTTGATGAGTTCAACTGCAAACTGATACAGCCTTTCGAAATAGCCGGAAGCGTAATACAGGCCTTTCCCCCAGTCAAACCCCAGCCAGTGAACATCGCGGATAATGGATTCAACATATTCCATGGACTCGCCGGCCGGGTCCGTATCGTCCAGGCGCAGATTGCATGTGCCTCCGTACTGCCGGGCCAAACCGAAGTTAAGACATACGGACTTGGCATGCCCGATATGAATATAGCCGTTTGGTTCGGGTGGAAAACGCGTGGCCACACGTCCGTCGTGCTTGTTCGTCTTGAGGTCTTCGTCGATAATGTCGCGTATAAAGTCGTTCGGGGCGTGATTTTCAGCTTCTGGCATAACGTCAAAAAACTCCTTCAGGTTACTTTTTTATAATTTGATGGCGCGTCAGGCGCCAATCGCTTTTTTTAAATGGTTCATGTCCAGATTTCCACCCGACATGATTATGACTACTTTCTTGCCCGCCAGTCTTTCACGTATTTTACAGGCTGCAACCAGCGCGACTGCGCCGGCGGACTCGGCCAGGTTGTGCGTTGCCGTCAGCGCCAGCGCCACCCCCTGAAGGATCTCCTCCTCGGACAGCAAAACGACATCGTCAATGCTGTCGCGAAGAATCACATAAGGCAGATGAAATACCGTCCGGGCCGCAAGGCCGTCGGCCAGAGTATCGGCCTCGTCAAGGGTAATGATTTCCTTTTTCTTCCAGGACTCATAAAAGGAAGGCGCGTTTTGGGGCTCCACGCCGATGATTTCCACAGATGGCTTGATGGCGCGCACAGTTTTTAAAATCGACGCGCAGCCCGCGCCGCCGCCGATCGGGCAGATAATCGTGTCCACCTCCGGCAGGTCTTCCATAATTTCCATTCCCAGGGTGGCAATACCATTAAGAATTTCCGGCTCGTTGCCCTGCTCGACATAGTAATAGCCGGCACTGTCCACCAACTCATCGCAGTAGGACTGTGCATCATAGAAATCCGCGCCGCGGATAATCAACTCCGCCCCATAGTTTTCAATTATACGGTTGATTTCCGGGTTGTTGTTTTCCGGAACAACCACCGTGCAGGGCACCTGAAACCATTGTCCGGCCCAGGCCATGGCCAGACCGTGGTTACCTCGTGTGGCCACCAGAATACCGGCCTCCAGCTCTTCCCTCGATATGTGATGGTAAAAATTAAGCGCCCCCCTGATCTTGAAAGATCCTGTCGGGTTGTGATTTTCGTGCTTGACGAAAGCCTCGCAGCCGATCAGGCGGGAAAGCTCGGAATAGAAGATGAGGTTGGTCCGGTTGAGGTATTTCCTGATGATGGACCTGGCCATAAAAGCGCGGGCCAGGTTAACCTGTTCGCTTGCCGCCTCATATTTTTTCAGCATAAGCCTGCCCTCCAGTTTTTGCCGTTTAGTCTTTTTTACCACCTTTTTAACGGCTGTCAAGATGGCATGCTTTTGTTGCGTATCCGGAAGATCAACTCAACTGGTTTAAAATCATCCGGGCATGCCTTTTTGCCGCTCCTCTATTGGCCAACACGACTTCCTTCGCTCTTTCGCCGCGGTGGGCGAGGCCGGCCGGATCGCCCAGCATCCTCAAAATACCTTCCAGCAGCTCATTTTCGTTTACAATCCTGATGCCTGCGCCCGCCTCTTCCATCAAAGCAGCTTCCCGGTGAAAGTCATCCATAAAGGGACCGTAAAAAATGACCTTGCCCCAAGCCGCGGCCTCCAGAAGATTCTGCCCTCCTTTCGGCACCAGCGAGCCCCCGCAATAAACAACAGTGGCAAGGGAATAAACTTTAAAAAGCTCACCGATCACATCAACCACAACCGCTGTTTGTTGCCGCCTCTGGCCCGCACTTTTCATTTGTGAAAACGTGACGGCTCCGGGCAGGCCGGACTTGTCCAGCAGTCCGATAATTTCCTCGGCACGCCTGATGTCGCGCGGCACCAGTATCAGAGTGAATTCCGGATAGCTCGCTGACAGCTTCTTATACACGGAAATAATGATTTTTTCTTCACCCGGGTGGGTGCTGCCGGCTACAAGAAATTTTTCCTCCACCCCGGCATGGAAAAGCCGGATCGCTTCCTGATGGAATTCAGGAGAGGTCGCGACCGTCAGTGCGTCATACTTGCTGTTTCCCAACGCTTTAACCTGGTCTTTTCCCATACCCATCTGGACCATTCTTTGGGCGTCGAGATCCGTAATCATTCCCGCGCCATCCACATCTTGCAAAACCGGACGCCAGAAAAAACGGGTGCGCCGATACTTTTTAAATGAACGGGTCGAAATCCTGCCGTTTACCATCACGACCTTGATACGGTGCAACCGACAGGAGGCTAAAAAATTCGGCCAAAGCTCGGTTTCGACAAATGCGAAAACATCAGGGCGGACCAGGCCGAGCATTCCAGAGACAACCGGAGGAATATCCAGCGGAAAATAAATAAAGGCGTCTGCGCCGGTAACTGTCTTTTGCGCCAGCTCCTGCCCTGTTTCCGTGGAGGTGGAAAAAATAATTCGGAGATCAGGCCTGATTTTTTTCAATTCAGACACAATGGGCGAGGCGGCGTTTACTTCACCTACAGATACCGCGTGTATCCAAAGACGCGGGCCCGGCCCGATATTTTCAAGCAGGCGGCTTTGCCGGAAGCCCAGCTTCTGCAAAAAGCTGCGGCGGTATTTTCCCGTAAAGAGCATCTTGAGCAAAAAAAACAACAGGCCGGGAAGTGCTAAAATCAGCAGCACAATATTGTACAAGAGTCTCATCGATTTATCTTTGTTGTTTTCAGTGCCCCTGTCAAGCAAAAAGCCGGGGCCTCTGATATGCCACTCCACGAACCGGTCTCATCGAGTTTTTCCTGCTCACGGTGCTCGAAACCGGACAGGCTATTCGGGTTGACAGGCTTTATTCTTTAGTATATCCGGTACACTCCATAAAGGAGAATTACCATGAAGATGATTGCCCCATCAATTCTTTCCGCTGACGGCGGAAGACTTAGCCAGGAGATTCAGGCAGTGGAAAAAGCCGGCGCCGACTGGATACATGTCGATGTAATGGACGGACAATTTGTGCCAAATATCACCATGGGACCCGCCATCATCTCCGCGGTGCGCAAGGCGACGAAATTGCCTTTTGACGTTCATCTGATGATTAAAAATCCCGAAAACTATATCGGGGCCTTCGCCGATGCGGGTGCTGATTACATTACGGTGCATGTGGAAGCGGCCAGCCACCTCCATCGCACACTCGGCCTGATCAGAAAAGCAGGGAAAAAAGCCGGCGTTTCCTTGAATCCGGCGACACCTCTTTGTCTTGTGGAGGAAATTCTGCCGGAGATCGACCTGCTTCTCATCATGTCGGTCAATCCGGGCTTCGGGGGACAGAAATTTATTGAAAGCTCCCTGGCAAAGATAAAAAAAGCGGCGGATATGATCGCCGGGCTTACACAAAAGCCTCTGCTTGAGGTTGACGGAGGAGTCAATCTGCAAAATATCTCTTCCATCGCCGGTGCGGGCGCGGACGTTCTGGTCGCGGGTGCGGCGGTCTTCGGCACTCCCGATTACGCTCAGACCATCACCGCCCTCAAGGCAGCGGCCAACCGGGCCTGATTATCCCCGCGCCGGCCGTGCAGACCATAAGGGCAACCCGTCTTGGTGGCTAAAGCCGTCCTCAATGTCCGCCCGTTTATTTTTTACCGTAATCATAGACGCCACGGCCGGACTTGCGCCCGAGGTTGCCGGCGCGAACCAGTTTGCGCAAAAGCGGCGAGGGCCGATACTTATCGCCCAGCTCCCGGTGCATGCCTTCACAGATTCTCAGCTGCGTGTCCAGCCCGATCAGGTCACCCAGCGCCAGCGGACCGATGGGATGGTTGCACCCCAGCTGCATGGCCTTGTCAATATCCTCCGGCGTTGCCAGGCCTTCGTCAAGCACAAAAAAAGCCTCGTTAATCATGGAGCACAAAATACGGTTGACGACAAAGGCGGGCGCCTCTTTTACCATGACTACTTCCTTGCCGATTTTCCTGCCCCAGGCCACGGCAATTTCCACTGTCTCGTCCGAGGTCTGCTGGCCGCGGATGATTTCCAGAAGGCGCATCACCGGAACAGGATTGAAAAAGTGCGTGCCGATGAAACGCTCCGGCCGGCTGGTAATGGCGGCCATTTCCGTAATGCTCAGGCCCGACGTGTTGGTGAAAAAAAGACAATGCGGCGGAACAATCTCTTCTAATTCCGCATAGACTTTTTTCTTCAGGTCCATCAGCTCGATCACCACTTCCACCACGACATCCGCATCACCGGCTGCCTCTTTTAAATCAAGTGTCGGCTCTATTCGTCCCAGGACGGTCTCCATCTGCTCCCTGGTTATTTTTCCTTTTTCCACATCACGGGCCAGGTTCTTTTTAATCGTGTTCATGCCGTTGTCGATGAATCGCTTTTCAATGTCTCTCATCGTCACATCAAACCCCGCCGCGGCGCACACCTGTACAATGCCGCTGCCCATCAGACCGGCGCCCAGTACACATATTTTTTTGATTTCCATGACAACCTCCGTGTGGTTTATGATCTGCGGGGCAAAACCCGCTCAAAGTTGTTGAAGCAGAGCAAAGCTAACAGAAGGCGAACCCCCGCGTCAAGTGGAATGCGGGCAGAATTTTCATTGAAGCTGCGGCATCAATATGTCAGAATCGGCCATGCATATTTTAATTGACGGTTATAATCTGATCCGACAATCAGCCGACCTGCGCCGCTTGGAAAGGCACAGCCTCGAGGCGGGCCGCAAGGCTCTGATCGACTGGCTAGCCCGATACCGCCTCCGGAAACAGCATCGTATCACCGTGGTTTTCGACGGCTGGGCCGGCGGTGCACCTCACGAAGAGCGCGACTACTCGTCGGGAATTGAGCTGATCTACTCAGGCCTGGGCGTCAAGGCGGATGAAATCATAAAAAGAATCACCGCCTCGACTGATGAGGAAATCCTGGTCGTTTCCTCGGATCGTGAAATAACCTCATTTGCGGCACGTAGGGGAAAAGCGACATTGTCCTCCCCCGAGTTTGAGACGATCGTCAACAGGCTGTCGGTCACTCCTGATTACAGCGGGATGCCGGGGCAGGAAGAAGGCAATGAGGATGAGGACAGGCGCCCGACGGGGAAAAAAGGCCCCTCCCGCAGGCTTTCCCGGGCGCAAAAAAGGGCGCAGGCAAAAATCAGGAAGCTGTAGAGCAGGCTTTGACTAAAAAGCGCTCCAGAAGGAGCTGCGGGTCTGTCGCGGATGATTTCATGGCAAGGTCCATCTCCAGCAGGTCATTCATGAATATCAGCAGACCCTCGTAAGAAAACCGGCCGCAGTTGCGAAGCGCGTTGAAAATCACAAAGGGATGCTTATTTACCAGGAGATCCTGCCCGTGGGCCGACTCAGCAAAAAGACCGGCCAAGGCGGGATAGATGTTTTTCTGAAAAGCGCCATACTGGGTATGGGCGGTGACTTGGGGAAGCTTCCCTGAACGTGTCAGAATCAAAGCCTGTAAAAGATGGCGTATTTCGCGGCTGATCATCGTCAGGATCATCAGGTGATGCTCCCCCTGACCAAGCAGGACCGCCAGAGCCGCCAGAGCCGCTTTTGTGTTTTTCTCGGCAAGTGCATTGGTCAGATCAAAAACCGAATCCTCCTTGGTCCGGCTGACGACCGCTTCGACGTCTTTTTCATCAATAACCGGCCGTTCGCCCGTATACAAGATGAGTTTTTGCAGTTCATTCAAAGATGAACGCAGTTGATAGCCGGTCTTTCCCCCGAGCGCGGCCCACGCACCGGAGGTCAGTCTCTTGCCGTACCGGTCAAACAGCTTTTCCGCCTCGTCTTTGAGCGCTTGACGCGAGGTAGCTTCTGTCTTGGCACGGCCGAAGTGCAATACAATACCCGCCTTATCGATCACCTTGAAGAGCTTTTTTCTTTTGTCAACCGCTTCGGCCGTCAGGATCAGGCAATTCCCCTGCGGGAGCCCCTGTGTCAAAAGTTTTTCATATTGTTCGGCTGCATCGGTTGTGCTTACGTATGTCCTTCCCCTGGCTGTGCAAATTTCCACAATGCGGGGCAGCCATTTATTCCGGTCGTCGCCCACATCACCCTCCACTGCCTTGCGCCACTGTTCGTCGGTTATTTTTTGCCAGCCGTTGCCTTGCATATCTTCCCAGGCAAAGCCGGATATTTTCAGAAAATTAAGAAAATATCCCGCCGCTTTATCCGGGTGCTCGTTGAGGTTTTCACGAATTTTTCTGATCAGATCGCCCAGGTTTTCACGCGACTGAAAAATCGTTGTCCCTTTTACCACGACTGCTTTTGTGCCGCCCAAGAGAGACCGGGTCAGCAGATGATCCTTCAGGAGATCGAAATCTGCATTGTCGCCGTCGAGAGAGAAAAGACCGAAATCCCGGTCCGCGGCAGGAATGATATGCTCCAGCAGATCGTTGAGCGTCTCCTGAATAAGGTACTCCTCCTCGCCGTACAACAGATAACACGGCGCGGCCTTTCCCTTTTTTAATTCCGCAAGCGCTTGCTCCGGAGTCATGGAAAACCCTCAACAGAAACAAAAAAGATTTAAATAATGACGTATTTTTTGATGTGCCTGACGACCGCTTCCGGGTCATCGATCACCTGGATCATCTCCAGATCAAAAGGCAGGATCATTTCTCTTTTGAGCATGGTGTCTTTAAGCCAGTCCAAAAGCCCCTGCCAGTATTCGCTCCCCATCAGTATAACGGGAAAACTGCGTACTCTTTTGGTCTGAATCAGCGTCAGGGCCTCAAAGAACTCATCCATTGTCCCATAGCCACCGGGCATGATCACATAGGCGACCGCATATTTAATAAACATGACTTTACGGATAAAAAAATACTTATAATCAAGTGGAATATTGGCATAAGGGTTTGGTTTTTGTTCGAAAGGCAGTTTGATGTTCATGCCCACGGATTTACCGCCGGCTTCGGCCGCACCTTTATTGCCGGCTTCCATAATGCCGGGACCGCCTCCGGTAATGACCGCAAAACCATTTTCCACCAAAAGCCGCGACAGCTCTTCCGCCATCCGGTAGTATTTATCCTCCGGGTTGATTCTGGCTGAACCGAAAATACTTACCGCATTTTCCACATTGGACAGGATTTCAATAGACTCCACGAATTCCGCCATGATGCGGAAAATACGCCACGCTTCTCCCTTAGCTAAGGAATCGATAAGATACTGCTTTTCCAATACACACCCCCTTCCCGCATATTATAATGATACGGGAATGCCCCATCAAATGCCGGTAAATAAAGAGACGGGGTAATAAGTTAATTGCTGCGCCGACGCTGAACTTTGGCCAGTCTGCGGCGAGCTTCGATTGTTTTTCTTTTCTTTTTGACCGATGGTTTTTCGTAAGCCCGACGCACCTTCAGCTCCTTGAACAGACCGCTTTTGGACAGTTTATTTTTCAAAATTTTGAGGGCTTTCTCCACATCATTGTCAATGACCTTTACTTCCAATTTCCTTCCTCCTTGCATCTTTTCTAATAATTTTTATCTGATTATTTTGACTTTTAAACACAAAAAAAGGGCAGCACGGCACAAAAGGGCAAAACCTCCCGTACCGTCAAACCACCCTTGATTTCCAACAGATTTTAAATCACGCTCCTCGCTCGGGAATCACAGCCGCGTCAGCCAACCCGTCCATCGTGATTCCGTACGGCATGGCCGTATTCAGAATGTCCTTGCAAAACCCGTTTTCAAATTCGGGCCGTAAAACGTACAAATGGACAAGTATGCGTATATGAAATGAATAAAAAATGCAACTAAAATAAAATCGCTCGCCACGTACGGAAATATTCGCCGGACAAAGCTTTGTTCAATATCCAAAATGCACTTCAAGCCCGGGCAGTCAGACTGCCTTAAACGCCTCTTTGCGGCGCTGGCAATTCCAGGCATCGCTTGCATACTTTTGCACCAATTCATGGGCCAAGAGCTTCTCTGAAGCTGTCAGCCTCCCTTCTGAAAATTCAATGCCCAGCTCTTCAGAGATACCTTTTTGCAAAGCAAGGCTTAAATATTGCTCACTCACAGCATGAGCGCTCAGATCGTTGACCGCGGTTACTGAATTTCTGAGCCGGCTGCATACTGTTGCTGAAGACGAAGGAAGAGTCAGAGAGACCGTTTCCGGGGCGTCAAAAACCATAAGCATCGAGCCATGCTGCAGAAAACCGCCACGTGTGCGCACCTGGGCGCTGCCGCAAATTTTTTTCCCGCCGACAAGCAACTCCCGGGCGGAAGGAACAAAAAAGCATGCAGAGGACAGGGGGGATTTTTTCGGTAAGCCCCTGCAGTCGTCCGCCGCGGGATCCGCCCCGATCCCGAGCATGGACAACCCGCGCGCCAGCCCGCGGCTGATCAGCTCATAAGAGCGTATAATATCATCTGGAAATTTTTTTTCCGAGCCGGGCGCCGTCAGCGAATAGGCAACCTCATGGCGGTGATAGACTGCCTTTCCACCGGTCATTCTGCGCACGATATCCACACCGGCGTCCCGGCAGCGCTCAAGATTGATTTCTTTAAGGTCTTGGAAATAGCCGATGGAAACGGCCGGAGGTGACCAGCCGAAGAAACGCAGTGTCGGTTTTTTTTGTTTGGCGGCTGTTTCCCGGAATATCGCCTCATCAATGGCCATATTCTCAAAAGCGCTGAATGTCCGGTACGTAAGCAGCCGCCACTTCATAAAGGCTGTTATTCAGATTCCTGCTGCATGATGAAATCATGATAGCCGGCAGCATCCAGAAGATCATCCAGTTGGGAAAGATCGTCCATCTCGATCACTATCAACCAGCCTGTGTCGTGAGGATCGCTGTTGATAATACCGATATCATCGTTGATGTCTTCATTGACACTGACTATCGTCCCGCTGACGGAAGCGATCAGATCGACAACTGCTTTTGTCGATTCAATCGAGCCGAAAGCTTCGTCGCGTTCGACATAAATGTCCGCTTCCGGAAGTTCAATGGACAGTACTTCGCCCAGGCTTTCCTGGGCATAGTCCGTAATGCCCAGTGTGGCCGTATCCGTGTCCACCCGTACCCAGATGTGTTCGCGACTATAAAGGAGGTCCTCAGGAAAAACTTTCATAACGCCAACCTCAGACTTTATTTAATAACTGTAAGTTTTTTATCCAATTTTGTCAGAATTTCGCAACCATTTTTTTTCACCAGAATCGTGTCCTCAATCCGGATTCCCCATTTTCCCGGATAATAGACCCCCGGCTCAACCGTAACTACCATTCCTGCAGACAGGATATCCGGCGACTGCAAAGCCAGGCGCGGAGCCTCATGAACCTCCAGTCCGACACCATGGCCGGTAGAGTGTACAAAGCGGCAGCTGTATTTCTTCCCCAGCATTTCGCGAACGAGCCGGTCCACGGACGCCGCGGTCACTCCCTCCCGGATATAGGCTATGGCCTCATCATGAGCCCTGAGCGTGGCACGATAAGCATTTTTTTGTGCGGCTGTCAATTCCCCAAACGCCAGCGTGCAGGTTTCATCGGAACAGTATCCCTGATACTTGACGCCGAAATCAATAACAACAAAATCGCCTTTTTCAATTTTCCGTCCCGAAGGCCGCGCATGCGGCAGGGCTGAATTTTTCCCTGAAGCGACGATGGTTTCGAAGGCGATCTGCTCGGCCCCCCTGCGCCTGGCCTCACGCTCCAATCGTAGGGCAGTTTCGATTTCTGTCCAGCCCGGTCGTATCTCGTCAACAATCACGGCCAGCGCCCCGGAGGCGATCGCCGCGGCTTTTTTCATCGAGGAAATTTCGTATTTATCTTTTTTCGCCCTCAGGAATTTCAACTCGTCAGTCAGGGGGATAAATTCTGTCTTTTCTACTTCACGAAGCAGATTTTGATGCATTGCCACGCTCATGACGACTGCTTCAAAGCCTGTTTTCCGCGCGCCGAGTTTCTTTAGCGCCTGACGGATTCCGGCAAATTTATTTTCATACTCAAAAACAGAAACATGCTGCGCTTCGTACGCTGCCTGAAGCGTATAGCGACCGTCAACCAGGAGCACACAGTCCTTAAGCCCGACCATCAAAGTCGCTTCACTGCCGGTAAATCCCGTGAGGTAGCGGATATTATTCATGTCCGAAAACATGACCGCATCGAGGCAGCAGCTTGTCATAAGTTTTTTTATGAACTTAATTCTGGAGGAAAAATAGGAGACGGCACACATTATTTTAGCTGATTGTTATTGCATGGACTGCAGATAATTTCTTGCCTTTTGCCCGAAAGGTGACTGAGGGGCAAGCTCAACGACCTGCTGAAATGACTTTTTGGCTTTCACCTTATCCTTGACATCCAGATAAGCTTCTCCGAGAAAAAAGTGCGCGTCATAAAGAGACGGGTTGAGCAAAACCGCTCTTTCCAGATGCGCTATTGCCTGGGGGCGATTGGACTGCTTGAGATAAACCAGCCCGAGGCTGGCTTCTATCTCCGAACGGAGTGTCCCGAATCTATCCTGCCTGAGCGCCTCTGTGAAGCGCTGCATCGCCATGTCATAATCATTGAGGCCATAGTATGACCGGCCTGAGTTGTAAAGAGCATGCTCCGGGTTGGCATATAAATGATTGGCCAGCGCCTTGTCAAAGTGTGGCAGTGCTTTGTCCCATTGGCCCATTTCATTGTAAATCGCGCCGATATAATTATGGGCTTCGGAATAATCGCTTTTGAACAATACCGCTTTCTGAAATCTTTGCAGCGCCAGATCCCTCAAGCCACGACCGAGATAGGCGATCCCCAGATGATAGTTGATTTCCGGGTCGTCCGGTGCATATTTGTCAGCTTCGAGCAGTTCCTTGAGAGCTCCCAGATACTGGTGCACTTCCAGCAAAGCAACACCTTTTTTCAGGTAGGCGTCTGCCTGGTCACGGTGCCAGGGCGTGTTTGTGCATGACCATGAAAGGAGAAAGAACATTAAAACAAATATAACGGCCAGACTTCTGGATTTCATATTAACCACCGGACCCATAAAAACGTATTTATGCACATCAAACGAAAAGACCCCTTGTACATTCATACGCAGGGTCTTTTTGCACGGGCAATTACATGCTAATATCTGTTACGGCAACGATCCAGTTCTTCCATGCCGTCACATTCATCTTTGATATATCCCGATCCGGCCATGATCTTGGGAGTGATAAATATCAGTAGTTGACGCTTTTGCCTGGTGATATTTTCTGTTTTGAACAGCCACCCCAGTACCGGAACTTTATAGAGCCAAGGAAGTCCACTTTCTACCTTATCGTCCTGATGCCTTGACACGCCCCCGATCACTACCGTATCGCCGTCCTGAACCACAATCTTGGATTCCACTTCATTTTTCCGGATGGGAGGGTTGCCTTGCAGCTTTTCACCCTGCGCATAGTCAGGTGTGTCATTCGTCGCTTTGATTTCCATGGAAATCCGTCCCTCATCCGTAATTCTCGGTTTGACTTCCAGGCTCAATATGGCCTCCTTGAAAGTGACCGTGGCCGGAGAATTTCCCGAAGAGGGCGTCACATAGGGAACATCATCACCCTGCTTGATGACCGCTTTTACATTGTCCATTGTTACCACCTTGGGCGATGAAATGACTTTGCCCTGAGTGGTTGCTTCCATAGCCTGAAGTTGAGTTTCAATAAAACCCTTGGCCCCCCCGAAGACAAGGCCGAAAGTAGGCCCGAGCACGGAGGACGGGAAATTAACCGCCGCCATATACAGAGGGTTGGTCGAAGCCCCATCCGTCCATGTAATCTGGTCGGGATATACCGTTTTTTCGGCTCCTGTCTGCGTGAGCGGATTGGTGGCGCCGGAGAAACCAAAACCATACTTCCGGGACGACCCGTGCTGGCCGAATCCCCATTGCACGCCCAGATTTCTCACAAATTCTTCAGATGCTTCCACGATTTTCGCTTCGATCAGGATCTGACGCAGTTTACCTTTTTCAATCAATACTTCAAGCTCTCTGGCCTTGCGCGCGTCTTCGGCTTTTTTAACCTCTTCTTCCGCCTGTTTTTTGTCAGCTTCGTCCTTTTTCTTGCGCTCCAGAGTCATGACACTGACTACATTTCCCATCTGTTTTTTGGTGAGACCATGAATTTCAAGGATAGCGTCAAGTGCCTGTGTCCAGGGGACATTTTTCATCGTCAATGTCACCTTGCCTTTGACATCATCACCGGAAATAATGCTCAAGTTCCCGTATTCGGACATCAGCCTCAAAACGCTTTTAATGTCTGCTTCCTGAAAATCCAGCGATACGATGCGGTCCGTGTATCTTCTGGCCGTTCCTGTAGAAAGAATTTCCTGTTCTTTTTTTTCGGCCTGCACCTCTTTGGCTTTTTCTGCAGCTCTCTGTTTTGCCAGAAGCCCCTCTTCGATGCTGGAAATATTAAAGTCTATGACAATGAGCTTTCCTTCCTGTCTGATGGAATAAGGAACTTTTTCTTTAAGGCTGACACGCAGATTGACCCATTGCTTGCCTGCACCCGTCTGTTGCTGGGCTCTTACTCCGACCACATTGAGCAGCTGTCCTTCACCGACATTTTCCCGCATGTTTCCCGGGGCAAAGAGGTTTTCCAACCTGATCAGCAGGCTGTTGTCCGCCTGAATCGTGGGCGTCCCGAGCAGGGGCTGCTCAGATACGACAAGACTTACCCTTTCGCGCCCCGGAAACTTTTCAAAAAGCACATTTTCCAGATATCCGGTATTTTTATTCTGCTGAGCCTCCGCCTCTGTCCACAGCATGGCGGCAGCATATAAAAAAACCCACAGGATCAAGAAAACGGGGATCATTTTGGATAAGCATTTTTTCATGGTATTACCTCTTTATATATTTTTGCGCAGTTTCAAAATAATTCTTTTCACTTTTTTCCCATCAGGCTCATCAACAGCTATCCGGTCTGCCAGAATCTCACTGACTTTACCGTTGTTCAGTCCGATTCGCGTACCGATAAAAAGCGGGTAAAACTTTTTCCCCGCGTCTTCCACAATGGCAACTCGACGGATATTGTCCCCGATAACTCCGACAAGCCTGAAACTTTCTGTCGCCGCTCTCTGAAGGGGAAAAATCGATTCCGCCTTTTTTGCCGCTTCCGTTTTGGAGGGACGAATATCTATGTTGATGAAAGGTTTGAACGGGTCCGGCTTGCCCAGGGGATTGTAACTGTAGACATCATCCTGCGCATACGCGGCAGGAGCGGGTAGATGCGCTTCCGCAGCTAAAGGCGTCACTCCCTGCGATTCCGGCCTGCCGGCCTGTTCCGCTAATGAGCCGAAACACCAGGAAAACAGAACAAGCAAACTTAATGATGAGATGATTTTACTTTTTTTCATTTTGTTTTTCACTTGTCTTTTCTTTGTCAATAAACATATACGTTTTCACCATGCATGACGAGGTAATCAAGTATCCTCGGCCCTTTATCTCTTTTCTGTCCCCCATGACAATACCGGACACATTGACAATTCTGGGCAGCTTGGACACTTTTTCAAAAAAATGAACAATGTTTTGAAAATTGCCCAGCACAGTTACCTTCACCGGTATCTCTTCATAAAAAGGCTCCGGCTCCGGCTCTTCCTTTGCTCCCTTTTTTTTGCCGCCGGCTTTTCTTGCCGCCCCTTTCTGGTCGGTAGGCTTCATCATGTCCGAAACTTTAGCCGCCCCGGCCATGGATGGGTCCAGAGTTTTCGGCACGGCGGCTTTCGGTTCAAAAAGCAGGAACTCCACACCCGCTTCCGCACCAGCCAGAGCAACAGAATGAAAAAGACCTGGTATTTCCCGCTGGTCGGGAAGTTTCAGCAGGGCGACCTTGTAATTCTCTTCAAGGGCCTCCACCTCGGCTTTATATTTGTCGTAATCTCCGGCAATTTTTTCCTTTTGTTTAATCTGAACCAGCATATCCTGATATTCAGTCTCGAGCCTCTCTTTTTTGGCCAAAACATCAGACAGGAAGTAAACATAATAAAAATATCCGACAAGGCAGATAACACCGATGACAATCAAAGCTTTTGCCTGCGGAGATAATTTTTTGATATCATCAAAGGTGATGGCCATAATTAAAATCCTTTTTTCATTTTACAAGAAAAAATAAACTGCTGAAGCGTCACCCCCGCGATCTCCACTTTTTTTGACGAAATCAGCTCAATAGACTTTATGGAGGCATAATTCTCAATGGTCTTCATGAAATTAGCGGCCGCGATATTGTCACGCCCCACCCCTTCAACTTTCAGGTTGTTGCCATTTTGGTCTATCTTGACCACCCAAATTTCATTGGGGGGCACCAGCATGGCCAAATCGTCAAGTGTTTTAACAGGAAGCAACCTGTTTTCCTCCAGGTTGTTTATAACGTCGAGTTTCAGTTCCAGCAGCGCTTTTTGCTTCTTGAACTTTTCCAGATCACCGATTTTCGCATTGAGCATCTGCAATGTCTGCCTGGAGTCGGCAACCCTGGTCTCAAGAGACGCCACCTGCGAGGAAAAATGCAGATATGTCCATATGAGCGCGAGAATGAAAATGGCAAACAAGCCGACAATGATGGTTAGCTGCCTTGAGACATTTTCTTTCTTCTGCTTCTCGTGATATGGTAGTAGATTTATCTTGATCATTTGTCACCCATTTTCCTTAAGCCCAATCCAATGGCTACCGCACCGATTGTCTTGATGCTTTCGAGTTTTCCGGGATCGATATTTTTTTTGTTGTAATTTATTTTTATCAACGGATTTATCACTTCCGTTTCAATGTTCAATCGCTCCGACAGATGGCTTTTCAAACCGGCAATCCTGGATGAACCTCCACACAGATAAACGTGCTTAATATAATCTCCACCGAATGTGGAGCGAAAATAATCAACTGATCTTTCGATTTCCGAACAAATAGGTTCCGCACACTCCAGTATCGCATTTCTCAGCTCAATATTATCGTCTTCGCCGCCGGAAATTCCGTCCACCTTCATGCTTTCCGCTTCTTCCGCAGATACCTGATACCGCTGCTGCAGGCCTTCTGTAATCGCATTTCCGGCCAGGGTGAAATCCCTGGTGAAAACGGACATCCCCCCCTTGATGACGTTGATGTTCGTCAGGCTCGCGCCGATATTGACAATGACAATAATTTCGTTGCTTTCGTAGTCATAATTTTCCTCATACATGGTTTCCAGGGCAAAGGAATCTACATCCATAATCATGACATTCAGTCCGGCAGCCGTGATTGCATCGACATAACCGCTGACATCCGATTTTTTAGCGGCGACAATGATCACATCCATTTGATTGGGGTTGTATTCGTTGTCCCCGAGTATCTGGAAATCATAATTGACATCATTCATGTTGTCAAAAGGAAGGTATTTGCCGGCTTCATCGCGGATCAGTTCGCGCAGGTCTGTTTCTGCCATCTGGGCGAGGGTTACTTTTTTGACAATGACAGAATTGCCGGAAAGAGACGTGACAATCCCTTTTCCCCTGCAGCCGGAGTTACGGAAAAGTTCTTTGACCGTTGCCGTCAGCGCAACGGGATTTTCCAGAGCTCCTTCAACAATAACCCCCGGAGGAAGCGGAATCTGACGAAAACGGTTAAGAACGTAACCGCCCGACGCGCTGACAATTTCTGCCAGCTTCAGGGAATTTGATCCGATATCCAGGCCAACAAGCTTTTTTTTGCCAGTAAATAATTCTTTCAAATCCATCAAAGCACCGTCAATCTTCTTAGATAATCACTTCATTTTGACAACTGGTAAACAATATCGCTTTCTTTGACCATGCCCAGCTCTCTTCTGGCAATTGACTCGATATACGCCGGGTCGCTTCTTAACAAAACTATCTTTTCCCCCAGTTCCCTGTTGTGCGCCTCCAAGGAGTGATTCTCGCCTTTGAGCTGCGCCAGTCTTTTCCCCATCAGATAGTTGTCAACCAGCCCCCTGTTGCCGAATGTTATGAGAAGAGCCATTAAAAACAAAAAGGCGATCAAATACCGGCCTATTTTCATTGCTATGCATTGCCTCCACACCCGGACCCATATTATCCATGCCTTTATTGGGGAAACACTTCTATGAAAGATTTTTTCAGAGCTTTGGCCACCTTTAATTTTGAGTTCTTCCGCGTAGGCAGCCCCTTTTCCATCTTCGCGATCGTCTGCGGCGTCAATTCCGCCCTCCTGGCAAGCTCGGATACGCTAAGCGGAATAGCCTCCCGAAACTTTCTAACCTTGTTTTTGGCGCTCTCATCCATAAACATTAAAGCAATTGTTTTCAATTTTTCCTTTATGGAACTATAATTAAAAGCAAAAGTCAATAAAAAATGTTTAATGATAATGAATTTTATTTAATCTTAATTAATTTTCGCCATCAATACAAAACATCATTGCTTTTTATATCGGACTTATGCAACAAAACATTAGGACAAAAAAGGTATTTTGTGACCACAATCACGACACCAAGTCTAAAATGTCTGTGTTTTTAATAATATCTGATGGTTACAAGATCAGCGCCCGGAGCGCAGGCTTAAAATTCAACTGAAGGCAGGCTCTGCTGCGGTTCGCCCAGCAAAAATTTACCGCTTTTAATCCAGTCTTTAAGAAGGTTGGCAATTTGGTTGGCCTTATAGTAACTGGAAAGAGGCGCTGTAATAACTTTTTTCCCGTCGATTGTGACGGCGCCGCTACGCAGTTCTTCATAGCTTACCTGGGCCACCGGCTTCATATTACCCTTCGGATAATCCATACTGTAGTCAAATACCTGCGTGTAGATGTCTGCGTCTTTGATCGAGGTATATCGCGCCATATCTTCGTCCAAAATGGGGATGGGTACACCGATACCCACGAAAAGAGAAACACCGTAGCCTAAAATACTGGCGCCGGTGATCCATTCCGGGCTCATTTCCTTCATATTGCCGATAACCGCAATGGTACCCGCTCCTTCCGTCGGCACGCCGTTGGCGCTGCGCATCACATGCGGGTTGTGCTGCGTGCCGGGCCAGGCGATAAATCCCTGGGCGCCACCTAAAAATATCCTGGTTCCGACACCTATCGTACGGTAATAAGGATCGTTAAAAAGTGGGCTGAGCTGCCCGGATGTGGAGTAGGAAGCATTGGCCATACGGGGACGCAGCATTCCCATGTAAGTGTAGATCGTTTTGTCCGACAGGTTCACCGCACAATTATAGTTTTGATAGGCGTTGCGCGGATTGAATAAAAAGGCGTCCCTCAGATCACCAATGGTAATGTTTTTCTCGAATTTACGTGCCGGATAACAGTCGGTCCCGTAGCCTTCGGCCCTCAACCGCACCGCATTGCCGGCAATCAGGTCTTCAATTACGTGACCGCCTCCGTAATTGAATTCGCCCGGATAGACGCTGTTGAGCGGATCCCCCTGCGCCACTTCCGTAGCGCCCAAGTAGCAGTCGACGGCGGCGATACCGCCATACGCCAGGACGTCATTGAGCCAGACCTGCGAAGCGCGGATACGCGGCGAGGTATGACCGAAATTCAAAAATGCCCCCGATGAGCACATAGCGCCGAATGTTCCGGTCGTCACAACGTCAACCCTGTGCGCCGCCTCGACATCGCCGTGACGCTCCACAATATCGATCATTTCTTCCGCCGTCACCACAACGGCGCGACCCCGCCGGATCTTTTCGTTTATCTCTTGAAACGACTTATTGACTTTGTGTTTTTTCATGGGCCGGGTTTATCGATGAAATTTTTTGTTTTTCATATCACATTTAAAGGCAAATGCAAAACGCAAAGGGAAATCATGTGTGCCCGAAACCGCCGTCGCCTCTTTCTGTCGGAGTGAGATTGACGGCTTCAACCCATTGCACGCGGCAGACGCGCTGAACCACCATCTGCGCCAGGCGCATGCCTCTTTTGACCGCAAACGGCCGCGCACCGTGATTGATAACGACGAGCGCGATCTCGCCGCGGTAATCCGCATCGATGGTGCCGGGAGAATTCAAAAGTGTGACCCCCTGATGAACGGCCAGGCCGCTGCGCGGCCTGATCTGCGCCTCATAACCTTCCGGCAGCATAACGGCAATGCCCGTCGGAATTTTAGCGCGCTCGCCGGGTGAAATGATCTGTTCGTCAGCCACAGCGGCACAAATATCCATCCCCGCCGCCTGCACGGTCATATAAGCCGGCAGGGGAATATCTTCGTTGCCGGCCGTTTTCTGAATATGTATCCGTATGGTTTCCATGAATGATAAAATCCGTGCCCGCATTTGTGCGGGCACGGACCTGTCATCTATTACACTTCTGCGCCGAGCGCTTCTTTACGGCTGAGGCGAATCTTGCCCTGCTTGTCGACTTCCAGAACCTTGACCATAACCTCATCGCCCTCCTGAAGCACGTCCGTGACTTTAGCGATTCGTTCCTTGGCGATTTGAGATATATGCAGCAGGCCTTCCGTTCCAGGCAGAATCTCGACAAAAGCACCGAAATCAACAATCTTTTTGACCGTGCCGCGATAAATCTTCCCGACCTCCGCCTCTTCGGTCAGCCATTTGACCATCGCCACGGCGCGCGCCGCCATTTCCGCATCCGCAGACGCGATGGTCACCGTGCCGTCATCTTCAACGTCAATGGTAACGCCTGTCTCGCTTATGATCTGGCGAATGTTCTTACCTCCCGAACCGATCACCGTCCGTACCTGGTCTTCCTTAACTTTGACGGTCGTGATCCGCGGTGCATACATAGAAATATCCGGACGGGGAGCGCTCAACGTTTCACGAAGCTTGCCGATGATGAGCAACCGTCCGTCACGCGCCTGGACCAGCGCCTGGCGTAGAATATCCTCTGTGAGGCCGTCGATTTTAATGTCCATCTGCATCGCGGTAACTCCTTTTTCCGTACCGCAGACTTTAAAGTCCATATCGCCGGCGTGGTCCTCATCACCCAGAATGTCGGACAGAATCACCACTTTATCTCCCTCCTTGAGCAGGCCCATGGCGATGCCGGCGACTATATCCCGCACAGGCACGCCCCCGTCCATCAGACACAAAATTCCACCGCAGACAGTAGCCATGGACGACGACCCGTTGGAAGAGAGGATCTCGGAAACAATCCGTATCGTGTAGGGAAACTGCTCCGCCGTCGGCAGCACGGGAACGAGTGCTTTGCGCGCCAGCGCTCCGTGGCCTATTTCCCTGCGCCCGGGGGACCTCAAGGGTCTGGCCTCGCCCACGCTGTACGGAGGGAAATTGTAATGCAGCATAAACGAACGGAGCTCTTCACCGCCGACATAGTCCATTCTCTGTTCATCTGAAGACGTCCCCAGGGTCAGAGCGGTCAGGGCCTGCGTCTCGCCGCGGTTGAACAGAGCCGACCCGTGGGTACGGGGCAGAATGCCGACCTCGCTGCTGATCGGACGGATGTCCGTGGATGACCTGCCGTCAATCCTCTTTTTATCATTTAAGATCATGTCGCGCAGAATACGTGATTCCAGTTGCTCGATGATGGCCGCGACCTTCTTGCAAAGGATCGGATCATCACCGCCGATGCTTTTGACTGCCGCTTCCCGAACCTCTCCAAGCTTCCCCTGGCGCTCCAGCTTGCGCGGCATATCGTAGCCTTCCCGCAGCCCCGGCAGAGCCGCCTCGCTCACCTTCGCTATCAGAGCCTCGTCAGGTGTTTCTTCCTGCACCGCACGCTTGGCCTTCCCGACCACCTCGCTTACCTGGTCCTGCAGGTCAATTATCGGTCGGACAGCTTCCAGGCCGAATTTGATGGCTTCGATAATGACATCTTCCGTCACCTCTTTGGCCTCCCCTTCCATCATCACCAGCTCCACGTCGTAGGGACGCCCGGCACTGCCCGGCACTGCCTTGCGGCCTACCAGAAAAAGGCTCATCTCGCTTTCCAGCATCTGCTGTGCGGAAGCGTTGGCCACCAGTTCACCATTGATACGTCCGACGCGCACGCCGGCTATCGGACCTTTGAAAGGGATGTCCGATATCCCGAGTGCGGCCGAAGCGCCGACCATGGCGGCTACATCCGCGTCGTTTTCCTTGTCCACTGAAAGCAGTGTGGCCACCAGTTGCGTCTCGCAATGGTAGTCTTTGGGAAACAAAGGACGGATCGCCCGGTCAATGATTCGTGAGGTTAAAATCTCGTGCTCATTGGGGCGCCCCTCCCGCTTGAAAAAGCCACCGGGAATTTTTCCGGCGGCAAAAGTCATTTCCTGATAATCCACCGTGAGCGGCAAGAAATCCACTCCCTCGCGCGCGATTCTCGATGAAACAGCCGTCACCAGCACGACCGTGTCGCCATAGCTTACCAGCACAGAACCGTCTGCCTGCGCCGCCACATAATTTGTTTTGATCGTGAAATTTCGTCCTGCGAAATCCATGCTGAATGTGTTATTCATTCAATTTCCTCCATCTTTTCTGATTGTTGTCCGAGGCAGAAAATTCAAGGGCGAAACGCAAAAGCCGATTGGCGCGGGCATTGTTTGGTGCTTGTCCGGCCGGTCGCGCTTTTTCCTTCCGCCCTTGAATATGTTTGCTATTTTCTGAGACCCAGACGTTTGATTATGCTTCTGTACCGCTCGACATCATTGTCCTTGATGTAATTGAGCAGCCTTCTTCTTTGCCCTACCAGTTTCAAAAGCCCACGTCGGGAATGATGGTCCTTCTGATGAGATTTGAAATGTTCGGTCAGATATTCAATTCTGGCGCTCAGCAGAGCGATTTGCACCTCAGGTGATCCCGTATCCTTCTCATGTGTCCTGTAGTCTTCAATTAATGCCCTTCTCTTTTCCGAAGTTAACACGTCCGTACCTCCCTTTTGTTGATTCCTTATTTCTCAGTTCTCTTTAACAGGTTATTTAAATACCCTCAACAGCCTGGCCGCCTGCGTATTTTCCTTCCCGCGGCTTATCTCTACAGCCGGCATCTGCATTTCGGCCAGGGCAACCAGCTCACCGTTGGGACCGGTAAACTTTATCATATCTCCGACGACAAGGAAAGAATGAACATTGTGCCGGAGCATATGGGCATCCGGTTGAAAACCGTCCCGCAGCCTGCGCGCCGTCGAATCATCAACGACAACGGCAGGGATATAAGGCACAGACTCCTGCATGGACAGCATCCGGTCCAGTAGTTCCTTTCTCTTCTCTTCACCTTCACCCGCCACCAAAGACACGGCCATACTTTCCGTAAAAGGTCCGCTTTTCACTCTTCGCAACCGGCAAAGGCACGCGCCGCATCCGAGTGCCTGTCCCGCGTCGGAGCAAATCGTCCTGATGTACGTCCCCGCGGAGCAGACAATGTCGAACGTCACATGAGGGTAGTCAATCTCCCTCACCTTCAAGTCGAAAACCTCAACTTCACGCACGGTGCGCTCTGGAAATTCGCCGGCCCGCGCGTACCGATACAGGGGCTTTCCCTTGTATTTGACGGCCGAAAAAGCCGGGGGCAGCTGTTTGATTTTACCTGCAAACCCGGCAAGTGTTTTTATTATCTCCTCCTGGCGGGGCATGAGCTCACAGCGGCCGGTAATTTTTCCTTCCGTGTCCTGCGTGTCTGTCTGCACCCCCAAGAGCATGACCGCCCGGTACGTTTTATCGGCCACGGATAAAAACTGCGCCAGCTTTGTCGCCTCGTTTACGCAGACAGGCAAAACACCTGTCGCCATCGGATCGAGCGTACCGAGATGTCCTGCCTTCCGGGCGCGCAGGATCCTTTTTACTTTCGCCACGACATCATGGGAAGTGCACCCGGCCGGTTTGTCTATCACCACGATGCCGTTCATAAAACTCTATAATTCCTTGACCGCTTCGTATATCAGCGCTTTCACCACCTCAATATTGCCGCTTATCCGGCAGGCGGCGGCATTGGTGTGCCCCCCGCCCCCGAACCTGCCGGCTATTTTCTCCACATTGACTCTGCCTTTGGACCTCAGGCTCACCTTGAATTTCTCCTCTTCCATCTGCGTGTATAAAACGGCAATATCGATTCCCCTGACCGTCCGCGGCACGTCGACAAATCCTTCCGTGTGATCCATCGTCGCCCCCGCCCGGCGCAGGTGCTCGAAGGTGACCGTCATGGAGGCAATCCTGTTTTCCAGGTCAATTTCGACCGTTTCCATCGCCGCCGCCAGCAGCTTCAGCTTTGCCGGCGAATCACTCTCATAGATATTTTCGGAAATCCATTGCGGGCTGGCCCCGCCTTCTACGAGGTCTCCCGCCGCCCTGAGCGTGTCGCGTCCGGTATTGGAATAGCGGAAACCGCCTGTGTCCGTCAAAATAGCCGCGTACAGATTTGTGCAGATATCACTGGTCATCTGTGCGTTCATGGCCTTCATCAGGCGGTACAGAAGCTCGCCGGTGGAGCTGGCCTTTGGATCGAGCATGCTCAATCTGGTAAATCCCCCGTTGGAAACATGGTGATCAATGTTGATGAGAGTCTTGATTTCCGTCAGGTAAGGAAGAATGCTCCCGACCCGCTCCGCTTCTGAACAGTCCAGAATGAATCCCACATCATATTCTTCAGGGTTGTCTACAGTGTGAACGATATATTCAGCGGCGGGCAAAAACCGGTATTGCTCGGGTGTTGGATCCTGATTGCACACGACAGCCTGCTTCCCCAGCCCTTTCAGCATCAAATACAAAGCCAGCTCCGAGCCGAGTGCATCTCCGTCTAGCCGCACATGCGACGTTATGAAAAATCTATTCCCGGATTGAATGGCCGTCTTTATTTCTTCAACCATCACTTTCGTCCTCTTCGGCGATCTGTGCGAGCAGTTTTTCAATGCGGCTGCCGTAGGCGAATGACTTGTCATGCACAAAAATAATTTCCGGCACCGAACGCAGCCGCAGGCGGCTCCCCAGCTCACGGCGTACAAATCCTCTGGCCCTGCTTAAACCCTCTTGAATATCTTTGCCGCACTCGTCCTTGCCCATTTCTACAAAGTATATCCGGGCGCTTTGCAGGTCATCTGACATTTTGACGCCCGTGACCGTCACGGCCTGCAGTCGGGGGTCCTTGACCGCCTTAAGCAGAATATCGGACATTTCTTTCATGACCAGTTCACCGACTCTATCCGCCCTTTTAAAAGTCATCGTACTTACCTGTTTCCCAATCCGCGGCTTCGAGAAAATCAGAAACGACCATCAATTCGACTTTAGATGAGATCACCTCGGCAACCTTCAGTGCATCGATAAACCGCAACAAGTGCTCGACCTTGCCGTTGACAAAGCGCGATTCATTTCCTGTGATCGCAAAACCTATTTGCGCTGACCGGTGGCTGTCAAGGTCTCCTACCTGTGAGATGGAAATATTAAACTCATTTTGCACGCGCTTTAAGATTTTATTTAAAACGCTTTTTTTTTCCTTCAAAGAGCCGGACATGGGAATCCGCAATTGAATTATACCGTAGGCGATCACCATAATGGTTCATCAAAAGACTGCCCTATAATTTCCTCTCGAGTGTCTCCACGATATAAGACTCGATGACGTCCTGTACATGAATGTCATTGTAGCCCTCGATGCCGATGCCGCAGTCAAACCCGGCGAGCACCTCTTTGGCATCATCCTTAAACCGTTTCAGAGACAGTAATTTTCCATCGAAAACAACCACACCGTCGCGCAGCAGGCGGACACCGGCCGCCCGCGTAATTTTTCCATCCGTCACATGACAACCGGCAATAATGCCGATTTTGGGGACTTTAAACAGCTCACGCACCTCGGCGCGGCCCTGCACGACCTCTTTATACTCCGGATCCAGAAGCCCTTCCATCGCCTGTCGCACATCGACAATGACACTGTAAATAATGTCGTAGAGTTTGATCTCCACGCCTTCCTGCTCGGCCAGTTCGGTCACCCGGGCGTCCGGGCGGACGTTGAATCCGATAATGATCGCGTTGGACGCAGAGGCCAGCATGATGTCCGTCTCACTGATCGCGCCCGTCGAGCTGTGGATCGTCTTGATGTGGACATCGTCGGTGGACAGCTTGTTCAGAGCGTCAGACAGGGCTTCGATTGCCCCTTGCACGTCCGCCTTGATGATAATGTTGAGCTCCTTGGCACCTTCCTTTATCTTCTCGTAGAGCTGCTCGAGGGTAATTTTGGACGTTGTGGAAAGTTCCTTTTCCCGCGCTTTTCTGTGCCAGTACCCGGCAATGGTGCGCGCCTTTTTTTCATCCTCCACACAGATAAATTCCGCGCCCGTCTGCGGCACACTGGAAAACCCGATGACCTCCACCGGCATCGCAGGGCCCGCCTCTTTGACGCGCCTGCCCTGATCGTCGATCATCGCACGAACCCGGCCGAACTCCGCCCTGGAAACAAAAGCATCTCCTTCACGCAATGTTCCCTGCTGAATCAGCACCGTCGCCACCGGACCGCGGCCGCGGTCGAGCTTGGATTCGATAATCGTTCCGTGCGCGGACAAAGTAGGGTCTGCCTTCAGCTCGAGCACATCGGCCTGTAAAAGGATCATCTCCAGCAGCTCTTCGATGCCGATTTTCTTTTTGGCCGATACCTCGCAAAAGATAGTATCACCGCCCCACTGTTCCGACAAAAGCCCGTGTTCGGTCAGCGCCTGTTTGATCTTCTCCGGATCCGCTCCCTGCTTGTCGATCTTGTTGATCGCCACAATGATCGGTACACCGGCAACCTTGGAGTGGTTGATGGCCTCCACCGTCTGATCCATCACGCCGTCATCGGCCGCGACAACCAGCACGACAACGTCCGTCACCTGCGCCCCGCGGGCGCGCATGGCGGTAAACGCCTCATGGCCAGGCGTGTCGAGAAACACGATATCACGGCCGTGCAAATGAACATGATAGGCGCCGATGGCCTGCGTAATACCGCCCGCCTCGCCGTCGATGACATTGGTCTGGCGAATCGCATCCAGAAGTGACGTTTTCCCATGATCGACATGTCCCATGATCGTCACAATCGGAGCCCGCGGCAGAAGGTTTTCCCCCGAGGACTGAGGTATCAGCGTGGACTCTTCAAATTCCTGTTCCGCTTTTTCCACCTGAAAGCTGAACTCCGCCGCCACCAGTGAGGCAATGTCAAAATCGATGGACTGATTGATGGTCGCCATGACTCCCATGCCGATCAGCTTGTTGATGACATCGCCGGCTTTGATACCCATCCTCTTGGCCAGCTCTCCGGTGGTGATCGTCTCGCCGACGCGGAGGCGGCGCTTGATCGCTTTGGGCACAGTGATTTCGGTTTTCTTCATCTTGATGGGAGCGGATTTTTTTCCCTCCTTCCACCTGGCGAAAACCACTTCACGGTCATCATCTATTTTTCTGACTTTTTTGTCGCCTTTCTTTTCGGCAAACTTGCGGCGCGGGACGTCTTTTTCCTCTTCGATGAAAACTTCTACCGGACCTTTCCCTCTTTTTTTCGTTTTTTCCGTCTCTGTTTTGATGGCCTGCTCCGGCAGGGCGGCAGCGACTTTTTCCGCCGGCTTCTGAAGGGTCTTTGTCGGAGCCTCTTTCTTCTCTTCCGGCCTGGCCGCTTTGTGCCGGGACATCATAGGCGGACGCACAGGAAGGATCACGGGCGGCTGTTTGGGCTTTGAAGGGCCAACGGGCAAAACCGGCTTCGCTTCGGCTGCCTGCGCATCAGTCGCTTCGCCGGCGGATACCGCGTGCACGTCTTTTCTTTCCCCGGAAACGCCCTTTGTCTCTTCCTTAACCGGCGGCACAGACTTCATTACAGGCTGCTTTTCTTCGCCTACCTCTGTTTCTGCCTGCGTTTTTGCAGCATCGTCCAGCCTCGCTTCTCTTGCCTCCTTCGGCACGACGTCCTCGTCCGCCTGCACCTCTTCGTCGGGAGCTTCCTCTACGGGCACGCGCACCGCACGGCGGCGGATAACCGTGGTTCTGATCCTTTCCTCCACAATTTGCCGCGGCGCTTTCGCCTGCAGATCCTCCTTGACGCGATCTATATCTTCTTCTTCCAAAGTGCTGGCATGGGATTTGACCGTGATGCCCAATAATTCAAGGCGCGCAATCAGATCCTTGCTTTCCATGCCCAGTTCTTTGGCCAATTCATAAACTCGCTTTTTCGCCATCCCCGAAACTCCCTTCGGTTAAACACCCGCTTCGCGCAAACTATTCTTTATTACCACTCGTTTCCTCATCCAAAAGCCTGATGGCCTCCTCAATCCATTCATTGCCTGATTTTTCGCCGACGCCGGGAATCTCGGCGATCATTTCCGCTTCCGTCGCCGCCAGCATGCCAATGCTTTTAATACCGTGAGCAAAAAGCTTTTCTGCCATAGCCGGCCCGATACCGGGAATCCTCGTCAGGGCCTTCTGCCCATCATCATCTTTTTCAGTGGCCATCGTTTCGCTCTTGACATCTATTTTCCATCCTGTCAGTTTGACCGCCAGGCGGACATTCTGCCCGTTTTTTCCGATGGCCAAAGATAGCTGATCATCGGGAACAATCACCGTCATGGCCCGGTTTTCTTCATCGACAAACACCCTGTTTACCTTTGCCGGGGAAAGCGCGCTGGAAACATACTTGGCCGAGTCTTCCGTATAGGGAATAATATCTATCTTTTCGCCGCGCAGCTCCTGAACCACACTTTGCACACGCGTACCGCGCATGCCTACGCAGGCGCCTACCGGGTCGATATCCTTGTCTTTGGCCTTCACGGCGATTTTGCCGCGCCTGCCCGGCTCGCGCGCCACGCTGACAATGTCGATGAGCCCTTCGGAAATTTCCGGTACCTCAACCTCAAAAAGCGCTTTGAGAAAAGCCGGGTGAGTTCTCGACAAAATGATCTGCGCACCTTTCGTATTCTTTTTCACGTCAACCAGATATGTGCGGATACGCTCGCCGCGCTTATAGGCCTCCCGATGAATCTGCTCCGTCGGGGGAACCACACCTTCGGCGCGTCCCAGATTGACAACAATGTTTCCCCCCTCGAAACGCTGCACAAAACCGTTGATCAGCTCGCCTTTGCGATCCTTGTACTCATCATAGATGTTGTCCCGTTCCGCGTCCTTCACGCGCTGAATGATGATCTGCTTGGCCATCTGCACGGCAATCCGGCCGAAGGAGCCTGCGTCAATTTTCATCCCCAGGGAATCACCCGGCTCTGCGCCCTCATCCAGCGTGCTTCTGGCCTCTTCCTGGGAAATTTGTGTCTCCGGATCAAGAACATTATCGACAACCGTCTTGAACTGAAAAACTTCGATTTCTCCGGCTTCATCATTATAACTGGCTTCGATATCTACATTTTGCCCCATCTTTTTTCTGGCCGCAGTCAGCATTGCCGCCTCGAGTGCCTCTATAATGACAGCCTTGTCGATACCTCTGTCTTTCACCATCTGTTCAATCAGACGCTTAAGCTCTTGAAACATTGATAACCCTCCATTTTTCTTCTCCGGAACCGCAACACTCACAGCCCGTCACTATCTCTGGGGAACCACCGGCGCATCATCAACCAGATTGGCTTTTATAATCTGCTGTCTGGCAATGGCATACTGTGTACCGGACACTTCCAGGCGGACAATTTTCGCTCCATCCTCATCCGCATAATCGGTGAGTATTCCCTGAAAGTTTTTCATGCCGTCGATTTTCTCAGACGTTCTGATGCGCACGCAGCTGCCTTTGTATCTTATGAAATCGACGTCGCGCGAGATAGGACGATCCGGTCCGGGCGACGACACTTCCAGCGTATAAGGCCCACGCGTCAGGTCGTGGACATCCAGTATATCGCCCAGTTGGTTGCTGACGGCCGCGCAGTCATCAAGGGTCACGCCTGCGTCCTTGTCCAGAAACAGACGGAATACCCAGCGGGAATGCATCTTGATGCACTCCACATGAATCAGCTCCATGTCTTCCGATTCAGCCACCGGCCGGGCCAGCTCCCAAATTTTATCTTTTAGCTCATTGTACATAAAAACCGCTTCAGAAAATAAAAAAGTGGGCGACAGCCCACTCCAGCGTACAACTATCAGCAATGGTCGGATAGCTGCTACCATATTAAAAATGGCGACGCAAGCAATATTTATAACCGGAGGCGTGTCGCCTTGAGGCTTACGGCAAATGGAGCGGGCGACCGGGCTCGAACCGGCGACGTCCAGCTTGGGAAGCTGACATTCTACCACTGAATTACGCCCGCTCAGGGAAGAAGGACTTTTATTCAACGGGTGCTTTTTGTCAAGAAATATTTACGGACAGCCACAGGGCTTGAGCAAAGCCCCGCCTGTAGCGACTCTTTTTTCCGTTTGCGTATCCGGACGACCGGCTCCGTTTTTTACAAAACCGGGACACCGCCGCAGGCAGACTGTCTGCGAGTACCAGCCCTTCGGGCTATTGTGCCTGTCACCGTCGGACAGATTACCGCTGTGTCGGGCAAAGGTATAAAGCGATGAGTGCTTTATCGTGGGATCACGTCAGATTGATCGCTACACAACATTGGCAGCATGCAGCAGCTTCATGACTCAGCCGCATTCTTTTCGGTCTTCCATGATCAAGACGTTGATATATTGACATTGCAGCCGCAGAGATGCTAAAAAACAAGTTAAACATACGCTTGAGGCGGCTCTGCTTATGGCAAAGATTCCCGAACAAATAATCGATTTCCATGTGCATTTGTTTCCCGACAGGCTTTTTGACGCCATATGGGATGCCTTTGTCCGACATTACGACTGGAATATCATTCATCGCCATTATTATAAGGAGTGTATCGAACGTTTGAACCAAGGAGGGGTAGGCGTCATTGTTTATTCCAACTACGCTCACCGTGCCGGCATCGCAGAGGGACTCAACCGGTGGAACGAAAGCATCCTTCAGGAATATGACCATCTCTACTGCTTCGCCGCGTATCACCCGGACGATCCTCATGCACTGGACATGGCCGGACGGCTTCTTGAAAATCCGAAAATACTCGGGTTTAAACTCCAGCTCCTGGTACAGAACTTCTATCCATTCGATCCCCGACTCTTCCCCTTATACGAGATGGTCATCGAAAAAAACAAGCATCTCCTTTTTCACACAGGGACAGGGCCGGTAGGGAATCAATATGTCGGTCTTGAATCTTTCATGAGGGCACTGCAAAAATTCCCCGACTTGCCCGCCACCGTTGCCCATCTGGGGGCGCATGAATATGAGGGCTTCATCGGCCTTTTGGACGGGCACCCGAATTTGTACCTCGATACAGCCTTTTGCTTTCTGCCGCCGCCATATCAGGGATATACGCTTGGCCCCGGTTATCTTGAAAAATATAAATCGAGAGTTTTATACGGATCAGACTATCCCAACCTGATCACACCGCGGGAGTCGGAAATTGAAAACCTTTTGGAAATGGGCCTCTCGCAGGACTTTTACGATAAAGTTTTCCATGACAACGGCATTGCCCTCATCCGCTCGCTGACAGGAAAACCCGGCGGTGAAGTGCCTGACGCTCAAGCTTGACGGACAAAACGTCAACAATGTCTATCGATGCGGTTTTCGAACTGATTTGTCCGCCCCGGCCATTCAATCCTGATTTCCCCCTCCCTCAAAAAATGGACCGCCTATATACGGTCTCATAATTGTGAGACCTTTGCGCAATTTCCACAAATTAATTAAGATGGCCATTACTACGAAAATAGAATCATTGGATTATTTTCATGTCCACGTGACGTCACGGGGGCATGAACGTTTCGTGTACAGACAGTAATCCAGCATTATTAATATTGATTGTGCCGGCTCCTCCCATGGCAAAAAGCAGTTGCCTACAGGCGATAGCTTATGGGCTGCAGGTCAAATGCTGAATAACAATTTTCCATTGCCACTCATCACTTGGCACTGACTTCTGATCTCTATAATTTTTCCACCATCGACTATCCAACCCACCATGCACCATAACTATAAGTCATGAGCGATAGCCTTTCGCCCTAATCAGGGCGCTGCTTGAGCACCACCAGCGCGTCGACAACAACCGGTTTGGGACCGGACAGAATCACGGGGTTGAGGTCGATTTCCATAATGTCCGGGTTTTCCAGGCCGATGCGGCCGATGCTGATGAGCATTTCCGTCAGGCGCTTTTCATCCGCCGCCTCCATACCGCGCACGGCATCGAGAATCTTGTGGCCTTTAATCTCTTTCATCATTTCCCGCGCGTCATAGGCCTCCAGCGGGGCACGGCGAAAAGAGACGTCACGCAGGATTTCAGTAAAAATCCCTCCCAGCCCAAACATTACGCACGGGCCAAACTGCGGGTCGCGGGTAAGCCCCATGACCAGCTCGCGCCTGCCTTTGACCATCTCCTGGACCAGCACCCCTCCTTCAAATCCCTCCATGCCCGCCATGATTTCACGATACGCTTTTTTCGCCTCCGTGGCGGTGCGGACATCCACGTGGATCAGCCCCTTTTCCGTTTTGTGGGCGATGTCGGCTGAACAGCCCTTCATCACCAGCGGAAAGCCGATTTTCTCTATGGCTTTGGGCAGGCCGTCTTTGTCTTTGAGAAGAATTTCCTTCGTGATGGGAATGCCATAGGCGGCAAGAAGCTGCTTTGATTCATACTCCGAAAGCGCCTTGCGCCCTTTCTTCACCGCTTTCTCAATGATTTTGGCTGCTTTATCGTTTTTCATTTTCTCTCCTTCCATAATATGTGTTCATGTGGGCTATCGCCCTGATCGCTTCGTGCAATTCATCAAACACAGGAATGCCGCGCCGGACGTATTCCTGCCGCGTTGATGCGATAAGAGAGGTGATGTCCATGTTCCCGGGACCGCGCCGGGCATTGGGCAAAACCGCCACCACCGGCTTGCCGGTTTTATTTATCACGTCGTCCACCGCTTCAACAAGTTCTTTATAAGGCACCATTTTATCAATCGGCACATCAAGCATAATAGCATAGGGGTTGTAATGGAAAAGCAGCGAAACGATGATCTGCAGCTCAATACGCGGGTCCTGCGCCGCATTCAAAAGAACTTTTTTCAAAACAGAGGGCGCCACCAGTGGATTGGCCACGTCCACGGGGTTGATTGCGCTTGATCCCGGTCTCGGAAGAAGGCTCTCGATACGCTCGCGAATATCGCCTGAAAGCGGGGGTATATCAATGCCGTGTCTTTCGGCGATGTCACAGGCGGCCACGCCGATGGCCCCTCCGCCGCCGATCACGGCAATATTGCGGAAAGACTTTTTTGGCAGCAGCGAAAAAGCCGTGACGGCCTGCATAAGCTCCTGAGTATCGAAAACCTGCACGGCGCCTGTCTGCTTTAAAACGGAGCTCCAGATAACGCCGCTTCCGCCCATCGAGGCGGTGTGGCTGGCGACGCTTCTGGCGCCGGCCTTCGAAAGCCCCCCTTTAAAAATGATGACCGGTTTGCGTGCGGCCGCGGCTTTGAGTTCGCGGAAAAAAACATCACCATCTTTGATGCCTTCAATGTACATCGAAATAACTTCCGTTTCCGGATCGCCTGCCAGATGACAAAGAAGTTCAGCCTCCCGCAGGTCGGCGCCGTTGCCGAAACTGACCATCTTGCTGAAACGGACTCCCCGCCATTGTCCCGCGTGCGCGAAATCGATGGCCATGCCGCCGCTTTGCGCCAGAAAGGCCACATTTCCGCTTTCCCGCGACAAGTCCGGACCGGGCAGCATCGTCAGACCGCTTCGGGGGCAGTAGATGCCAAAGCAGTTAGGGCCGACAACCCTGATCCCCCGCGAGGCTATTTCACGAATCTGATTTTCCAGTTGTACCCCTTCCTTGGTTACTAGTTCACTGAAACCGGAAGAAAGAATTTCCGCTCCTGCCACGCCGATTTTCAAACAGGCCTCCAGAGCCGGGGGTACCAATTTCGCGGCCACGGCAATAACGGCAAAGTCCACCCTGTCCGGAATATCCTCCACCCGCCTGTAAATTTCCAGACCGAAGACACTGCCGCCTCTGGGGTTAACAGGATAAATTTTTCCCTCAAAACCCATCTCCATGAGTACCCTGAGCATACCGGTCCCGAAGCCGGCGGCGTTTTCATCCGCCGAAACACCTAGAATCGCAATTGATTCAGGGTGAAAGATTCTTTCGAAATCCGCGTTCGGAAACTGACTTTCCTCCGGGGCGCGTGCCTGTTTTTTCCGCACCGACATGATTTACCTCCGTTTTGAGAACAGCATATCTTGTATACAAAATATACCGTCCTATTTGCGCAAATCTTTGAGCAACCTGATCAAAAGCAGCCTCTCCTCCGTGTTGAATACGGAAAGGACTTTCCGGTTGAGCTTTTCCGTCTCCTGGATGAATTCGTCGCGCAGCTTCTGTGACTTGTCCGACAACTTAATACTCAAAACCCGCCGGTCTTCCCTGACCGTGCTTTTCACGATCCAGCCCGCTTCGGACATGCGGTCGAGTACGCCGGACAAAGTGGCGCTGTCGAGAGCCAGACGCCTGCCCAGCTCTCCCGCGGAGAGATCCTCTTCTTCATAAAGAGCGTGCAGAACCAGACCCTGCATGGGCGTCATGCCATACGGCAGAAGGCGGGCCTTGAAAGTGCCGTAAACCTTCTGATTGGCCTTTGATAGAATAAAGAGAATGACGTCCTGATAACTGATCATATAGAACAACTGCCTGACTTCGCGCGTGAAGGGCAGGTGTTCATCCGGCATCATCGGCGGCGACACCTGTACCCGTTTCAAATTCCACGTCCGGGGGCGGGAATATTATTTAGCATACAAAATAAATAAACGGACGGGGCAAGTCAAGCTGATTCTGGACACAAAAAAAGGAATCAGCAAAGTGACTGATCCCCTGTTTTTATTGGCGCGCCTGGTAGGATTCGAACCTACGGCCCCCAGATTCGTAGTCTGGTGCTCTATCCAGCTGAGCTACAGGCGCGCTCACTGACCGTAAATGAAGGAGCCCTATAGCATATTATCGGCCCGATGCAAAATAAAAATACAGCCGCACAGCAGCTGTATTTCTTACGCAGCAGTCATCTTTGACTTGCAGGGCAATCCGTAGTAAGGAAAAATTAAAACTCATTGTCCTGATCTTCTAGTGAAAGGTGCTTTTTATGGCCGACAGACCATACCGAGCGTCCCGCCGCGACAGTTTTGTCTTTCCCCGCGGCGAAGAAAAACCCGCCGTTGACCGCGAAGCATCGGCACCCCTGCCCGCCGGAGATGTTTTGGCTCTTGCGGGAGCGGCAGGCGTGGGGCTTTATGTTGTTTACGACGCCTGTTTCAGCTACACCAACGCTCATCTGGCAAAACTCCTTTCCTATCCGGGCGCACGCGATCTTGTCGGCAAAAATCTCTCCGAAGTAATCCATCCCGAGGATTGCCGCCTGCTGCCCGCGGACACTCCCCCCGGCGTGGATCCTGACGCTCTCATCGTACGCCTGCTGAAAAAAGACGGAGGCATTTTGCCTGCCGCGCTGACTTGCCGGAGTATTGATTTTCAGGGGGTAAAGGCCCGCGCCGGGTGCGTGATCAGCATAGACACCATGGTACACAGACTGGGTGAACTGGAAGATTCACTAAAGCGCTATGAAACCATCCTCGATGACGTCAATGTCCAGCTCAGTGAAATTGACCTGCACGGTAATATCACTTTTATCAACGACGCAGGCTGCCGGACGTGGAAACTGCCGCGCGAGGAGCTGATGGGAATGAATTACCGTCACTACATGAAGGACAGGGACATCCGGGAATATGATCGGCTCTACAAAAAGGTTTATTTTACCGGCATACCGATGCAAAACGTGATCCTGGAGGTGACGGACCGCGAAGGCGTGCAAAAAACGATTGAAAAGTCTGTCTCGCTGGCCCGCAATGCGGCAGGCTTGATTTACGGTTTCCGCATGGTATCGCGCGATGTGACGGAAAAACGCGAGGCGGAAAAGAAACTGGCCGAACAGCGTCTGCGCCTGGAGGCCATTTTCAGCAGCGTGAAAGACGCGATCATTACGGTTGACCCGGATTTTGCCGTCATCGATGCCAACAAATCGATCGAGAGCATCTGTCCGGTACAGGTGTGCGATATTACCGGACAAAAATTCACCGCCTGCACAGGCCTCTGCGGACAGGCATGCGCCGAAGTCCTCAAGCAGACCCTGGAGAAAAAAACGGCGGTACGTGAATACCGGATTGAATGCGACCACAAGGCGAGGCCTCAGCAGGTGGTGAGCCTTTCGAGCTCGCCTTTGATCGACCCGCAGGGAAATTTCATGGGCGCGGTGATGGTTATCCGTGACGTGACCCTTTTGCGCGACGTGGAGCGCGAGCTCCGGGAGCGTCACCAGTTTCAGCGGCTGATCGGGCGCAACAAGACCATGCAGAACATATACAGCCTGCTTGAGGATCTGGCGGGCCTGGACACAACCGTTTTGGTCACGGGTGAAAGCGGGACGGGGAAGGAACTGGTCGCCCGCGCCTTACACTACAGCGGCAACCGGGCGTTCAAGCCCTTTACCACGGTAAACTGCTCGGCGCTGGCGGAAGGTCTCCTGGAAAGCGAGCTGTTCGGTCATGTGAAGGGGGCGTTCACCGGCGCCATCAAAGACAAACAGGGGCGCTTTGCCGCAGCCGAAGGGGGGACTATCCTGCTGGATGAAATCGGCGACATTTCGCCTCTGATGCAGCTCAAGCTGTTGAGAGTCCTTCAGGAAAAGGAATTTGAAATGGTGGGCGATTCCACCCCCCGGAAGGCGGATGTGCGCGTCATCGCCTGCACGAACAGGAACCTGAAGGAGAAGGTCAAAAAAGGAGAATTCCGTCAGGACCTTTACTACCGTCTCAAGGTGGTCGAAGTAGAACTTCCGCCACTGCGCGAAAGGCTTGAGGACCTGCCTTTGCTGGTGGACCATTTCCGTCGGAGGTTCAATGAAAGATTCGACAAGAACATCGAAGGAATATCCATCGAAGTGCTGGGTCTGTTCATGGGTTACACCTGGCCCGGAAATGTGCGCGAGCTCGAACATGTGATGGAACATGCCTTCGTGCTGTGCCGCGGCGGCACCATCACCTTGCGTCACCTGCCGGCCGACATCACAGCGGCGCGGCAGTCCAGGGACCTGCCACGTATGAAAAGCAAAGCTACGCCCGCTCATGAGGCGCAGGCCATACGCGACGCCTTGAATAAAACCGGCTGGAACAAGTCCAAGGCCGCGCGCCTACTGGGCATCGGACGACGGACAATTTACCGGAAAATCACAGACTATCAGCTCCGCGATGATTAGAGTCGCTTGCCCGCTTTTGCCTGCGTTCATTGCACACGGGATGCCGTTTAGAGAAAGGAATAACGTTTATGGATGAAATGCTGATGATGGGAAAACAGGTTCTGGCGGCGCAGCCGTTCAGTGTTTTGATCGGAGCCGAGCTGACCGGCTTTGCCGTGGGGTTCGCCGAACTGAAAGTGCCCGTGAAGCATGAACTCAAGCAGCAGCACGGCTTTTTACATGGCGGCGTTGTAAGCTATGCTGCCGACAATGCGCTTACCTATGTGGGAGGCAGCGTGCTGGGGCCCGCCGTCGTCACGTCGGAATTCAAAATCAATTATGTAAGACCGGCGGTAGGAGATTACATTGTCGCGCGGGCATCGGCGGTATACGCCGGGAAAACGCAGGCGGTATGCCGCTGCGATGTTTATGCCGTCAAGGATCAAAAAGAAAGCCTCTGCGCGACGGCGCAGGGCACCATCACAAAAATCAGCTGATCCTGATAAGAACAATATTTCCTTCTTTGCAGCGATCCGGCGTTCAACTGAATTTCGAGAAATCCGGCTTGCGACGCTCGAAAAAGGCCGAAAACGCCTCTTTGGCCTCCGGCGACTGAAGCATGGCCTCGAAATATTCACTTTCCTGCATCATCTGAGTGACAACCGCTTCTGTATCGCGCAATTTCATCAGGCGTTTGGTGGTGCGCAGCGATGAAGCAGGCAAAACCGCCAGCCTAGCCGCCCGGCCGTAAGCGTAGGTGAGGAGCTCCTCCGGCGGCAGCACCCGATTGATCAGCCCCATCTCGAAGGCCTGCTCGGCCGAAAAGGATTCCCCGAACAGCAGAAGTTCGGCGGCGCGATGGTAGCCGATTATCTCCGGAAGAAGTTTACTTGATCCGAATTCCGGGCACAGGCCGAGTCGGGGAAACTGCATCGAAAATTTCGTGCCGGCCGCCGCATAGATCTGGTCGCAGTGTAAAAGCATCGTCACGCCGATGCCGATGGCCATGCCGGATACGGCGGCCAAGACCGGCTTGGGCATGGACAGGAGATTACGCATGAACTGCGCAACCGGCTTCTCTTCAAGGCTTCCCCTGGTGTTCATGAAATCTTCCAGATCGTTGCCGGCGGAAAACACCTCCGGCTTGCCGCAAAACAGCACAACACGCACCGATGGGTCATTTTCTCCGTCCGCCAGCGCGTAGGCGAGCATTTTGTACATGGCCGATGTGATCGCGTTCTTCTTCTGCGGCCTGTTGAACTCGATGGTCAGGACTCCTTCTTTTTTGGCTGTGGTGATTTCCATATATTTTCTCCCGTCTGGTTTTATGATTGCATGACACTTTACGACCGGCCTTCTTTTTCCGGCGGGTTGTCTGCAGGCTGCCTGCAATCCTGGTGAGGGCTTCGGCCTGCCAGGCACAGAAGCTGCCCGTCATTACAACTGTTGCATTCAAATTGCAAGGTCGGATGGTCGACATTGAACCTGCCGGCCAGCATCGCGCGGACTCGGTCCGCCAGTTCATCGACCCGGCCGAGCATCTGATCGGGAACGGTGATATGTACAGCCAGCGCGATACTGTCGGATGATAGCTTCCAGACATGCAGGTCGTGAATTTTTGTAATACCGTCCAGGCCTTCCAGGGCATCGCGGATTTCTTCGAGGTTCATACCGGAGGGTGTCGCGTTCATCAGAATCAGGAAGCTTTCCCTGATGAGCCCCCAGCCGCCGTAAACAATCATGGCCACGATGAGCCATGAAAACACAGGGTCGAGCCAGTACCAGGGTTTGAACATCCAGATGATGCCCAGCGTCACGACCCCGAGGGAGGTTGCCGCGTCGGCCAGCATATGTAAAAACGCGCTTTTCATGTTCAGGTTCACCTTCGCGCCCGCGCGCAAAAGCCCGGCGGAAAACATGTTGCCGGCAAAGCCCAGAAGAGCAATCCAGATCACGAGCCGGCCGCTGATCGGCCGGGGCGTGAAGATCCTGTGCCAGGCCTCGGCTGCGATATAAAAAGCCGCTCCGTACAGAAGAGCCACGCTGATCAGCGTGGCGAATATTTCTACGCGTTTGAAGCCGAAAGTATGTCTCAGTGTCGGCTGGCGCCTGCCGATAATGAGCGCCGCATAGTTGATAATAAGTGAAACAAAGTCGCTTAAATTGTGCACGGCGTCGCTGATGAGCGCCATACTGCCTGACACAATGCCTCCGGCGATCTGCACCACGGGTATCAGAAAATTGATCACTATCGAAACCAGCAGGCGTCGGCCCCACGATTTTTCCTGGTCATGCCTGTGGCTGTGCGTATCAGTCATCATACGTAAATAGTAGCGCATCTTCCGTGAGAGGTCAATTGTGCCTTTGTTTCGGCAAGAACCTGCTTTCGCGCCACCGTCCCGAGATGATACTGTTTTTTGTTGACAAAAGTCTTTCGAGAAATTAGAATAGGAAAAATTAGCTCTCAGAGATCGTGGTGAATATGCTTATCAGCACCGGAATCATTATGAACATCATTATAATTAGCTTCCGCACAGGAGGCCCGGCCGTGTAGTAGGCATACTTTAGACATACTAAATTCCGAACCGCCGCCGGCCGCAAAACCGGCGGCGGTTTTTTTATGCGGACAACAGCGAGCCGAAAAGCCCGGGGTTCCGGCGGCCGCCGACGGAAAAAAGCACATGCAGATAATACTGCCTGAAGGAGACAGGTTATGACCAAAAAAAATATTTTAATTTACGACACGACGCTGCGCGACGGCACGCAAGGCGAGCAGATCACTTTTTCCGCGGAGGAAAAGCTGCGCATCGCCCACAGGCTCGACGATATCCATTTCCATTACATCGAGGGGGGCTGGCCCGGCTCCAATCCCAAGGATGCGCGTTTTTTCGAGCTGGCCAGGCAGGCGGAGTTTAAACATGCCCGACTGACCGCTTTCGGTGCTACACGTAAACCAAACATCCTGCCCGGGGCATGCCCCAATCTCAAGGCGCTGGTCAAGGCCGGCACACCGGCGGTAGCCATTTTCGGCAAGTCCTGGGATCTGCATGTCACAGACATCCTCAAAACAGATCTGGAGGAAAATCTGTCGATGATCCGCGATTCTATCGCTTATCTGAAAGATCTGGGCAAAGAGGTTCTCTTCGACGCGGAGCATTTTTTTGACGGATACAAGCAAAACCCGCGCTACGCGGTACGCGTCGTCAGGGCTGCGCTGGAGGCGGGTGCGGACAAAATTATCTTTTGTGACACAAACGGTGGTACCATGACACATGAGCTCACCGATATCGTCAAAAAAATGCTCCGTATTGTTGATCCGGCCATCTCAGGCATCCATCTGCACAATGACTGCGGCCTGGCGCTGGCCAACTCCATCGCGGCGGTGCGCGAAGGGGTCCGGATGGTGCAGGGGACTGTCAACGGCTACGGTGAGAGGTGCGGCAACACCGATCTGATTTCGCTTGTCGGCAATTTGCAGATAAAGATGAAAATGCAGTGCCTGCCTGCCGAATCCATCCGGCAGTTGACAAATCTGTCGCTGTATGTGAGCGACGTGGCCAATATACCCCCTCTTACCTCGCGGCCCTTCGTCGGGCGCAGCGCATTTGCACACAAAGGAGGGGTTCATGTCAGCGCCGTGACGAAAAACTCCCTGGCCTATGAGCATATGGACCCTGAGCTGGTCGGTAACAGCCGCCGCGTGCTTGTTTCTGACATGGCCGGAAAAAGCAATATCGAATACAAGGCCCGGGCGCTGGGGATCGACCTGAAAAAGAAAAATGCCCTCAATAAAGTCGTGCAACAAGTCAAGTATATGGAGGACAGAGGCTATCAGTTTGATGCGGCCGACGGCTCCCTTTCCGTTTTGATGAAAAAGACCATCGGCGAGTTTATAGAGCCATTCACGCTGGAGTGCTTCAGTGTCGTTACCTCCCGCATGCTGGACAATCCCGCCATGTCCCAGGCCACTATAAAAATATCCGTAGGAGGAGAGGAGGAGCTCACCGCCGCCGAAGGCAACGGCCCGGTCAATGCGCTCGACCACGCGCTGCGCAAGGCGCTGACAAAATTCTATCCCCAGATCCGCGACATGCACCTGGTGGATTTCAAGGTGCGCACACTGGAGGGCTCTGAAGGCACGGCGGCCGGCGTGCGGGTTTTGCTCGATTCTACGGACGGCTCCGAAATCTGGAGCACGACGGGCGTGTCCGAAAATATTATCGAGGCCAGTTGGCAGGCCCTGATAGACAGTATCGAGTACAAGCTCAGCAAGGATAAGAAAAAGAAATAGCCGCGCGGCTTTTTACGGTGCGCCTTGATTTGCCGAATATCCGGTTTTTCACGAAACCGTCACTGTTGTATCTTTTTTTTAAATACCGTTTGCGCCCATTGCCAAATGCCGGTTTTGCTGATATGGGAAAATAATTGAAACGGGAGCTTCACACGGTGTTGTCCATCAACAGTCAGAATCCGCAAATGCGCCTCATCCAGAAAACGGTTGCGGTCTTAAAAGAAGGCGGAGTAATTATCTATCCGACGGATACGGTTTACGGCCTCGGCTGCGGCTTATCCAACAAAAAAGGCATTGAAAGAATATACGAAATTAAAAGGAGAAGCAAAAAACGCCCCTTAAGCTTTGTCTGTTCCAATCTCAAGCACATCAGCCAGTACGCCCAAGTCACGGATTACGCGTATAAAACAATGAGACGCTGTCTGCCCGGGCCCTACACTTTCATTCTGGAAGCATCGCGCCTCGTGCCGAAAATGATTCTACCGAAAAGGCCGACCACAGGCATCCGCGTGCCGGACAACCAGATTTGCCTGGCCCTTATTCGCGAACTCGGAGAGCCGATCATCAGCACCAGCGTCCAGACGCAAGACGGGGAAGATCTCGGCAATCCCCTGCTCATCAACGAACATTTCGGACGTATTGTCGATTTGATCATCGACGGCGGAGTGATCATTCCCGAGCCGTCGAGTGTCATCAGCCTGGTGGACGACACGATTGAAATCTTAAGGACAGGAAAAGGCGACGTAAGCGCCTTCGAATAACATACAAGGCCTTTTCAGCAGATCGCACACCGGGGCGGGCGGCAGGCCCTCCCGAAACGCACGGTGCCTGAAGTGGCCCAAAAAGGACGGTTATGAAACACATTATGCTCGTCAACGCCGTGCATAAGGAACAAATGCGCATGGCTACGGTTGACGAAAACGGCAAGTTGATTGAATTCAACATTCAAATGGCGGTGAAAGAGCCGATCACCGGAAACATTTACAAGGGAAAAGTCCTCAAAGTCGAACGCGGCCTTCAGGCTGCATTTGTCGACTACGGTGGCGTCAAAGACGGCTTTCTCCCGCTTCGCGACGTGAGCACGGAATATTTTACGGAGCATGCCGGCGCTACAGGCGGCAGGCCGGGGCTTAAATCCGGCCAGGAAATCATTGTTCAGGTTGTCCGCGAGGTAACCGGAAACAAAGGTGCGCTACTGACATCGTACGTTTCCCTGCCCGGACGCTATCTGGTGCTTCTGCCCAATAAACTCTGCGGCGGTATCTCACGCAAAATCGATGATGAAGAAGATAGGCAGAAAATAAAATTTCTCATGGAACAGATCAAGGTCCCGGAAAATATGGGTTTTATCGTCCGGACCGCCGGCATCAACCGCACCAAACAGGAAATCCAGCGCGACTACCAGTTTCTGATGCGCCTGTGGAAAGACATTTCCCGCAAGGCCGACAGTGTGACCGCCCCATATTTTCTGTATCAGGAAACGGATTTCGGTGTGCGCTCCCTGCGCGACTACCTGACACCGGAGGTTGAGGAAATACAGGTCGACGATGTAGAAACTTTCCGGAAAATGCGCGCATATCTGAAAGCCGTAGCTCCGAGGAATTTGCGGATCCTCAAGCAGTACAAGGAAAAAGTGCCGATCTTCGACCGGTTTGAGCTCGAAGAGCAGATTCGCGTCATTTATCAGGAGCGCGTAGAGCTCAAATCGGGCGGCTATATCATCATCAATCCCACAGAAGCCATGATCACCATCGACGTCAACTCCGGTCGCGGCTCCAACAAAAGGAACATTGAAGAAACGGCTTTCAAAACAAATGTCGAAGCCTGTGAAGAAATCGCCAGGCAACTGAGGCTGCGCGACCTGGGCGGGCTTATCGTCATCGATTTCATCGACATGATCGACAAAAAGCATATCGCGGAAATTGAAAAGGTTTTTAAAAAAGCGCTCAGCATGGACCGCGCCAGAATTCAGCTTTCACGTATTTCCAAATTCGGACTGCTGGAACTCTCACGGCAGAAAAAACAGTCCACCATTCAGGAAATCAGCTACAACACCTGTCCGTACTGCAAAGGCACGGGACTGAGGCCTTCACTGGAGTATGCCTCACTAGTGGCGTTTCGCAAGATTGAATCGGAGGCGGTCAAAGGCATCTATACCGAGCTGAAAGTCAGTCTGCCCAATGAAATTGCCCTGTACATTCTCAATAACAAACGGGTAGAGATCATGAAGATGGAAAGCACCTTCAGCCTGGGACTTCTTATCGAAGGAAGACCGGATATGGCATGGGATAACTTTGAAATCCAGCCTTCCCTGAAGGAAAAAAACCTGCAGGTCAGTGTCATGCAGGGTGTCCCATTGCTTAAACTTGCCGCTCAAACCGAGCCGGACGGTGAGGCCGATATCAAAGCAGAAGAGGAGCAATCCCTTCCCACCGATGAAATAAAGGAGAAAAAAGGCAACCGACGATCTCGCCACAGAAAAAAGAAAAAAGTCGCGGACCAACTCGATGTATCAATCCCGCCGGACGACATACTGGGAGGCGCCCTTTCTTTCACCCATCCCCGCGTACCACAGGGAGCTGCCGCGCTTGTTACCGTGAAACCTTTAAAAAACATCAGCCCCCTGCCGGACGACTTTTATCCCATGGAGCCGGCGTACGATCTTTTCGCGCCTGCACCGGAAAACGGACGCACGCCGGATGAGCCGGAAGACGTCGAAGGACAGGATTGAACGAAACAAACACCGCGCTGCGCCAACGGCATTCAAGGAGGTACTTTCATGGTAGAAAATCTGGCGAAAAATCTTTACCGAATTATTATTCCCCTGCCCAACAGTCCGCTTAAGGACCTGAATTCCTACGTCATCAAGGGCGGGGATCGTAACCTGATCATCGATACGGGTTTTAACCGCACCGTATGTTACGAGGCCATGCAGCAGGGCTTAAACGAGCTGGCGATCGATTTGAACCGCACCGACTTCATGCTCACACACATGCATGCCGACCACACGGGACTCGTGGAAAGACTGGCCACCGACTCGAGCCGGATATTTTTCAGCCGCATCGATTCGCAGGTTTTCGATGAAGAAAACAGTTGGCAGCCGCTGATCGACTTTGCCGAAATCAACGGCTTTCCGGCCGACGAACTGCAAAGAGCCCTGCACAGCCATCCCGGCTTCAAATACAGCCCGGCGCGGAAACCTGTTTTTACGCTGATCGAAGACGGAGATATCATCGAATGCGGCGATTACCGCCTGCGCTGCATTGCCACACCGGGGCACACACAGGGGCACATCTGCCTGTATGAAGAGCGCAAAAAGCTGTTTTTCACCGGGGATCACATTCTCTTTGACATCACGCCGCACATCGAATCGTGGGCCTACACCACCAATTCGCTGGCCGATTACATGGACAGTCTGGATAAGGTATATAACCTCGAGGTGGACATGGTTCTGCCCGGTCACAGGAATTTTCTGGGAGATCTGAAAAGCAGGATCGACGAGCTGAAGGCTCATCACCGCGACCGGGCGGATGAAGTGCTGGATGTGCTGGGCGACAAAACGATGAACGGCTATGAAATCGCCGCCGGGATGACCTGGGATATCGACTGTGAAAGGTGGGAGGATTTTCCCATTGCCCAGAAATGGTTCGCCACCGGCGAAGCCATCGCTCACCTGCGTTATCTGGAGAGCGAAGGAAGAATACATCGCGATACGAGCGGTAAAATCGTTACTTTTCGTTCGGTCAATGGCCGGCAGACCGGATAAATCTCCGGCGGGAACGCGAAAAAAAGCTTATGGGGAAAAGGCAGCCGCCTTTTCCCCATATTTTTTCAGAAAAAGATCATTCCCAGCGATTCGGCGATGCAGGCAGGTTTTTCCTGTCCCTCGATTTCAATGGTGTGAATCTGTGACATCAGCAGGCGGTTGCCCGGCTTTTCTTCGAGCGATTTCAGAACAATCCGGTCGCGGATTTTCGAGCCTGTTACCACCGGGTTGAGAAAGCGCACCTTGTCCAGGCCGTAATTGATGGACATTTTCGAGCCTTCCATCTTCAGGGGCACCTGATAGCTGAAAAAAGGCAGGTGAGACAGGGTCAGAAAGCCGTGTGCAATCGTGGTGCCGAACGGCCCGGCCGCCGCCTTTTCCTTATCCACGTGAATCCACTGATGATCCTTGGTGCTGTCGGCAAACTGATTAATCTGATCTTGTGTAACCTCCGTCCAGTCGGACACAAAGATTTCTTTCCCGATATGTTTTCCCATATCCTGCAATACCGATTCGATCGACATATTTTTTACTCCCTTCCTGTTTTATGAGCGTGCATCATAATCCTTTTGCCTGGTTTGGGCAATACGGATTATTCCAGCGCTTCATTGACCTTGCCTTGCGCTTCTTTCGCTTCTTTCACAATCCTCTCGAACAGTTCCGCCACCGTCGGCTGGTCGTGAATCAGACCCTGCACCTGCCCTACCGGCAACACGCCCGTTTTGGAATCTCCATCCTCGGTGGCCACCTTAATGGCCTTGAAGGCGTTGGCCATATAGGCCAGTTGTTTGGCATTGGCGTAACCGGAAAGCAGCACGCCGATAAAAAGCTTCAGATAAGGAATGCCGGCCTGGGCGGCGATGTCGCGGGAGTTAAAAAACGCAGCCGGCCAGCTCAGTCCCTTTTTAATCGCTCTTTTGGCCGCGTCCGTTTTCATGACCCGGCACAAAATGCCGTCGAAGCGCTTGGAAAACAATGTGTCGTAAACATCTTTTTCCATGGTGAGTTTTTTGTAGTTCTCATGCAGCGGGCTTTCCTTGGTGGTCATGAGCCTCGTGCCCATCGCCACGCCCGAAGCACCCAGCGCCAGCGCCGCGGCCAGACCCCGGCCGTCGGCAAAACCGCCCGCGCCGATCACAGGTATTTTCAGATTTTCGGCCAGATGTGGAATCAGGACCAGCGAAGTGACGTCCTCTCCGTGAGCCGCCGCCTCCTGCCCGGTGGCGAGAATCG
>JAAYKU010000290.1 GCA_012522275.1 Smithella sp.
CGGCTGGTCGGGTGTCTGAAGGACGCTTTGCCGGAAGGGCCGCAACTGTTCCCGGACGATATCACGACAGACGCCACGGAGCGCTTCATCGCGGGAGAATTTATACGCGAGCGGATCACCGTCCTGACATCACAGGAGATCCCCTACGTCACAGCGGTGAGCATCGAATCCTTCAAAGAGGACGAGGCAAAAAATCTGATTCATATCAGCGCGACCATCTCGGTGGAAAAAGAATCGCAAAAAGCTATTCTCATCGGTAAAAAAGGCGCGATGCTCAAAAAAATCGGAACGCAGGCCAGGGCCGCCATGGAGCGTCTTTTCGGGGCAAAAATTTTTCTGGAGCTGTTTGTGCGCGTCAATAAAGACTGGAGCGGCTCCGACAAAAAGCTGCGCGAATTCGGGCTGATTAAATAGAGGGCTTCATGCAGGCAAAACCGATCATCGCCATCGTCGGCCGGCCCAATGTGGGCAAATCAACACTTTTCAACCGCATCGCGGGAAGGCAAAAAGCCATCGTCATCGACGAGCCCGGCGCGACGCGCGACCGCAACTACACAGACTGTATGTGGGGGGGCAGGCCCTTCACGCTCATCGACACGGGCGGGTTCGAACCGACAGCCGATGAACTCATTTTGGTTCAGATGCGTGAACAAACCAATCTGGCCATTGAAGAGGCGGACATTATTATTTTCCTGATGGACGGCCGTGACGGTCTGACCCCGTCTGACATGGAAATAGCGCGCCAGCTGCGTGTCAGAGGGAAAAGTGTGTTTTACACGGCCAACAAAGTTGACGGCGCGCGTCATGAGGACCTGCTGGGTGACTTCTACCGCCTGGGTATAGAAAATCTTTATCCGATTTCGGCCCGGCACGGCCAGGGCGTAGATGAGCTTCTCGACGAGATTACGCAATATTTTCCCGAAACCGGCGAAGCACGACCAAACGGGGACGAGCCGATTGCCGTGGCGATCGTCGGCAAACCCAACGTCGGCAAATCATCGCTTATAAACCTGATTTCCGGCAGGCAAAGAAGCATCGCCAACCCCACGCCCGGCACCACACGCGACGCGGTGGACACAACGGTAAAAGTGCACGGCAGGCATTATCTGCTGATTGACACGGCGGGAATCCGCCGGAAAAGCAAAATCAGTCTCACACTGGAAAAATACAGCGTCGTTCAGGCGCTAAAGTCGATCAACCGCTGCGATATTGCTCTTGTCCTCATCGATGCACAAGAGGGCATGACCGAGCAGGACGCAAAAATTGCAGGCCTGGCTTATGAACAGGGCAAGGCCTGCATCATCGTGGTCAACAAATGGGATATAATAGAAAAGGACAATGCCACCGTCGGCAAGTATGTCGCGGACATCAAAGATAAAATCAAATTCATGGATTTCGCCCCCATAATTTTTATCTCAGCCGTGACGGGACAGCGCGCGCCGAAAATATTCGAACTGATCGACAATGTTTACAGCCAATACACCAAAAGAGTGGACACCTCACCGCTCAATGACCTGGTGGAAAGGGCGCTCAGAAAGAATCCGATGGGGCGCTATCGGAACCGCTCCATGGGCGTGTCTTACGCGACGCAAACCGGCGTCAAACCGCCCACTTTTGTTCTTTTTGTCCCCTCCCCCAAAGGAGTCCACTTTTCCCATGAACGCTATTTGACAAACTGCATCCGCGAAGAATTCGACTTCGGCAAGGTCCCGCTCAAACTGATCTTCCGCAAGAAAAGATAAAGTGCATACCCCGTAAAATACCCGGCCATGAAAACTGTTGACATGAAACCTGCATCTCATATATCGTACAGGGCATACACAAGCGGAGTTTCTGATTTACCGTATAACGCAGCAGCGCAATCATGTTGAGACAAATCCGCTTCAGGCTCAAACAAAATTTATTTGCCAATTAAAAGATTCAAGGAGGTTTGCAATGAGTGTGTTTACCGCAGGTGAAATAATAGATTTTGCCGAAAGGATTCATGAAAACGGCGCCGGTTTTTACCAGTATGCCATCCAGCTTGTGCAGAATCAGGAAGCCAAGGAACTGTTTGGCGAACTCGCCGATGAAGAACGGTCGCATCAAAAAGAAATCGCCAGAATCTTTGCCGGGATAGAAAAAAGCATACCGCCGGAAACATATGAAGGCGAATACGCCCAATATCTGCGCAACTACATCGACAACAACGTAACTTTCACCAAAGAGGCGATGGACAAAGGCCTTGCCCAGGTATCAGACGCCTGCTCGGCCATTGACTTTGCCCTGCAGATGAAACTCGACTCCATCAACTATTACCAGAGCGTCAAAGACCTGATTCCGAAACTGCAGCACAACCTGATCGACAAGCTGATCGTTGAAGAGAGAAATCACTACGTAAAACTCGCCAATCTGCGAAAATGCGTATTATAGAAAGGATAAGCTCATGAAACCGATCGGGCCGTTAATGTGGGAGCACAGGCTGATTGAAAAAATGCTGCGCCTGTTCGAAGGCGAAATAAAAAAGATCAGTGAACTCAATCGTCTCGATACCGTTTTCATCGACGCCACAGTCGATTTTATACGGACGTATGCCGACAGGACACATCACGGCAAGGAAGAGGACATTCTTTTTAGCGAACTGGCAAAAAAGAAGCTTTTCCCCGAGCACGCCCGGATAATGGATGAACTGATGGAGGAACACCGCCATGCCCGGCAGATGGTCGGAAAACTGGTGACCGCCAGGGACAGGTATCTGCAGGGCGAAAATACACTTAAGGAGGTTATTGGCCTGTTTAGAGAGCTGGCCCAATTTTACCCCGCGCACATAGAGAAAGAAGACAAGCACTTCTTTTTCCCCTGCCTGGAGTACTTCACCGACGAAGAGCAAAAACAAATGCTGGCGCAGTTCAACGAATTCGACCGCAGCATGATCCATGAAAAGTACAACAAAGTGGTCGAGCATCTGACGAAACAGGATTGAGCCGGACGATAGGGAATAAGCTCATGGCTCATGGCTCGTAGCCTAAAGAAGACTTCCGCTTTTGTCCCACGCCGGAGACTGTGTCGCAATTACTTTTTTGTCATTTAGTGCAAGCGAAGCGCGACTTTGAGCCTGCCTAGTCCTGACACGGGGGAATCCAGTATTTTCAGCATGTTCTGGATACCGGCCTTCGCCGGTATGACGATGGTGACGGCTTCTTTACGATTACGACACAGTCTCCCGGCGGGGGTGCCTGATTCATCGGGCCGGGGGTGGACAAAAGAGCAAATAGCTCATGGCTCATGGTCTAAGGCAGGAAAGAAACCATCATCGACAAGCATCATGGAGTTCTAATTTACGTTCCCCAGCAGCTTCCCCTCTATTTCCCTTATCCACTCGTGCATGCCTGAGTCACCAGACGCGCCTGCAGAAGATATTGTAGGTGCCGACGGAAGCCGCAGGCTGTATCTGCCGTCCATATATTTTATGCCCGGGCCTGGTGTGTTTTCGCGGCGGATTTACGATATTTGACCTTGATTATCGTCAGATGATTATCTAAAGAGTGAAACGAAACTGCGACATCTATGATCAGGAGGCATTCATGACACATCCCGCGGTCGTTCTACAGATGAGCCGGCCGGACTTCTATCCGCACCATCCGGAAACGGTGGAACTGGTGCAGACGCATATTTCATGGGTTTTCATCGCCGGTGATGAAGTGTACAAAGTAAAAAAACCGGTTGACTTCGGCTTCCTGGATTTCACGACGCTGGAAAAAAGAAAATTCTACTGTAAAGAGGAACTGCGCCTCAACAGGCGTCTGGCCCCCAGCATTTACCTGGAGGTAGTTCCCATTGGGCTCGATCACACCGGGCGCGTCTCACTCAAAGGCGGGGGTGAAATTGTCGAATACGCGGTCCGCATGAAAAAACTGCCCCTGGACAGAATGCTCAAAACGCTGCTCGCCCACGGCCGGATGCCTGACGGAACCATGGATGCCCTGGCCGCTAAAATCGTGCAGTTTCACAAAACCGCCCAAACCGGCGGCTCCATCGACGAGATGGGCTCGATCGCGACAATCCGGCACAACAATGAAGAGAATTTCGCGCAGACAGAAAAATACACGGGCGTAACCATAGCCGCCCCCCGGTTCGGTTTTATTCGTGAATATGTGGAAAGGTTTCTGGAAGTCCGCAGGCCTCTTTTCGAAAACAGGGTGGCGGACCATAAAATCCGTGACTGCCACGGAGATTTGCACCTGGAGCACATCTGCATCGCGGATGACATCATTGTTTTTGACTGCATCGAGTTCAATGAACGATTCCGCTGCAGCGACACGGCGGCGGAGGTGGCTTTTCTGACCATGGACCTGGATTACAACGGCTACACCCGCCATACGGATGATTTTGTCCGCTCCTACCTGAACTATTCCGGCGACACGCAAATGAGCTCTCTTCTAAATTTTTACCGCTGCTACTACGCCTATGTGCGCGGCAAAGTCACCAGCTTCCGCCTGGACCAAAAAGAACTGCCCGGCGCCGAGCGAAATCAGGTTAAGCTCACCGCGACGAAATATTTCGACCTGGCCTATACCTACGCGGCGCGTCTGGAAAAACCGGCACTGATTGTCACGGCGGGGCTTATCGGCTCCGGCAAGAGCTTTCAGGCACGCCATCTTGCGGCAAGGCTCGGCGCCGAAATCATCCGTTCGGATGTCCTGCGCAAGGAGATGCTCAATATCCCGCCCGCCGAAAAACACCATGACGCGTTCGGCCAGGGCATCTACAGTACCGGCATCTCTCAAAAAACCTATGAAAAGGCCATGGAAATAAGCGCGGGAATCATCCGCGAGGGCAAGCCGGTCATCATCGACGCCTCTTTCCCAAACCGCGCCTGCCGGGCGATGGCCGCCGGTCTGGCCGAAAAACTCGCTATCCCCTTCTATACCATCGAATGCACCTGCCCGGATGAAACAGTCAGGCGGCGTCTGGAAAAAAGAAAGCTCGACAAAGACAACCCCTCCGACGGGCGTTGGGAAATCCTGCTGGAGCAGAAAAAACACTATGAACCGATAAGCGAAATCCCCGCCGGCCGACACTTTACGGTGGACACTTCGGCCGATTCGGAAATCTTCCGCCACAACATAATCCGGACAATCAGGATGGCTGAATTATAGGAAAATCAGGGAAGGAAGCGGCGGAAAAAGCCTTTTTTGTCTTTTTCCTCCTTCAGCTTTTGGGCCTTGCGCTCCTCCTCAAGAAGCCTGGCCGTCTGCGCGATATAGGCATCCACTTTAAGGTCAAGCCCCACGCCCGGGTAGCCGCGCCTGATGCCTTCAAACCTGGCCAGAGCGGCCTCGTATTTTTTCAGCTTGAAATAAAAATTGCCTACATAGAACTCGTGCTCGGCCAGTTGCGCATTGCACTCACGGGTCATTTTTTCCGCCAGAAGAGCAAACCTGCTTTGAGGGTAGCGGGCGGTCAGTTTTTCAAACTCTCTTCTGGCCCTGACCGTCTGCGTCTGGTCCCGGTCGATATCCTCTATCTGCTGATAGTGGCACATCCCCGTCTGATAAATCGCGTAGGGAACATTTTCGTCGGTCGGGTGCAGCTCCACGAAGTCGCGGTAAGCGCCTTCCGCCTCCAGATAGTCTTTGTTGCTGTAGTAGGAATCGGCAATGCCCAGCTCCGCCAAAACGGCCAGCTCGTGAAGCGGATACTCTTCTTTGAGGCGGGTGAACGCTGCGCGCGCTTTTTTATAGCGGCCGTCCTGATAATCCGCCGTGCCCCGCGCGTAAAGGGCTTCCGGCGTGTTTACGACAGGCGTCCTTTTACCGAAAAAAGACAGGATGCTCGCCTTGGTTAACGAACATCCTGAAAACAGCAATACCGCCGCCATTATAATGGAGATAGTCCTTATCCGCACAAAACCGCCTTTGAACCGTAAGTTGAATACGCCGACAAAATCATGGCAGGCAGGCGCAGGTCACAGGCTTTTATTGACAAAAGCTTCCAGCTTGTCTTTGGGGACATACCCTACCAGCGTGTCGGAAACTTTTCCGTCCTTAAAAATCATCAAAGTGGGAATACTGCGCACACCGTAGGTAAGAGCCAGTTTCTGCGCCTCATCGACATTGAGCTTCATGACTTTGACCCTGCCTTGATACTCGGCGGCGATTTCCTCCACCAGAGGACCGATCGCCTTGCACGGGCCACACCAGGGAGCCCAGAAGTCAATAAGCACTGGTTTGTCACTTTTGAGGACTTCCCCTTCAAAATTGTCGTCATTGGCCACGCCGGGAACCTGGTCGCTCATGAAAAAAGCCTCCTTTTATTTTGGGCCTATATGTCACAGCGAAACGCAAAAAGTCAAATCCTATTTAAAGACGCGCGGCAAAGCTGCTTTTTGACGGAAGTTCTGTAATCTGCTATAGACGCTCCATATCAGAGGGGGGAATATGGAGCGCATCGGTGTGCTGACAGGCAGCGTCATGATGGAAGCAATGAACATCATGCAACAGTGTGACAGGCGTCAGGTAAAAAACAAATACGGTGAAACGGCGGTGCTGACATCCGGACGCATGGTGTTTATCGTCCGCCACGGGCTCGATCCCGCCAACTACATCCTGCCGCACCTGATCAACCACCGGGCCAACCTGCTGGCATTGAAAGACCTGGGCGTCACCGAGGTGATCGGCATCAACTCCACCGGGTCGCTGAAAAAATCCCGCCCGCCCGGAACGCTCATGATCCCCGATGATTTCATCACCATGGCGTCCGTGCCGAGCATTCACGAGCATCAGGCAGTCCATCTCACGCCTTCACTCAACGAGGCCGTGCGCCGCAAACTGATCGCGGCGGCGAAAAGTTGCCATCTCGATGTCGTGGACGGCGGCACATACTGGCAGGTTACGGGGCCCCGCCTTGAGACCAGGGCGGAAATCCGGATGATGGCTAATTTTGCCGATGTCGTCGGCATGACTATGGCGGGTGAGGCAATCTGTGCGCAGGAAATCGGCCTCGGTTACGCGTGCGCCTGTTCGATTGACAATTTCGGCAACGGCCTGGCCGAACGGCCTTTGAGCATGGAAGAGATCATCGCCGGCACGCGCAAAAACGCCCGGCGGATGGCCCGTCTTCTCGAGCATTACGCGGGCGCGGCGGCGGCTTTTTGACACCGGGATGAGGCGCGCTATTCCTGCCGTGGTTCAGCCGTCTTCACCAGCAGTTTGTCCACCCGGTTGCCGTCCATGTCCACCACTTCAAAAACATACCCCGCAACCGTAAACATATCGCCGGTTTTCGGAACGCGGTTGAGCAGGAACATGGCCAGCCCCCCCAGTGTGTTGACGTCCGGCCTCTCCTGTCCGTCTTCCAGCAGGGAAGCTACATTGAGCACATCGGCTGCGTCTTCCATCTTCATCGCCCCGTCAATGAGATATGACCCGTCTTCGCGCAGGAAGGCCTCCGGCTCGTCCGGGTCGCCCAG
>JAAYKU010000044.1 GCA_012522275.1 Smithella sp.
GGCCCATTTTTTCTTTTTCAGGGGTCTTTTTCAGTGGTTTATGTATGCGACGAAGACTCTTTTAAGAATTGTACAAGCGGCTGAGCCCAAAAATCATTTTTCATGCGCATAGACGTTTCGGCGACTTTAAAAAGGGGCCTTACTTCTCAGGAATCATATTTTGAAGTACGTCCCATATCCCCGGCCCAAATTAATTTGTTTACCAGTCGGATTTTTCCTGCTATTGTGGCTTCGTGTTTCGATATCCTGGCGGCTTATTCTTCAAGCCGCCCGTCGATTGTGGATGATCGCTGATCGTTCACCAGCTTTATGTGTTTTTAAGCAATAGTCAACATTAAACCATCACCTTTAAGCAACCCGCCAGGAAAAGCCCTGCACGGAAATAAACAAAATAACCAGATATCCGGTCAGCTGATCGGTCTGTAAAACTGGAGGCATGAAATGAATTAAACTGACAAAGAGCAAAGGAGGGAAGGGAATATGGAAAGCAGCGAAAATTATTGCTGGAGCGTGCCGCGACCTCCAGGATTTCTCAATGTGGGACTCATATTGAAAAATGCCGCCATCTCATATCCCGGCAAGACCATTACCAACGGCAACACGGGTGAAGAGAGAACATACCGCGAGGTGGATAAGCGTGCCAACAGCGTCGCCCAGGGCCTGCTGGCACGGGGAAAGCCGGGTGATTTTATCGGTGTTTTGACCAGATTAAGTATTATAGAATCGCTTGAAACATATTTTGCCATCGTGCGGGCGGGAATGACGACCATTCCTCTTTCCTATCGTCTTTCCCCGGGGGAAATAAAAAACGTTCTTCAGTATGCCAATGCCAGAGCTCTTATCTTTGATGAAGCTTTTGCAGCTTTAGTTGAACAGATTGACCTTAATATTGACAAATACATTATCGGCGCCTCCAAAGGTGATGCCGCAAGTTACGATGAACTACTCGCTCACGACCCGGTGGCGCCGGAGGTGGAAATAAGGGACGACACACTTGCCGCGCTTGGCTTCACATCCGGCACCACGGGTGTTCCCAAGTCCTATCTGCGAACCCATTATGCCAATTTTCTCAATCACGTCTGCTATACGATCAGTTTTGATATGACTTGTCAGGACATATCTCTCAATGCGGTGCCGCCACTGACCGGTCTGAGCTGGGATGCCGGAGTCATGCTGGCTCGGGGAACGACAATCAATATTGATTTTACTCCCGCGGCGGTGCTGCAGGCCATCGAAAAATATCGCGTCACCATCATGTACGGGGTTCCCGCCATGTATTCCTTCATGATGTCCTCGCCTGAGTTTGACCGCTATGATTTGAGTTCCTTGCGGGCCGTCGCCAGCGTGGGTTCCGTGCTTCCTCAGGCAACTCTGGAGAAAATTTGGGAAAAAATCACACCGAATGTCTATGACCATATAGGGCTTCAGGAAACCGGTTTCCTGGCGGTGAGCAAGCCGGATATGAAACGCAACAAACCTGCTGCCGTGGGCCCGCCCACCTGTTTTCACGAGCTGAAAATCATCGAAGAAAAGGGCGGGGAAAAACCTCCGGGTGAGGTCGGAGAACTCATTTTCAGGTATCCTGACGGCGCGGGTGAATATTGGAGGGATCCCGAAAAGACAAAAGAAGTTCTCCGGGACGGCTGGTTCCATTCCGGCGATCTGGCGAAAATTGATGAGGATGGTCATCTCTATGTAGTTGGGCGTGTCAAGGACATGATCGTCACAGGGGGCTACAATGTCTTTGCCATAGATCTCGAAAATATTCTTATGACTAATCCCAAAGTAGCTGACTGTGCCGTCATCGGGCTTCCCGACGACACTTGGGGTGAAAAGGTCACCGCCGTGGTCAGCCTCAATGCAGGCGAGAGTGCAACCGAACAAGAAATTATCGACTTCTGCAGGCAGCGTATAGCCGGATACAAGGTACCGAAAGCGGTGTTTTTCGGCGATGTTCCACGTACTCCCACGGGGAAGGCAATTAAATTTCTTCTTGTAGAAAAGTATTCCGCCTCCTGATTGCGGTTTGATGAAGGGAAGCAGGTTTCCGGCTGAACAAAATTTCAACAGGATAAAGAAGGTAAGACAGCGGGTGGTGTCGTCTGCTGTTGGTGGTTTTTAATCGTGCCCTTCACGGAAGAAAGGCTTCAAATTATTTGGACGCTTTAACCGTTCAGGGAGGGATTCATGGAAAGCTATAAATTGTTTATCGACGGACAGTTTGTGGATGCGGCGGACGGCCAAACCTTTGAAACGTTCGACCCGGGCACGGGGCTTGCTGTCGCCACTGTGGCCAAAGCAGGTGCGGCGGATGCCGAAGCGGCCATCAGCGCGGCGCGCAGGGCTTTCGACAGTGGCGTCTGGAGTGGACTTTCGCCCGCCGCCCGTATGGCGAAAATTCAGGACTTCGCCGATCAGATCGCCAAGCAGGGCCTGAGGCTGGCGATGACTGAAAGCATGGACTCCGGCCAGATCATCAGCCTGGCCAAGTACTGGCCGCTTCTGAGTATTTCTTTCCTGCGCAACCTCAGCCTGGCCGCCGCAAAACAATTCCCCTGGCAGGAGGAGATTCCCGCCTCCGGAAACGTCTTCGCGCCGGGCCGCGAATACATCCGCCGTGAGCCGATCGGCGTGTGTGTGGGGATCGTGCCGTGGAATTTCCCTTTGTACATCGCTATCTGGAAACTGGCGCCCGCGCTCATCATGGGCAACACCGTGGTGCTCAAGCCCGCCACGATGACGCCGCTGACCGCGGTGATTCTGGGTGAGGCAGCCAAAGCCGCGGGACTTCCCGATGGCGTTTTCAACATCATCACCGGGCCGGGCGGCGAGCTGGGCCGTGTTTTGTGCACACACAAGGATGTGGACAAGATATCGCTTACCGGCTCCACTGAGGTCGGACGTGAAATCATGAAACTGGCGGCCGATACCGTAAAGAAAGTTACCCTCGAGCTGGGCGGCAAGTCCGCCAATATCATCCTTGACGACGCGGATATCGATCTGGCGGTGGAAGGGGCGTGCTTCGGCACCTTCTTCCATCAGGGGCAGGTCTGCTCCTCCGGCACACGTCTTCTGGTGCATGCCAAAATTTACGATCAGTTCATTGAAAAGATGAAAAAACGCGCCGAGTCGTTCCGTATCGGTTATCAGCTCGACCCGGTATCGCATCTTGGACCGCTGGTAAGCGCCGCTCAACTGGCGACGGTTGAAGAATATGTAAAAATCGGCACAAAGGAGGGGGCTCAACTGATAACCGGCGGTGAGCGCGCGGTCGTGCCCGGGCTGGACGGCGGTTTCTATTACAAGCCTACCATCTTCATTAATGTCAAAAACAGCATGCGCATCGCTCAGGAGGAAATTTTCGGGCCGGTCGTTTCCGTCATGAAAATTTCAGACGATGATGAGGCGGTGGCCATCGCCAACGATTCTCTTTTCGGCCTGGCGGGTGGCGTATTTTCCGGAAACACGGCACGGGCCGAGCGCATCGCGGCAAACGTCCGCACCGGTACCATGTGGATCAACAACTACCACATCTTCGCGGATTTCTGCCCCTTCGGCGGCTACAAACAGTCCGGTGTCGGGCGCGATTTCGGTCTGGAATGCCTCCACGGCTTTGTCCAGGTCAAGCGCGTGCATATCAACGCGATGGCCGACGCCCGCACCAACATGACCTGGTCGATTTTATCGGACAACAAAAAGATGGCCGGCTTCTCCTATTTCTGCCCGACCATGGTTACCGCCGGGCACGGTGCCTTCCTCCGTCAATAAAACAGCCGTGGACCTGGCCTGCCGCCGCGTACTGATTCTGACCGACCCGGGAGTGCGCGCCGCGGGACTGGCTGATCTGGCCGCTTCCGCTCTGGGCGATCTGTGCGCCGGCATTTATGACAAAATTCCGCCCGATCCGGATTTGGAAACGGTGGACCAAGCGACACAATATGCCCGCGAAGCGGGGGCCGATGGTCTGTTGAGCGTCGGCGGCGGCAGCGTCATCGACACAGGCAAGGGGGTTGCCGTGACACTGAAAAACGGCGGCAGGGCAAATGATCATCTCAATTTGCTCGTTTTGGACGAAATACAGACGCCGCATATCGTGATCCCCACCACTGCCGGCACAGGCTCCGAAGTGACCAATATCGCGGTTCTCACCAGCCACGGGGCGGGACGCAAGCTTTTTATCGTGGACAAGTTCATCACGCCCAACGCGGCGATACTCGACCCGCGCTTCACCATGTCGCTGCCGGGGCGCATGACGGTGTCCAGCGCCATGGACGCGATGACCCACGCGGTGGAAGCCATGACCAGCATTATGGCCAACCGTATCTGCGACGCACAGGCACTGCAGGCCATACGACTGATTGCTGAAAACCTGCCCGCGGTGGTGAAAGATTCTGCCGATGAAGAAGCGCGCCTCAACCTCCAGATCGCCGCGACTCTCGCGGGCTGGGCGTTTACCATGGCGCAGGTGGGGCTGGCGCACGCGATGGCGCACACGCTGGGCACTGTCAACCATCTGCCGCACGGTGAGGCCTGTGGGATCGTGTTGCCCAAAGTTATGCGCTACAATGTGGACCATGCCACCGCGGCATTGGGTCAGGTCAGCCGGGCGCTGGGCGTGGACACGACGGGCATGTCCGGACGTGAAGCGGCGCTGGCCGCCGCCGATGCCATTGAAGAACTGATGCGGCGGGTCGGCCACCCGACCCGCCTGCGCGACGTGGGCGTGCAAGAGGACAGCCTGGACATTGCCGCGTTCCATGCCATCGCCGATACGGCTGCGCTTTTCAACGCGCGTCCGGTGAATGACCCGGGCGATGTCGCGGCGCTTTATAAAGAAGCTTATTAGTTTATCAGGCGGTGTAAAGCTAGTCCGTTATGCCGCTATAAGCATGCTTGCGAAAAAAAGAAAACGGCCGTCCGGTAAATATCGGACGGCCGTTGTTCAAATACTCCTGCTTTTTTCAGGGTGTCTTGAAGTCAAAACTGTGACACTGGGAGCAATAATTTTCCGAGCGGGTATGCTGGTGATGGCACAAGTTGCAATCCAGTTCCGTCCCGTAATGCGGAGAGGTGTGCGGGTTGGTTGGTTTTACATCTTTCGTTTTCTCGGCCAGCTTTTCCGTAGAGCCGTGGCAGGCAACGCATTTGTCCATTTCCAATTCCCCGGGCGTCTGGGTTTTGCCGTGACATTCAATACAACCGATGCCCGCCAGCAGATGATGGTGACTGTTGGGAAGCTTGCCCGTCAGGCTTA
>JAAYKU010000045.1 GCA_012522275.1 Smithella sp.
ATGCTCTGTTGCTCCAGTCCTCAAGGAGGTAAAACCACCAACTGGAGAGCCGGATGCGGGAAATCCGCAAGTCCGGTTCGGAGGGAGGGGCGACGCAAATCAATGCGTCGTTCCTACCCCTATAGAACATGATGAGCAAATAGCTCATGGCTCATAGTCTAAGGAAGCCTTCCTCTTTTGTCCCCCTCCGGCAGACAAAAGCACGCATGCTATAGACGCAAAAGTCTGTGATGTTTTTTATTTCTGATCCAGTTCAGGGTAGAGTTTGCTTTTGCACTCCGGGCAGATGCCGTGGGTGAACTCAGCCGCTGTGCGCTCGCCGATATATTTTTCTATCTGTTCCCAGTAGCCCTTGTCGTTACGTATTTTTTTGCATGAAGCGCAGATGGGCAGAAGCCCGGAGAGGGTTTCAATCTTATCCAGTGAGCCCCGAAGATCGGCAATCAGTTTTTCCTTTTCCATCTCCGCGACGAGACGCTTTTGCTCCTCAAACTGCAGATTCCGGTAGCCGATCAAAATGGCTGTCAGTGCTATAGCCCACAACAGGATATGACTTAAGGCGATAGTGCCTATCCGTTTGCCTGCGCGTGCCATAAGTGGTTCTATATTGATAGCGATACTTATCCCGCCGCGCAGGTCCCCTTCCTTGAAGCCGTACCGTGCATGGCATGACAGACATTGTTTATCTACATAAAACGGACTCATGAAACGGAAGTAGCGCTTACCCTGCAATTTTTCGACGGAGCTGAATTCCTTTTCTCCGGCTCTGATGTGGCTGAAAGCCTTTTTCTCCCATTCATCCGGCGCGTTTTTCGGATTGATCGGATTCGGGCTGGTCAGCCGGCCGATGAGCCCGGATTGGGCCGCGTCGAGTTCATAGACCTGGCGGCTCATATAGGCGGGATTAACCAGCGTGAGCTTTCTTCCCGAAGGCGTGGTGATGTCTCTTTCCGGTATCTGCGCAAGGTAAGGATTGGGCGGGTTGCCGGGCGTGACCGGCACATACACTCCGCCGTGCCCGGAGGCCCACTGCCTGTAAAGAATGTCCTTGTGAGAGGCCATCGTTGCATCGGTGAATGCCTCTGTGAGAGTGTTGTTTTTTATTTGCGTGATATTCCATAAAAGCGACAAAGCTACAACCAGCGTCCAAATTATTATGATCACCCACAGATAGACTCTGATCTTCTGCCTGAGTCTTATTTTGCCGGATATAAATTCTTTCATCTTTTCCACCGTTTTCTGGTTTTACAGTAAAATTATTTTGCGACAGCCCACTGGTTTTTCAGTCTGCAGACTGTTGAGAGAAGCTCATAGCTTGTAGTTCATAGTTCATGGCGGATAGTGGATGGCAGATGGTATCCCCCGCCGGTGGAGGACAAAAGAGGAAGGCTTCCTTAGGCTATGAGCTTCTTTCCATCAACCATCCACCATGCGTTACGAGCTGCCAGCTTTTTCCCAGACACTAATCATCAATTCTCTTCTTTCCCAAGAGCTTGGCGAACTTTCTTTGCCAGCGCCTCTTTGGTGAAAGGTTTTTGTATGAAGACAACATCTTTGTCAAGCTTGCCGTATTTTGAGATGCTGTCGGGCGTGTAGCCGGAAATGAACATGGCTTTCATATCCGGTCGCTCGGCCCGAATCCGGCGGGCCAGCTCGAAGCCGTTCATCCCGGGCATGACCACATCGGTAATCAGCAGATCAATCTGTTCTTTATGTGCGGCTGCGGCAAGCAGGGCTTCCTCCGCTGAGGGCATGGCCAGTACCCGATAACCCATGCGGGTAAGGAGCATGCGCAGTACATTGAGGATGGAAGTTTCGTCTTCTGCGACAAGAATCGTTTCCGTGCCGCCCGGGGCGTCCGCCGGCTCTTTTTCATCTACATCATTGCGTCTGCCATCTGTGTGCCTCGGAAGATAAATGGTGAAGATTGATCCACGGCCCGGTTCGCTTTCCGCATAAATATAGCCTTTGTTTTGCTTGACAGCGCCAAAAACGGTCGCGAGCCCCAGGCCTGTGCCTTTTCCCTCTTCCTTCGTGGTGAAAAAAGGCTCGAACAAGTGCTCTTTGACCTCTTCGGTCATGCCCGGGCCTGTATCGGCCACCGTCAGGCGGACATAGTCGCCCGGTTTCAAGGCGCTGAAGTTTCGGCAATATGCGGCATCGGGGCTGCTGTTGGCGGTGGTAACCGTGATGCGGCCTTTGCCGGCAATCGCGTCGCGGGAGTTGATGCACAGGTTTGCCAGTATCTGGTCAATCTGCACGGGATCGATATACACGGGCCAGAGGCTCTTCCCCGCCTGATGGACCAGTTCGATATTCTCACCAATGAGACGGCCGAGCATCTTGAACATGCCCTGTATGGTTTCGTTCAGATCTATTACCCGCGGAGAAATGGCCTGTTTGCGGGCAAAAGTAAGTAATTGCCTGGTTAAATCTGCGGAAAGCCGGGAGGCCTTTATTATTTCCGTCAGATGTGCGTGCAGGGGGTGAGAAGAGATGACCGATTCGAGCGCCATTTCCGCATGCCCCATAATGACGCCGAGCTTGTTGTTGAAATCATGCGCCACACCACCGGCAAGGCGCCCCACCGATTCCATTTTCTGTGCCTGATGTAACTGGGCCTGCAGGTTCGTTTTTTCTTTTTCCGCTCGTTTGAGCTCAGTGACGTTTATAAAAATATTTGCGCACTGCATGGGCGCAGGCCGGAAGGCGCTGATTTCAAAATCTATCCCCAGTCCTTCATGGTGCATTTCTAAAACAGCCGGCTCGCCGGTGAGCGCCACGCGGCCATAAGCTTCAATCCAGTGCCTCTCTGTGTTCGGCAGTATATCCAGCACGCGCCGGCCGACCACGTCTTCGGCCTTGAGACCGGTAAGAAGCTCAAAGGCCGGGTTGACGGCAAGAAAACGGTAGTCAATGGGATTCCCCCAATCGTCGAGGATGATCTCATGCAGGGCAAAGCCGTCAAACATTTCCTGAAAGAGGGAACGATATTTCTGCTCAAGCCGGCGGTGTTCGGTGATGTCGCGCCCCATGGTGATAACTGATTGTACAAGGCCTTTTTCGTCAAATTCCGGCAGCAGACGCCAGTTAAATATTTTCTCACCTTGCCGGGTGTCAAAGGAAAAATCTGTTTCCGCGGCAAGCCCGGTTGCGAAAACTCCGCTTATTTCATTTTCCCAAAACGCGCACAGCTTTTCGGGAAAACCCGCTTCGCGATGCGTTTTGCCGATAAGTGAGGCGGGGGAGGTGCCGGTTAACGCCTCAATATTGTCAGACATACTGATAAATCTTAGTCGGCGGTCGAAACGGACCATGGTATCCGGAATGGCCTTTATTAGTGTGCGGTAGTGCTCTTCGCTTTGGCGCAGCTCTTCTTCCATCTTCTTGCGCGCGGTGATGTCGGTGAGCATGGCAAAAGATCCGGCAAAATTGCCCTTTTCATCTCTCAAGGACTTGGCCGACAGTGTAACCCAGACGGGCGAACCGTCTTTATGGCGGAAGCAACGCTCATGAATTTCATCCTGCCCGGCACGCCTGCGCTGAAGGTGTATATCCGTTTCACCTGATGTTTGTTCACAAAAGAACTCGTGAACTTTGCGTCCGATCAGGTAATCGGCCGGATAGCCCAGCATCCGTGCTGTTGCCTCATTGACATATTAACAGTCTCAAAATAGAATTCTCGTCAAGCAGCGTAGCGAGTAGTACTATTGTTAAAATATGATTGAACGCGATCAGGTGTTTTCTGGATAAACATCAAATGACTGATGACATTTTTACGCA
>JAAYKU010000046.1 GCA_012522275.1 Smithella sp.
ATGCTCTGTTGCTCCAGTCCTCAAGGAGGTAAAACCACCAACTGGAGAGCCGGATGCGGGAAATCCGCAAGTCCGGTTCGGAGGGAGGGGCGACGCAAATCAATGCGTCGTTCCTACCCCTATAGAAAATGCTGAAAACACTGGATTCCATTTTCTAACCCTCTGTTTTTTTATTTTCTGAAGTATGATTTTTCAGATTCATCACTTTACAACCACGGTCCGGAATTAAAAATACTTGTCCATACCGTAGCGAGGCATTTTCATGAGCCGTCAACAGACTGATAAACCGGATGCAGCGAGGCTTCCCAATCTGCTGGATTTTCCGCTGGATGAAATGGAAGATTTTATCGCGGCGTCTGGAAAGGAAAAATACCGCGCGCGGCAGATCATGAAATGGCTCTACCAATCCGGCGTCACCTCGTTTGACGCCATGACAACGCTTGGCCGCGCCTTTCGCGAAAAACTTCCCTTGCTTGCCCGTATCTACCGCCCGTCCATCGTCAAAATTCAGAAATCGCAAGACGGCACCCAAAAAGCACTTTTACGCCTGGAAGACGGACTGTTCATAGAAAGCGTGCTCATTCCGGGTAAAAACCACTGGACTCTTTGCGTCTCGACGCAGGCCGGCTGCGCCATGGGCTGCGCCTTTTGCCTGACGGCGCGTCAGGGCTTGAAACGCAATTTAACTCCGGCGGAAATCGTCGGCCAGTTCGTCACCCTCAGACAGGAAACCGAAGAGGGCAGGGCCGTGGGAAACATCGTCATGATGGGCATGGGAGAGCCGCTGGCCAACTACGAAAACACGATCAAGGCGATCAAAATCCTCACCTCTGATTACGCCGTCGGGATGTCCAACCGCCGCATCACGCTTTCCACCTGCGGGCTTGCCCCGCAAATAGTGCAACTGGGAGAGGACGTATGCATCAATCTGGCGATTTCCTTAAACGCGCACGACGATGAAACGCGCAACCGGCTGATGCCTGTCAACAAAAAATACCCGCTGGCGACGCTTATGGACGCCTGCAAAAAATACCCCATGCCCGGCCGCAGAATGCTCACCTACGAATACATACTCATCGACGGCGTGAACTCGTCTCGCGCCGACGCGGAAAAACTCGCCCGCCTGCTTGCAGACCAGCACTGTAAAATCAACCTGATCGTTTTCAATGAATATCCCGGCTCGCCTTTCAAATCCCCCTCAACTGAAACAGTCTCCGCCTTCCAGCAGGTTCTACTCGACCGGCGCTACACGGCCATGCTGCGCAAAAGCAAAGGCGCGGACATACTGGCCGCTTGCGGCCAGCTAAGCGGCGCTTATGCGGCCGCCTCTGAAAACTCCCTGTAGCCCCGCGCCAAAGCGGGAAATATTATCGATTTTTTCCCTGCTTTGTGGTTCAATACACCAATGAGTGCAAAATCGTTCCATCTATAAGGGTTGGTATGATGGAAGTTTTTCCGTGGATTACTCTGTTAGGATGTAAGGAACAAAGATGAATGAGCAGCACAGCAAGTGGCAAACCAAGGAGATTGCAGAAACCTTTGTGGAAGGGGTCCGAGGATCTATTCCTGGTGCAACGCTCCAGCTGGAAGTTATCAGTAAGATTATAAGTGCCTGGTGCCCTCAGCCATCCATAATTCTGGACTTGGGTTGCGGAGATGGGATTCTCGGCCGCATGCTCCTTGAAGAGTATACTGAAGCACGTGTGATATTTGCTGATTTCTCCGATCCTATGCTGGAAAAATTACGGATAAAAATCGGCGATAATCAGCGTGCAAAAGTTATCAATGCGGATTTTGCAATGTCGGACTGGTCTAAGACTATCGAATCAGAAAAGCCTTTTGATATCATCGTCTCGGGGTTTGCCATACATCATCAGCCGGATGAAAGGAAAAGGGGATTATATACCGAGATTTATGGACTTCTCAGTGATGGTGGTCTCTTCTTAAATCTAGATCAAGTAAGCTCAGCAACCGATTCAATAGGTAAGCTTTTTGACAGCTTTTTTCTAGACTATATGAAACGCTTCATTACAAATAACAGGTCTAATATTACCATGCATGAAATTGAAGAGGCGTACTATCAGGACAAGAAGGAGAATATTCCAGCGCCAGTCGAAAGACAGTGCCAATGGCTCAGCGACATAGGTTTTGAAGATGTGGATTGCTTTTTTAAAACCTTTGAGTTGGCTCTGTTTGGAGGACGGAAAACATCCAACAATTGCATCCAGGCGGACACGGCTGCGCCGCGTCTCTGATTCCCTAGTTGTGCTTTAAGAATGGAGATAAAAAACTATGGATGAAGCCCCAAAATTACATGACTATATGCTGCCTGTATTGAAGGTCTTCGCTGATAGCGAGGAACACTTATACAAGGAGATACCTGCATATCTCGAAAATAGATATTCTTTATTGGAGGCCGATCGACCAAACAGGGCCAGAATAATGATTAATAATTCGATAGGTCAATTTGTGAAAGCTCTCATTCTTGAAAAAACAGGACAGCAAAAGTTTAAAATAACACCTCGTGGTTTGGCATTACTTGA
>JAAYKU010000291.1 GCA_012522275.1 Smithella sp.
AGAGGATGTGACTTTTTTCGCCTGATGGAAAAACCCGACCGTGTTTCATGTGCTCTCCACCGGTCGGTTGTGGCCGGGTAGAGAGCATAAATTCAATAACATCGGCGGGTGTGAATCCCCCATCATTTTTCTGAATTCTTCTGACGGATAGATAGGGGATGAGTATGGTAACCTTACATGAATGATAAAAATTTTTACGCGGGTCTGGACATGGGCTCCGTCTCCATCAAGGCCGTGATTGTTCAGGACGGCCGGGCAGTCGCCTCCAGCCTGATTCCCTCCGGTGGCCATTACAAAAACGTCGCCAAAACGGTGGTCAACGATGTTCTTTCCAGCGCCGGCATATCATTCGACGTCCTTTCCGGGATGGTCGTCACCGGCCTGGGCGCAGAGAGCTCGCCCTGGCCGGCTCGTCAGGTTTCCGATATTTCCTGCCATGCCAGAGGCTGTCATTTCATTTTCCCTTCCGCCAAAACCGTCATCGACATCGGCGGCCAGTTCACCAAAGCCGCGAAAATCACGCCGGAGGGGCGCATCGCGGATTTTTTGATGAGCGAAAAATGCGCGACCGGCTCCGGGCGTTTTTTGCAGGTGATTTCCCGCATCCTTCAGGTGCCGCTCGACGAGATCGGCCCGCTTTCCATGCTCTCGGAAAAGCCGGTCGAGTTTTCCACCAACTGCGCCGTCTTTGCCGAGTCGGAAACAATCTCCCGCATCGCAGAGGGAGCAAAGCCCGCCGACATTCTCGCCGGCGTACATAGGGCCATGGCCGCCAAAGTTTCCATGCTGGTCAAAAGACTGAAAATGGAGCCGGACGTTGTGCTCACCGGAGGAGGAGGCGAAGACGAAGGACTGGTGCAGGCCATAAGCCTGGCGCTCAAACTGAAAGTGCTGGTGCCGCCCGGGCCACGGCTCACGGCTGCATTCGGAGCCGCGCTTCTGGCCTCTGAAAACCGGCCGGACTGATCAAAGCAAAACCGCCATACCCCCTTTGGCCCCCCCCGAACAGCCTCATAAAACACACAACCTGCCGGTTCTTTATGTTTGACAAGCAGCCCGGGAATATAATAGTGTTTTTGCACAGCAAAATTTATTTTTTGATAAAAAAAGAGCGGTGCGGGACCGTTCAGTACCGATCGTCTCACCGGCAAGGGCGCGGCCGGTCGGATTTTTGCCACGCGGCACTGCTCAGCCCCGCAGACAGCGGAAATACTTTCACACGGAGGTTCAAGATGACACGCCGGACAGGACGTACTTTACTGCCTTCATTGATACTGATATATTTTTTTCTCATCGCCTGCAGCGGAGGAGGCTCCGACGGCGGCCCGGCCGGTTTTATACCCTCATCACCCGGATACACGCCTTCCTGCACGGGGGCAAGCCCCACATGGAGTGCCACGCCTGATTATCAATCGGTGAGCGACTGTGTCTCGCGGGCCTCCGCGGGCGACACCATCAACATTACAGCCGGTCGCGCCACCTGGTCACAAATACTTAATCTGGGAGCAAAACGTCTGTCTATCATCGGAGCAGGCATGGACGATACTATCATCGAGGCGGCATCAAACGGCTTGTGCCTTTTCCGTCTGGGAACAGGGGGCTCACGCCTGGCTCACTTGAGTCTCTACAATAAGGGGGGCGCGTTGTACATCGGCGGCGGCCAGGGATTCTCCATCGACCATATTCGCTATGACAATCCCGCTTCGGTTTCCAAGGGAGAAATTGTCATCAACTCCGACTCGCCGGAGAGGCATCCGACCGGCATCATTCACTCCTGCCGTTTCGTGAACGTCCGGATCGCCATCTATGGCGCAACCTACAACGTCACCGACGACAATTCATCACACCGGCGCTGGGCGCAGCTCCAGACAATGGGCGGCACCGATGAGATCATCTATGTGGAGGGAAACACCTTTTTATCCGAGCGTGAACTCGGGGGCAATGCCATTGACACCAACTGCGGGGGCCGTTATGTTTTCCGCTACAATACGATCACCACCGCCGTCACAGCTACATCCTCAAACGCGGGCCAGTACATTGAAGCCCATTCCATTCAAGCCATGAACCGGGCAACCCAAAGGTGGGAGATATACAACAATGTGCTCGATAACCAGGGCGGCCAAACTTATTATCCCTTCCGTCTTCGCGGCGGCACCGGCGTGGTAGCGAATAATCACATTTTAGGCAAGTGGACCAATTTCGGTATCGCACTGGACAACGTACGCAGCTATGCGGACTATTCGGGAACACACAACGGCGGGAACGGTTTATCGTTTCTTTCTAATTCATCGGCCTCATTTGCTTCAATGTATTTTGTCGGCTCCCTTGTAAAAAACACCACCGCCGGGAGTGAATGCATCAGCACCTCGGGCATGGCGACAACCATGTCTTGTAACCTGACCGGCGGGACCAGACAGTTCTGGAACAACGGCGACGCCTATCGCATTACACGCCCGGCGCTGGCGGCCATCCGCCCCTGCGACGGCCTTTCCGAGTGGGACGGCAACGAGGATGAAACAGGCTGGCCCTGCCGCGACCAGATCGGCCGGGGGCATGATGCGGTTCAATGGAGCCACAACCCCGCAGATGCTTATAATCAGCCGCTGATGCCGGCCTACGCCTGGAACAACAAACGAACGGACGGGACAACCGAAGTGCCGTTTCACGTCATCAACGACTCACAACGCCATATCAAGCCGAACCGGGATTACTACGACTACACGGACGCGTTTGACGGCACGACGGGCGTCGGGCGCGGCACATTATCATCACGCCCCGCCTCCTGCACGGTGAATACGGCCTATTTCGCCGTGGACGCAGGAAACCTGGCACACTGTATAAATGCACAGCTCAAAACACCTGGACGGCTTATTTTGAGCCGCCGCCCTGCCCTCATCCCCTGACGGGCCTTGCGGGGCAATGCACGTCACAGGCGGGAACAACCGGATATAATCGCTGATTATTGCGGGGGTGCTATAGAATAAATGACCGGCATTGCATAGATGGGGTGGAAACTGGCATGTGGACTTACACCTCATTAGTTGCGTGCCATACCTGGCAAACACGCTCGGTTTCAGCGGCGGCCCGCAAAGCGGACCGTCCGCTGCAACCGACTCGTCAGTTGTTTACGATCATCCAACTTCACTCATCGCGATGCCCAATGCCTTGGCTACGCCTTCACCGTAGGCCGGATCGGCCTTGAAACAGTTACCGATATGACGAATCTTGATTTCCCGGGGTGCATCGCCCATGGCCCGCGCCGTATTGTCGAAGAGCGCCTGTTTCTGTGTGTCGTCCATCAGTCGGAAAAGCTTACCCGGCTGCGTATAATAATCGTCATCCTGGGGATAGTGGCCGACAGCTCCCTCCAGCGCCAGTGGCGGTTCATGTAGCTCGGGTGAATCTCCCCACTGGCCATAGCTGTTGGGGTCATAACCCAGGGTGCCGCCCTGGTTGCCGTCCACGCGCATGGCGCCGTCGCGATGGTAGATGTTTGTCGCACAGCGCGGCGCGTTGACCGGAATCTGGTGATGGTTGACGCCGAGGCGGTAACGCTGGGTGTCACCATAGGAGAAGAGCCGCCCCTGCAGCATCTTGTCCGGCGAGAAACCGATGCCGGGCACAATATTCGCGGGGTTAAAAGCCGACTGTTCGACTTCGGCAAAATAATTTTCCGGATTCCTGTTGAGTTCGAGAACGCCGACTTCGATGAGCGGGTAATCCTTATGATACCAGACTTTGGTCAGGTCAAAGGGGCTGTAAGACATTTTTGCCGCATCTTTTTCGGGCATCACCTGAATGAACAATGTCCAGCCTGGAAAATCTTTGCGCTCAATCGCATCGTAGAGGTCGCGCTGGTGAGTCTCGCGACACTTGCCGATTGCCGCCTCCGCCTCGGCATCGGTCATATTTTTGATGCCCTGCCGGGTGTGGAAGTGGAATTTGACCCAGAAGCGTTCGTTTTGCGCGTTGATCATGCTGAAGGTATGGCTGCCGAACATGTGCATGTGGCGGTAGCTTAAGGGTATGCCGCGGTCGCTCATGGTAATGGTGA
>JAAYKU010000292.1 GCA_012522275.1 Smithella sp.
GGCGACATGGGCAGAACGGCGGTGACCACTTTAGTGAATTCTCCCTCTATCGGGTCGATTACGGTGGCTGACTACAACATTGCGCTGGCGGAAAAATTTGTTGGTCTGTCCGAATCCGACAAACTCTCGGCGGTAAAAATCGATGCTACGGACAAAAGCGCCCTTTTGGATTTGATGGCCGGTCACGATATCGTGATAAGCACCATCGGCCCCTATTACAAATTCGGGCCGCTGATCACGCAGGCATGCATCGAGGCAAAAAAATCATGCGTGGATATCTGTGATGACTGGAAGCCGATGATGGACATCCTGGAAATGGACGAGGCGGCGAAAAAATCAGATATCACGATTATTCCGGGCATCGGCGCGAGCCCGGGTGTTTCCAATCTGCTGGCCGCATACGCCGCCGCGGACTTCGATGAAGTGGATGAAATCGTCACGGCCTGGGGAAGTGCCAAATATGTATCCGGCCCTGCACAGCCGCACCATGTGAGCAAAAGAGCCCTGGGGGTTTCAGACGATCAAAACGCGGCCGTTATGCATCTGTTGCATGAAAGCACGGGAACGATACCGACTTACAGAAACGGCGAGGTTATGCACATTGACGCGCTCACGGAGGCTGCGCCGCTTCGCTTTCCCGGCTTTAAGGAGATGCCGGCATATCATATCGGTCATCCGGAACCTTTAACCATCCCCCGCACTATAAAGGCAAACAGCGTCTCCAACGTAATGTTTTACGGAAAGCCGTTTATGGAATTGCTGACTAAAATTGCCGGACAGATCAAAAAAGGTGAGCTCTCCATCGAAAAGGCGGCGTTCAAATTCAATGCTGAAGCCCTGGCTCTGGCCGCCGTACCGGAAGCTGTCGAATTTCCCGCACCGATATGCGTGATCGTAACCGGCATGAAAGACGGTGTGAAAATGAAATCAGCGCTGGCTCTAACGCATGTTCCGTACGGGCACATGGCGGGAAGCACGGGCGTTCCTCTGGCCATCGCCGCGATGATGCTTGCCACGGGCCACATCGGCAAAAAAGGTGTGCTGACGCCGGAGGCGGCCATCGATCCCGCCTTGTTTCTGGAGCGCTACGCGCCTTATTGCGGCGAAGGCCTGGAAGCAAAAGACGTTTTTCTGAAGAAAAAAGAAGAGCTCTGAGGTGCGTTTCAGATTTTAGGCGGCCGGAAAAAATGCGTCGGCCGTCCGGGAAAACTTCAAAGATCAAGGAGTGATAAATTATGAACGTAATGGAATTGGCACTTAGTTACGACAAAGGCCGCAATTACACGGGGTTGTTTTTTGAAGAACAGTCATTTTCCAACATAAAGATAAGCGAGGAGGCCAGACGCTTCGCGCAAGGGTTACAAAGCATAGGGCTTAAACCGGGGGATATTGTCGCCACCGTTTTACCGAACTGTGAAGAAATACTGACCGTCTATGAAGGGGTGCTGCGCTGCGGGGGAGTTTTACTGCCCATCATTTTCGCTCTGACCGAGTCGGAGATTACCTACATGCTCAAGGATTCCGAGGCGAAATACATCATTACCAGCGCCGGGCTTCTGGATAAAATCAACACAACGATCCGTCGTGAGGCGAAAATTATTGTGACGGGAATCGAGGGGGAGGTCGAAGAAGACCTGATCGATTACCGGTCGCTTGTAAATAATCACCCGGACAGCGATTTCATTGCCGAGCGGAATGCGGATGATTTGGCGATGATTATGTACACCTCGGGCACCACCGGAACACCGAAGGGGGTAATGCTGACACACGGCAATTTTTGTGCGGCGCTGGAATGTCCTTTTTACGATGCCTTCAATGTCGCCGAGGGCAACGTTGTGTTCATTGCGCTGCCCATGAACCATGTATTCGGCTTGGCCATCTGGCTTTACAGCTACTGGAAGCATGGCGCCACGATCGTTCTTCATAAATGGTTCGATCCGGTAAGGGCGCTCCAGGCCATTGAAAAGTACAAAATAAGATTCATGCCGCTTGTTCCCACCATGCTTTTGATGATTCTCGACGAGGCGGGCCGCGCCGTCTATGACACAAGTTCGGTTAAATACTGGTTTGTTGCCGCCGCACCGTTTCCTCCTCAGAAAATCAGTGAAGTCGAGGAGCGCCTGGGCGGCATCTTCGTCCATGATTACGGCCTGACGGAAACGATGGGAGACCTCGCCTGTCAGGACCCGGAGGGAATAAGAAAATCTGGTTCAGTCGGCAAGCCCATGCAGGGAATGGAGGTCCGCATTGTTGACGAGCGCGGCCAGGAAGTGCCCCGCGGACAGTGGGGAGAGATCACCGTAAAAGGGTGGGGCGTGATGAAAGGCTATTGGAAGCGCCCGAAGGAAACAGCCGAAGCGTTGAGAGACGGGTTTCTGTTCACAGGTGATATCGGCTATCTCGACGAAGACGGTCATTTGTTTATCACCGACCGTAAAAAAGACATGGTTTTGCGGGGAGGGGAAAATATTTA
>JAAYKU010000047.1 GCA_012522275.1 Smithella sp.
CAAAAACTGTGGGATTTTGCCATGGCTACCCCACGGGCGGCGATTGTCTGCGGGCAGTTGCTCAATGCCGACGGCAGCAGGCAGAACTCCATTGCCTCATTTCCCACTTTTTTGACACTGGCGGTGAACGTGTCGCTTCTGGAATATCTTTTCCCCCGCCGCTACCCGAGCAAGAGATACACGCATGATGCCCCGCTTGAGGTGGATTCCGCCGTCGGCGCCTGTATCCTGGTGAGCAGGCAGGCGCTCGACGAAGTGTCCGGCTTTGACGAGCGCTACTTTTTCTTTTTCGAGGAGACGGACCTGGCTTATGCCATGAAGCGTTCCGGCTGGCAGGTCTGGCAGGTGCCGGACGCTTTTATCTATCACCTTCAGGGACAAAGCATCGGGCACAACGCCCGCTCGCGGATAGAATTTTACCGGTCCCGCTACCAGTTTCTGCGCAAATGGAAAACGCCCGCCGGCTACCGTCTGGCCTCCTCCATCATATTTATCCGCCTGATGTTAAGCTGGCTGATCAATGTTGCGGGCTCAGTGCTGACGCTGGGGCTGGCGAAGAAGCTGCGGCTCAGGGCGGCCGTTTACCGTCAGATACTTGACTGGCATTTTCGTGAAGACAGGCAAAATGCACAAAATAATCGGGGCCGCCCGGCAGCGGGAAAATAATTCGACACCAAACGGAGAGCACTGAGTCATGGAACAAGTTTATCACATACTGAAGTCGTTTGTGGATCCGGTTTTTATCATTTTTGTCTTTTTGCTTATTTCTTTTTTGTTGTCCCTCGCAGGGGCGAAAAAAAGAAGCGGGGCGCTGTTTTTACTGCTCACAATCATTATGTTTTATGGATTCAGCATCAAAGCCGTTTCCAATTTTTTCAGCTACAAGCAGGAAAAAGAATATATTGTCTCCGGTCCGGCTGAAGAAAATAAGCAGCTCGATGTGATTGTCGCGCTCGGCGGGGGCGTTTACGAGATCAATGCACTGGGGAAAACATATTCCTCCGGGGCCACGGTTTTGAGGCTGACGCACGCGCTGAGAATGTATAAGCAGCACGACGCAAAGTACCTGGTCTGCTGTGGCGCCGGCCACAACGGGCTTTCCAACGCGGAGGTGATGGCGCAGATGGCGCAGGAGCTGGGCGTGCCGAAAGAAAGGATCCGTATAGAAGCGAAATCGACGAATACCTATGAGCACGCTCTGGAATTAAACAGGATGTTTGTGGACAAAAAAATTAAGATTGGTCTGGTTACCTCCGCCTGCCACATGAAAAGAAGCGAAGCGCAATTCAGAAAATTCTTCAGCAGTGTGACTCCTTTGCCTGCGGATTATCTGTATGCATCGCCTGCCGGCACGCCCGTTTTGAGATTCATTCCACAGTCTCAGCCGCTTCTCGACAATACACTGATTTTCAGGGAACGCATCGGCATGATCTGGTACGCGATTAAAGATATTTAAACAATCTCGTCTGTTACCCGTCAGGGCGGGATTGTTTGTTTCGTGATTCCCTTCAGCAGATAAAGAGCATTTCCCAAAATTTTGGCAAAGGCCAAAGTTCGTCATCCACCAGATTTTCCAGAGCGTCGATATGTTCGCGCAGCTCGTCCATCTTCGGTCTGACCCTTACATCCAGCGCCTCTGCCTTGCGGGGATCCTCCTGTATCGTTTCGGCCGTCTCTACCCGCGCCTGGATGTCTTTGTTTACCGCGTAGATCGTGTTGATGAGATCGGTTACGTTTTTCAGCAGCTCCGCCTCGGCCGGGGCCGCCGCTTTCGCCCCCAGAGCCTGCCTGGTGAGCACCATCGCTTCGGCCAGTCTTTTCTGATAGGCGACGGCCGCCGGGATCACCTGCGACATGCAGATATTGTTGAGGCACTTGACTTCTATTTCCAGGTCCTTGATGTAGCGACCCACATGAATCAGGTAGCGTGATTTCAGCTCCGCGCGAGAGAGAACCTCATATTTTTCGAAGAGGTTGAGCGCTCTGGTCGAAATCAGGGCCTTGAGCGCCCCGGGCGTCGTTTTTTCATTGGGCAGTCCCCTTTTTTTCGCCTCCTCCTCCCATTCTTTAGAATAGTTGTCGCCGCTGAAGAGGATCGGCCTGATATTCCCGATTTCGCTTTTCAGAACTTCGAAAACCGCCCGGTTGATGTTTCTGGAGCTTTTGACTTTGATCCTGGCCGCCAGTTCGTCGAGGCTCTCGGCGACAATCGTGTTGATCACCAGTGCGGGCGAGGCGATGTTCTGTGATGAGCCGACCGCCCGGAATTCAAACTTGTTGCCGGTGAAGGCAAAGGGGGATGTCCGGTTGCGGTCCGTGTTGTCCTTGCTTACATGCGGCAAGGAGGAAATGCCCAGGTCGATGATCTCCGCGTTGGTCGCCCCGGTGACGGTGCCTTTTTCGATGTCTTCCAGAATCTGAGTGAGCTTTTCACCGAGAAAAACGGACATGACCGCGGGCGGCGCCTCGCCCGCGCCCAGCCGCAGGTCGTTGGCGTATGAGGCGATGGACGCGCGCAGAATGTCGGCGTGTTTGCAGACGGCGCGGACCGTGGCGATGAGAAACACCAGAAACTGGATATTGTCCTGGGGGGTCGTGCCGGGATTGAGCAGATTGTTGCCGTGGTTGTCCGAAAGAGACCAGTTGACATGTTTGCCCGAGCCGTTGATCCGGGCGAAAGGTTTTTCATGCAGCAGGGCCGCCAGATGGTGTTTTTTAGCCACTGAGCGGAGTGTTTCCATCACCAGCTGATTATGATCGACGGCAATGTTGGCCTCCTCGTAGACGGGGGCTATTTCATACTGGCTGGGGGCGACCTCGTTGTGGCGGGTTTTGGCCGGTATGCCCAGTTTGAAGAGCTCTTCTTCGACATCATGCATGTAGGATGAAATACGCTCCCTGATGCTGCCGAAATACTGATCCTCCAGCTCCTGGCCTTTGGCCGGAGGGGCGCCGATGACCGTCCGGCCGCCCAGCACCAAATCCTGACGCTTGCAGTAGTAGTCCATGTCGATGAGAAAATACTCCTGCTCAGGCCCCAGGTTGGGATACACGCTTTTGACGTTTTTCGCGCCCAGAAGTTTCAGCATGGCCGTCGCGCTTTTATTCAGGGCGCGGATGGAACGCAGATGCGGCGTTTTCTTGTCGAGCGCATCGCCTGTGTAGGAAATGAAAACAGTTGGAATGCAAAGGGTCGTCGAAATTCCGTTGCGCTTGATAAATGCGGGCGAGGACATATCCCAGGCCGTGTAGCCGCGCGCCTCAAAGGTGGCACGGATGCCGCCGGAAGGGAAGCTCGAGGCGTCCGGCTCGCCCTGGACCAGCTGCTTGCCGGAAAATCGCTCGATGACCATGTCCGGCCCCGCCGGGTCGGCAAACGCATCATGCTTTTCGGCCGTGATTCCGGTCATCGGCTGAAACCAGTGGGCAAAATGGGTCGCACCTTTCTCCAACGCCCACTGCTTCATCGCCTCGGCGACGACGTTGGCCGTGTCCTCATTGAGCGTCTTGTTCTCGTTTATTGCCTCCAGGAATTTTTTGTAGGTGCTCTTCGGGAGCTTTTCTTTCATCACGCGATGGTGGAAAGTATCCTCGCCGAAATATTGCGACACGGGAACAAATTTTTCCTTTTCGACCGTATAATTTCTTTCCGCCGCCAGTGTGGGCTGTAGTTTTTTCATAATATCCCCGATGAGAAAATTATATGCGTGTTTGTTTACTCTATCCGCGGATTTTGCGCAAGCTTTCGACAAGGGTACATGGCCGCCGCGCGGATCAGTAGGCGGCATGCAAAGCGGAAAAAACCCTTTCCTGGGCGACGCGGCAGACATCATCCACCGTTTTGCCGGTGTAGTCGGCAATGGAAATCGGCTGATGAATTTTTACCTTGACCGGCACGCTTTTCTGCCTGGCAATCTCCTTGAGATTGGCCAGGAGGTTTTGAGGCTTTCGCCAGGCGACGGCATTGTCCTCGCGGTAACGGATGGTCACCGGCAGCAAAAGAGTGCCGTGATTGAGCTCGACGGTTTTGAAAGCGCCGCGCTTGAAAGGCAGGGCGTCACCCGTCGAGCCGGTTGTCCCCTGGGGGAAGATGGTGATTACTCTGCCGGTCGAAAGGCGCGCTACTTCACGGATGATCTGCCGGCTTTCCTGCGGCGAGTCGCGCCTGATGAAAATCGTCCCGAGCGTCGCGGCGGCCCAGCCGATGAGCGGATAGCGCCGGACTTCCTCTTTACTTAAAAACACCGTTTTGTACAGCGCCGCCATCAAAAATATGTCCAGCGCGCTGACATGATTGGCAATCAGAATGATGCCTCTTTCTTTGGATGCCGAAACGGGCAGGGGATCGGCCGCTTCTACGCGTACACGGTAAATCATAAGGCAGACCCTGCCGTACAATTGCAGCAGCGCCGGCCCGATTTCAGCGCGCCGGGGAAAGCACACGGCCGCGATGATCCACAGGAGAATGACCGCAATGAAAGTTAATGCGACAAAGATAATCAGCTTCAGCTTGCTCATTGTTTGTTTCGCCCGACAGCCGTCGTTTCAGGGGCGGCCCCGGTAGTTTTTATCTGACGGACAGATTTCATACACCAGCGCGCGGTTAAAATCAATCGGCTGGATACAATGTTATCGTCCGTCGGCGCCTGCCTGATTTGTGCGGCTTTTCAGCCTGTCGAACGAGTTACCCGTTTCCTCCGGCGTTGATTAAGTTTGCTTTTTGACGGATAAAAGTTATTTTAAAGCCAGAAGACCAAAAATAACGCCCTGGAGACACAACAAGCGCGGCAAAGTCCGGACAATAAAGGAAAAGCACGATGACGCCTGTGTTTTTTAAAAAGAGACCCGCCGGGCAGACTCCTTTTCGGATCATTATCATGCTTTCGGCGTGGGGTTTTGCGCTGGTGGTTGCTTCTTTTTTATTTTTGGCGCTGGGGCTTGTCCTGGATGAAATGCTGGGTACCTCCCCAAAATTCATGCTGGCGATGCTCTTTTTGGCCATTATCGGATGTCTGATCGAATTATATCAGGAAGTCCGGGAAATTATAAAAAAGGAAGGAGAGGATCCTTTCAGCCGCAGGCGCAAATGAGGCGAAATATCCCCCCTCCGCCTTTCCGATTTTCTAATCCTTTTTCGCCGCAGGCGCCCAGCGGATCATTTCCGGCTCGGCGGTTTTGCTCATCTTTTTGTATTTTTCGAATTCTTCCTTTGTCTGCGGAAATGACAGAATATAATCCACCTTGCTGAAGCTGCCGTCTTTGACGGTTTGCATCACCAGACCGCACAGAAAATGGCCGTTTTCCTGAATGCCGAACAGCTCGCTGGGAAGCTCGTCCCCACTGACCGGCAGCGCCATGTGCAAATTGGCGCGAATGTCAGCCGGGTGAGCCGATCCTGTGATTTGTATCGTTTTGGCGATCACCCGCAGCACGCTGTAGTGCAGCACACATTCGGACGTGATGTCTCTTTTGTAAGCGGCGTGAAACTTTTTTTTGTAAGCCGGCAGTGAGGGCAGGGGCAAGGCGCCGATTGCGCCGGTACTGATCATTCCTTCCAGGAGTTTCACGTCTCCAAGTGTTTTGGCTATGTAATCCGGCTTGGCCTGGTCAATGAGAATAAGCCCGCCCCGGAAGCCCTTGTCCCTGGCCTGTTCGACAACCAAGGCGGTGGTGGCGGAGGGGCCGCCGATGAGCAGGACATCCGGCTTTTTGGCCAGCGCCGCCGTCAGAGGCGCGGAAAAATCCGTTTCCGTGTAATAGTTGGTTGGATAATCCCCGATCACCTGACCGCCCCTGGCAATCCAGGCCTCGGCGAAAGTTTTACGCCATGCCTCGCCGTATGTGCCGCTGGTAGCCAACATGGCCAGTTTTTTCCAGCCGCCGGCTCTGCCTTGATCCGCCATGTTCTCAACATAGGTGACAAAGTCCGAAACTGCGTTGATGATCATCGGATGCTTTTTTTGCATGACGGAATGGATGCTGGTGTACGCACCGATAATGAACTGCCTGTCTCGTGTCTGCGGGATCCCCATGATAGCGAAAAGAGTTGTGCTGACAGGATTGAAAACCGCGACGGCCCGATGCTGATTTACAAAACGCAGGGCATTGTTTTTCGCCTGTGTAGGGTCTGCACGGTCATCGAGCTTTTCGATCCGGAAGAAATGTTTTTTGCCCTTTATACTGACCCCCCCGGCAGAGTTGATTTCCTTGGCGGCCATATCCAGACCATAGAGGCAGTCCTGTCCGTATTCGGCTGCGGGCCCGCTCAAAGGGCCGGTAAAGCCGATCACGATTTCCGCCGCGCAAGCCGTCTTTAACGCCGCCATCAAGAAAACAACGGTAACACACAATGTTGTCCACTTTTTCATGCACTCCATCCTTTTCGCATGTTTTATTACCATAAAAAAACCTTTCCGACCTGTTTTTATCGCGCCGCGGATGCGTGCTTTCATGATGCGCTGCACGGTGCAAAAGCGGTCGGGCCGCTTGACCAAAGATGAATATAAATTCAGACGAGACGCCGCCGGGGTTTGCTGTGGGAGGGTTTGTCGGTCTCATGCAGAATAATGCCGCGGCTTTTCAGCTCCCGCCGGCAGGCGAGCAACTCTTCGGCTGCCACGCGATCCAGAACGTAAATCAATTCTCCGCCATTGCGCGCGTATAGCCTGCCGTATGAAATGGGAACTTCAGGAGTGATCTCGCCGAGCAGCGATTCGGCTACCGGCCGTGTTTTGCGTGCCCCGTTGGCCACCAGCATCACCGTGCGGGCCTGATAAACAAGCCCGGCGCTCATGCTGACTGCGTAGCGCGGCGAATCTGCTTTCGTTTTGAAATGTGTATCGGTAATTGCATTGGCTATCGTATCGCTGTCCAGTTTGACCAGCAGCATCGGCGCTACCCGAAAGGGGATCCCCGCTTCATGGAAGGCCACATGACCGCGGCCGCCCACACCGATGACCTGCAGGTCAATGCCTCCGGAGGCCTTGATCTTTCGTGCGTACCGGTCGAGAATGTCTTTTTTTATCCAGGCCAGATAGTCCGATTTCGCTTTTGCTTTAATGACGATGGATCTGCCGGCGCCTGTGCCCGCGTATGACCAGTCGTTTTTGTTTTCTCCAAGTGAGCGGATCAGTTTTTTCTGTTCAATCAGCGAGCCGCAGGGCACACAGGTTTCACTGAATTTCTTGTTCAGATGACCGAAAAGTTCCTGGACCATGAAATAAGCATAGCTCTCCGGGTGCAGGGCGCGCTCTTGGGCATTGTCACCCGGCAGGCCGATATATTCATCGAGATTGAAGCTGCGGATTCTTCCCGAATCGAATTTGCCTTCATTGGCCGCCCGGGCCAGATGCTTGTACATGCCGGTGGGTGAATTTCCCGTGGCCAGCCCCAGAACTGCTTCTTGTTTGGACTTCAAAACAGCGGCAATCTTTTTGACGGCAATTTGTGCCGCAACCTCACTCATTTTCTCGAAATCTTTGGTCACAAAAACATTGATGTCCATGTTGTTGACTCCCGGAGTTATCCCAGCTCTTCTTTTACAATATCCGCAATTCCGCGGGCATATTTACCCGTGACCGTGTCGGTCGGCCCTTCCACCATGACGCGGCAGATATTTTGCGTTCCGGAATAGCGAACCAGAATACGTCCTTCTTCGCCCAGCTCTTTTTCGGCCTGCCGGATGGCGTCGATCAGTCGGGGCACGTTTTCAATATCCGGTTTGTTTTTCACTTCCACATTGATGAGCTCCTGGGGGAAAACATCCATCAGACGCGCCAGTTCGGAAAGAGGCTTGTTTTCTTTGAGCATGGCCGCGACGAGCTGCATGGCGGCGATGATGCCGTCGCCCGTTTTGTGGTGATCCAGGAAAATCATGTGGCCTGAGTCCTCCCCGCCGATGGTTGCCCCCATGCGCAGCATGTCCTCCAGGACATAGCGGTCGCCAACTTGTGAGGCATAATGGTCAAAGCCGTATTTTTTGCAAGCCAGCTTCAACCCCAGGTTGCTCATTACCGTGGTGACCAGCAGGTTGTTGGCGAGCCTGCCTTCCCGTTTCATGGCATGGGCGCAGATGACGAGCATCTGATCGCCGGTGATTTCCCGCCCTTTTTCATCCACCGCAATGAGCCGGTCTCCGTCACCGTCAAAGGCCAGCCCCAGCGCCGCACCGCTTTCCAGGACTTTTTCCCGAAGGCCCTGCGTGTGCTGCGAGCCGCATTGGTGATTGATATTGATGCCGTCCGGCTTGTTGTGGATTACCTGTAAATCGACGCCGAGTTCGACAAAAGTGTCCGGTGCGACCCGGTAGGTGGCCCCGTTGGCCGTGTCCAGGACGATTTTCATGCCTTCCATGGAAAGGTCGCGGGGGAAGGTGTTTTTCAAAAAAACTATGTAGCGGCCGTTGACGTCGTCGATGCGCGTGGCCTTGCCCATGGACCGGGCCTCGGGCAGAAGCTCGTTGAGTTTGCCGCCGAAGATCATTTGTTCGATCTGTGCCTCTCTCGCGTCGGTCAGCTTAAAGCCGTCCGCGCCGAAAATCTTCAGTCCGTTGTCCTGGTAGGGGTTGTGCGACGCGGAGATGACAATGCCCGCATCTGCGCGCATGCTGTGCGTGATGTAAGAGATGCCGGGCGTCGGCATAACTCCCACCAGGTAGGCGTCGCCGCCCATCGACGTGATGCCCGCCTCCAGTGAGCTCTCCAGCATATAGCCGGAAATGCGCGTGTCCTTGCCGATGACCACTTTCGCCCGATGGCCGTTTCTTCTGAAGAGGTGCGCGATCGTCTGCCCCACCTTGAAAGCAATTTCCGCGCTCATCGGATGGCGGTTGGCGACCCCCCTGATTCCGTCTGTTCCGAACAGTTCACCCATTTTATGTACCCGTTGCCTTGAGTTTTTTGAATATCTGCACAAGCGGGAAAGCCGCCTTGGCTTTTTGGCAATAATCATCCACGACAGACAAAAGCCAGGCCGTCCCCGCATCTGTGACCGCAGCCGGCAGAGCGCGGATCGCTTCCGTATAGGGCGCATTGAACTTTGGTCCCGCCTGGTCCCATGCCGCAAAAAATGTCTGCTGTGCCTGTCTCACCCAGTCGCCGGTATTGTCCTGGCTTAGTTGCTCTTCCAGTTCGGGCAGGCGTGCGACAAGTTCCTCCCTTTCAGCCTTGGCAGAGTCAGGGGCGGCCGCCAGCGAATTTTTCGCCATGCGGGAGAGTCTGTCGAGGCGCTCCCGGCAGGCGCCCGCCAAAATCTCCAGCGCCCCCTCGTAAATAAGCGGTCCCGATTCCTGGCGGTCGAAAAAAGCTTTCCTCACCATTTTGTACCAGGCGGTCAGAGCCTTGAGATTGGCCAGATAGACTATGTTTTGCTCCACCAGATGATTTATCTCCAGATAGGGCAGGCCCCTTGTGATGCGTACGCTTCTGGCCGGCCCTGCTTCGAAGATGAGCTGGTTTTCCTGTGGATAATTTTTCCTCAGAATCGATCCCGCCGCCGCGACATTGCCATATCCCACCTGTATCGGTCCTACCGCGCCCCCCTGCCCGCCCAGAAAAATCGGCGGCCGGTTGAGCATCACCCCTCCGGGCACATCACCGAACAGCGAGGGTGTGGCCTTGTCTCCGTCGGGAGTGAAATTGAAATGAATGTAGGAGCTGCCCACTTCGCTGTGATGGAGGCGGCTGGTACCGCCCGCCATGAGGCAGTCACAGAAGTTCACCAGGCTGCCCAGCGTGACGAACGGGAAGAGAATCGTCTGCTTTAAACCGACACAGTGAGCGCCGCTTGCCTGCTCTTCGATAAGACAGCCTTCACGAACCTGTGCGCCGGAGCCCATGGAGGCTTTTTCCAGAAAGACAGATCCGTTGAAAAACCCCCCTTTTAGTTCCGTATCCGGTCCGAGGCGGCAGTTTTCGATGGTCACAGGCGCCTCATAGCCCAGCCGGCAGCCCGATGAAATAACTGTCTTCTTCCCGTAAATCCGGCAGCCCGGATATATCGTGACGTTTTCACCTGAGATTTGCGCTGTGACGACATCATCACCTATGTCCAGCGTGGCGGGGCTGGGGATCCGGACGCCTTTTTCCATCAGTATTCGTATTTTTTCATGGCCTCGGGGATGTAAATCCATCGGGCAACTCCGCATAATTCATATTTCGAACGCGCGTCCGTACCCCGCCGGATCCGGCATTGAGGCTCTACGATCGCTGTTTTTCTCACATTCTGCAAGCTATTATGTTTTATCGGTTAACCACGCGGACAAACGCGGCTTCGGCAGTTCGCGCATGACCGGTGCTCTCGGTGCCGGCAACGCGGATTTTTTCTTATCACAGGCGCCTGCCGTGTCAAAGTATTTTTTGCATTAATTTCACAACACAGTATCCTTACGGCATCCTTTTGCGCCACAACAGAATTATTAAATGTACTTAATTATATTTGGGAAAGAGTTTTCTCATGGCCGCGGCGGCTCAAGACGACAACAAAAGACCCCCGGGGGTGCGTGGCTCAACGGCGCCGCGCGACCAGGCCGCCGGCGCGACGCTATTTGTTCTTTCCGTCATCGATGCCCAATTTGGTCATTTTGTCGGAAAATGTGTTGCGGTTGATGCCAAGGAATGTCGCGGCCGTGCTTTTGACATGACCGGAGCGCCTCAGAGCGATTTTGAAAAGGCTTTTTTCCACCATGCCCATAATGTTCGAGTGAAGCCTGCTTTTGCCGTTGCCGGAAACGGAAAGGACGGTGGCCAGCTCATCGAGTTTTTGCTCCAGAATTTCCTCTACAGCCGTGTTGCACTGCTCGTGAATGTCTGTTTGTCCGGCCGCTTTACTGTGTTTGCGTGGCGTCATGGCGAAAAACTCCCGTAGATAAAAACATGTCTGAAAAATATCCTTTAAAATAATTGATTATACGGCCTGTGGACAGAGCCTGTCAGGCCAGGAGCTTCATTACAATGATCGCAATGATGATCACCGCGGCAACCCAGCTCAAAACGATCAGGGAGGTTCTTTGCAGGGGATTTTCCAGGTAGCTTGTAACTTCTGTTTCCACTTTTTCATTTCCCAGTTTTTCCGCCAGATCGCCCAGCAGACGCTCATGGTTTTCAATGAGATTGGAAAAAATATAAAAGCCCCTGGTGGTTGTCAAAAGAAAGTATGCCTTGTTACGCAACGTGACAATACCCAGATGGGTAATTTCCGGCCAGGTAAATTTTTTGGGCCGGAAAAATTTTCTGATGCCGAGACTGTCTTCGGAGACGGCAAACTCTCTTTCGGAGGCTTCCACGGCGACTAACAGCGCCACGATGCACAGCACGGCGAGAATTATGTTTTCCCAGGGCCGGCCGTAAAAAAGGCTGATTAGCAGAAGGACCGCCAGCAGGGCGGCTGTGATTATAAAGGGGATCAGAAAGGCCTTTTTGACTTTGTATGTCCGCGTCATGATGCATCTCCGGTGCGCCTGGTTCTTTTTCTGATGAAGGTGCCGCTTTTCCCCCCGCTTTTTTCCAGCAGAACTATATCTTCGATGATCATTTCCTTATCCACCGCTTTGCACATGTCATATACGGTCAGGGCGGCGATGCTGACCGCGGTGAGGGCCTCCATTTCGACGCCCGTCTGCCCGACGGTCTGCACGCGAGAGCTGATGATGACACGGGGTTTTTTACGGTCGAGAGTGAATTCCAGATCGACGGAGGTGACGCCCAGCGGATGACAAAGAGGTATGAGCTCCCCCGTTTTTTTTGCCGCCATGATGCCCGCGATTTTGGCGGTGGTCAGCACATTTCCCTTCTCCAGGCGGCCTTTTTCGAGAAGCTCCAGTGTGGCGCTTTTCATCCGTACCTCGCCCCGGGCGACGGCCGTGCGGGGGGTATTTGCTTTCCCGGTTACATCGACCATCTGCACCAGGCCTTCATCATTCAAATGGGATAGTTTGTCCATGGCAGCCGCTGACTTCAGTATCTGTGAATCTTGTAACTGATCAATTTGACGAGACCCTAGCATACCGCCCGATGTGAGTCAAGGAACTCGGAAATTATTTGCACTGCATTAAAAACTTGATATAAATAAAGCGATTAGCTAGTATTTCCATTCAAAAATCCCTCCTGGAGAAAAAGATTGTTCATCAAAGTGTTGAGCATGAGTGTCATCGGGATGGAATCATATCCCGTTTCGGTGGAAGTGGACATCTCGCAGGGGCTGCCTCAGTTTGCCACGGTAGGCCTGCCGGACGCGTCCGTCAAAGAAAGCCGCGACCGTATCAAGGCGGCCATCAAGAATTCCGGCTATGCTTTTCCGCGTAATCATGTGACGGTGAATCTGGCGCCTGCCGATACACGCAAAGAGGGGACGGGGTTTGATCTGCCGATTGCCGTGGGGATTTTAGCGGCACAGGAAATGATCGCTCAAACTTCTCTGGAGAAGTGCCTTTTTCTAGGCGAGCTGTCGCTCGACGGGAGCATCAAAGGGGTGCGTGGGGTGCTGCCGGCCACCTTCAAAGCGGCGGAAGAGGGCATCCGCGCCATTTTTGTGCCGGAGGAAAACGCGGCGGAGGGAGCCATGGTCGAAGGCGTGTTTGTTTATGGTGTGAAAACTCTGCCCGAGGTAGTGGAGATTCTTGTGGGCCGGCAGGAAGCTTCACCCCTGTCGGTCGACGCGGCAACCCTGTTTCAGACAACAGACAGCTATGACATCGACTACTGCGAGATCAAAGGGCAGAAGCAGGCATTGCGCGCCATCGAAGTCGCGGCCGCCGGCGGCCATAATCTGCTGATGATCGGTCCGCCCGGCTCAGGCAAAAGCATGCTGGCCAGACGGATGCCCACAATCCTGCCTGATCTTTCGTTTGAAGAGGCAATAGAGATTACCAAGGTGTTTTCCGTGGCCGGCCTGCTCAATTCCGGGCAAACGCTGATGGCCACCAGGCCTTTTCGCTCGCCTCATCACAGCATTTCCGATGCGGGGCTGGCCGGCGGCGGCCAGATGCCGCACCCGGGCGAAATCAGTCTGGCTCACCTGGGAGTTTTGTTTCTCGACGAGCTTCCCGAATTTAAAAGAAATGCGCTCGAGGCACTGCGCCAGCCGCTGGAAGAGGGGAGCATCACCATCACGCGCTCGGCGGTCACCGCGTCTTTTCCAGCGAGGTTTATGCTCGTGGCCGCCATGAACCCGTGCCCATGCGGCTATTTCGGCGACCGGGGCCGCGCCTGCCGCTGCTCCCCACAGCAGATACGCAAGTACCAGGGGCGGATCTCCGGGCCGCTTATGGACCGCATCGACTTGCATATCGAGGTTCCGTCGGTGAAGTACGCCGCGCTTGCCGGCGGCAGGGAGGGCGAGTCTTCCGCGTCCATCAAGAAACGGGTGGAGGCCTCCAGGGCCGCGCAGAAAAAGCGTTTCGGCTCTTCAGGCGTACTGACCAACGCACGCATGACGGAAAAACAGATTCAAGCCCATTGCGCCATTGACGAAGAGTCGCACCGCCTTATGGAAATGGCGGTTGAAAAACTGGGCCTTTCCGCCCGAGCCATGAACCGGGTGCTGAAAGTGTCGCGCACTATTGCGGATCTGGAAGGAAGAGAAAAAATAGAACCGGCGCATGTGGCGGAGGCTATTCAATATCGAAGTCTTGATCGGGGGATCATTTAGTGCTAAAAAGCTCTCGACAAAGAGCTGATTCTATACGGAAGGGTTTATTTCAATGGGGGTAATATGGAGATAAAAATTATTGAAGCAGCGCCAGACCAGAGGAAACCGAGACCGGAGCCGGATAAGCTTGGCTTCGGCAGATATTTCACCGACCATATGTTTTGCATGAAATACAAGGAGGGAAAGGGCTGGTACGATCCCGTGATCGAGCCTTATCATCAGCTTACGCTCGATCCGACGGCCATGTGCCTGCATTACGGGCAGGAGGTCTTCGAGGGGCTCAAGGCCTACCGTGGGCCCGCCGGTGAAGTTTATCTGTTTCGCCCGCAGGAAAACATCAGACGTATGAACGTCTCCGCCGCCAGGCTCTGTATGGCGCAAATCGACGAGTCGATTTTTTTCGAAGCCCTGAAAAAGCTTGTCGCGCTCGATTGCGACTGGATCCCGCAGGAAAAGGGATCCTCCTTATACATCCGACCGACGCTGATCGCCACGGAAGCCGCCCTCGGTGTTCGCCCGGCCGAGGAGTATCTCTTTTTCATCATCACCGGCCCGGTGGGCGCATATTACGCGCAAGGCTTTTCCCCGACCAGGATTTATGTGTCGGAAGAATATGTGCGCGCGGCTCCCGGCGGCACAGGCGCGGTCAAGGCGGCCGGCAACTATGCAGCCAGTCTGTACGCCAGCCGCATTGCCACCGACATGGGCTACACGCAGGTGTTGTGGCTCGACGCCCTGGAAAAGAGGTATGTCGAGGAGGTGGGCACAAGCAATATCTTTTTCCTGATCGGCGACGAGCTGATCACCCCTCCTCTGGGCGGCACGATTCTGCCGGGCGTGACACGCGACTCCGTGATCAGTCTGGCCGGCCGGCTGGGGATTAAAGTTGTCCAAAGACCGCTTACCATCGATGAGGTGGTTTCCGCTTTGGAAGAAGGCACTCTGACAGAATCATTTGCCTCGGGCACAGCCGCCATCATTTCGCCGGTGGGCCATATTTTTTACCGCGGTAAGGAATATGCGATCAATGGAGGGAAAACAGGGGATTTGTCTGAAAAACTGTTCAACGAGATGCTGCAGATCCAGTACGGCATGAAAGACGACCCCTTCGGCTGGCGTGTTCGGGTTTTGTAAAAAAACCCTCCGTAGGGAAGCCAGAGGTTTTCCCTCTGTTTACACGTAGTTCAATCCGTATTCCACAAGGCTGTGGAATACGCTGTTGATAAGCATGTTGACAAATGCGGCAAGCCCGCAATGATCAGGCCTTTAGACCTGTTTGCCATAAATTTGGGCAGCCACAAAACATAGTAATATCATATACTTACCAATAATCCCTTTAATCATGGTCACTTATGGGGGAAAGCGGGGCAGGTTATAAACTCATCTGAAAAAAATGTGCCACAGACGTTGTTTTTCAGAAAATTTTTTAAAAGAAAAATGATGAAAAAAAAATGTGATAAAAATAAATTGTTTGTGGCGCTCAGAGCAGCGGCCGTCATCTCGTCATTTTTTTGGGCATTGATTTTGCCTTCGTGCCTTTTTGCGGACGGACTTGCGCCGATCGACGAAACTGTCGGCCGCCTCCAGAAAGTGTATGATGAGACCCGCGACTTCCAGGCCGGCTTTGTTCAGGAGACCACCGTCAAGTCGATACGGAAAACAGATGTGGAAGAAGGGGTGGTTTACTTCAAAAACCCCAGACAGATGCTCTGGGATTATCACAAGCCGAAGGCCAAAAAACTTATCATCAACGAACGCAATGCCTGGCTTTATCTGCCGCAGGACAAAGCGGTTTACACGCGGCAATCCGCCCTGTTGTTCAGATCCGAGGCCCTGATTAAATTTTTATCCGGTCTGGGCAGGCTCGGCGATGATTTTACCATACGATATGCAGAGCCTGACGCAATTGACAAAAACGGCAACTATCTTCTGAGGCTGTACCCGCGCGAGAAGGGCGCCTCGTATCAGTTTCTGCAGATGACGCTTGATAAAAATGACTTTCATATCCTTCAGGTCAGTTTCGACGATGTCATGGACAATGCCACCGTCTTGAAGTTTACCGGCATTAAGATAAACCGGGGGCTTTCCTCAAAAATGTTTCAATTCGAAGTGCCGCCGGGCGTCAGTGTTTTTGAAATGCCTTAGACCGCGCGGCTGTGAACGCCGTAAATTTTCATGCGTCATTTGTCCGGCGGCGGGTCAAAAGGCGGGTCGCTGTCGAAGTCCGGCGTCAGCTCATGGCCGCCCACTTCCTGCACAAAAAGGTTTTCAAAACCGAGATTCAGTGCGAAATCAAGTATCTGCCGATATTCCGCCGGCCTGAGCCTGCGTCCGAGCTGCGGGTGCGCACGCACTTTCGGCATGGGTGAATACTGAGCCATCAGGCTTATGGCCACGCCGGCCGGGATTTCCTCTTTCAGCAGCTGGAGCGCCTTTTGGGAGTTTTCCAGCCGCCCGGGCAGAATCAGATGGCGGATAATGACGCCGCGCACGGCCACGCCTTTTTTCATGAGCAGGCCGTCTCCAACCTGACGCACCATTTCCCTGATGGAATCAAGTGCAAATCGCGGATACCCGGGCGCGTCCGAGAAGTTGATGGCGTCCTCCTCCAGCCCGTATTTGAAATCCGGCAGATAGATGTCCACCATGCCTGAGAGCATACGGATGACTTCGGGGTTTTCATAACCGCCGCAGTTGTAGATAAAAGGCACTGTAAGTCCCTGCGCGCGCGCCAGGGACAGGGCATGCATGATGGAAGGGCTCTGAGGCGTAGGGGTGACCGGCCCGATATTGTGGCAGCCTTGCTTTTGAAGGTCGAGCATAATCCGTGCGAGCCGGGAGGCTGTATATTTTTCGCCGCGCACCGTATGTGAAATCTGGTAATTCTGGCAGTAGATACAGCCGAGGTTGCAGGAGGAAAAAAAAATCGTGCCCGAGCCGGATGTGCCGGAAAGCGGGGGCTCTTCACCGTGATGCGCAAAGGCGCAATCCAGGACCATTTCAGCGGTCAGTCCGCAGTATCCCGTTTCGCCTTTTGTGCGATTCACCCCGCAGGCACGGGGGCAAAGCGTGCAGGAGGTATATATGTCAAGCAGCTTCTCGATGATCATAAAAAAGTAGCGATTGATGGGCACAGACAATGGGCGCGGATTGCCGGCTCATGGACATTGTTTGACCCTCAAGCCTCTGCCTGCAGGAAACGCCGGCCGTTTACATTTTTTCGACGATGTCTTTGATCCGGCCGCCTTGCACCAGAGCGCAAAAATCTTCGCCCAGTCCGGCGCAAAGGTCAACCGCTTTTTTCCAGTTTGCTATCCTCTGCGGACCGCGGTCGACATATCTCATAAAGTCGTCACGGTCCGGCACTTTGCCGTCCGGCAGTTTGTCAATGAACTTCTGCGAAGGGAAAATCATGACCGTGTTTTCGAGAGTTTCATCAGCGGGCCGGCGCTTTTTCAGTTTTTTATCCAGCCAGCCGGGAATGATCCGCTCTTCATGATGAAAAAACAGTACGAGATCATTTTCATTCTCGGCAAACTGGTGAGACAGGTGATAATCGATCAGCCCTCCGTCACGATAGACGCCGCGCGGCGCGCCGAAGATATTTTTCACACCGGCGACGACCAGGGGAATCGCGCCCGAGGCCATCACGGCGAATTTGAAATTTGCTTCGCTGAGTCTGACATAACGGCCCCGGAACTGCGGCCGAAAGCAAAAAGGTGGAGGCTTGGAACCGCTGAAAAACACCACCCTTTCGGCAAAACGATACAGGTTGCTGCGGCTGAAAAGGTTCATGATATAGCCTGCGGCCAGTCCGGTTTTTTGTAAAAAACCATTTTCAGAAGCGACCGGTCCTTTCGCGCGCGCGGTGATTACAGACAGACGGTAACGCTTGTTGGCCAGGGCGAACGAAAGAGCGTCGTCCTCTATGTATGCGTTTATAATATGGCTGAATTTTTTAAGGATGGTGGCGGGCGTGTCATTGCGCGTGAAATCTACCGTGACGTAGGCGTCGAGAAAATTACGATAACTTTCGAGCGCCTGCGGTTGCAGCCAGGCGGCAAAACGCCAGGCGCCGGCTGACGAACCGGTCAACTGCACAGGCTTTTTGGAGCCGAGAAGTTTCTCTGACAGAAGCGTCTGGTCAAACCCGCTGGCGACAAGCCAGCGCGGCCCTACCGCCGCGCCGAAATATGCCGACACCAGGTCGAAGGAAAACCCTCCATCCTTGATGATTCCGTAAGCTTTTTTCCCGGCTTTAACGCGCAGCCTGCTCATGAACATTTACCCGGGTAAAGAACCTTGACACGCATGATTTTGTCTTGTAAATATCTTCAAACAGCGGCGGACGGCAGTTTTCAGTATTGTCTGCAGCCGTACGGCCTGCGGTCCTTAACTGAGGCGGCTTTTACCAATAATTAAAAAAAATGCAAGTCATTTCAGAATTTCCAGCAAAGGCAAAGACAATGGATATCAACAGCTCAGTCAAAAAGATTGCCGAAGACGCGCTCGGGGCTGCACGGCTTTTGGCGCGCAGTTCATCCGGCGTGAAGAATGCCGCCCTTTTGCGGATGGCCGATGAACTGACCTGGCGCAAAGATTTTATCGTCTCCGAAAACAGACGCGACGTGAACGCCGCACGGGAGAAGGGGCTTTCCGCGGCGATGATCGACCGGCTGACGGTGAACGGCGCGGCCATTGAGGCAATGGCGCAGGGGCTGCGCGAAGTGGCGGCTCTGCCGGACCCTGTGGGGAAAGTGACTTCAATGTGGCGGCGTCCCAACGGCCTTCTGGTCGGACGGATGAGGATACCGCTGGGGGTTATCGGCATGATCTACGAGTCGCGTCCCAACGTGACGGTGGACGCCTCGGCTTTGTGCCTCAAATCGGGCAATGCGGTGATCTTAAGGGGCGGCTCAGAAGCGATTCATTCCAACCTGGCCATTGCCTCCGTTTTGCAGGATGTGCTCGCGCAGAGTCCGCTGCCGGACAAGGCTGTTCAGGTGATTCCCTTTACCGACCGTGAGGCTGTTTCGGTGATGCTGCGGCTCGATGATTATATTGACCTGATCATTCCGCGCGGCGGCGAGGAGCTGATCCGTGCGGTGGTCGCCGAATCCAGGATTCCCGTCATCAAGCATTACAAAGGCGTCTGCCACATCTTTGTGGACGCGCAGCCGGACATGGCCATGGCGATGAGCATCTGCGCCAACGCCAAGGTGCAGCGGCCGGGTGTCTGCAATGCGCTCGAAACACTGCTGGTGCATGAGCATGTCGCGCCTTCGTTTCTGCCCGCGTTGGCGGACCGGCTGGAAAAAGCCGGCGTGCTGCTCAAAGGCTGTGAAAAAACCAGAAAGATTCTGAACCATATCGAGGCCGCCACACAGGAGGACTGGTACGCGGAATATCTGGATCTGACTCTGGCCGTGAAGATCGTCTCCTCCATTGATGAAGCTATCGCGCACATTGAAAAGTACGGCTCCCTGCATACGGAATCGATCATCACTCAAGATTACACAAACTCGCAGAGGTTTTTGAATGAAGTCAATTCCTCCACCGTGCTCATCAATGCTTCCACACGCTTCAGTGACGGATTTGAACTGGGCCTGGGTGCGGAGATCGGCATTTCGACCACCAAACTGCACGCCTACGGGCCGATGGGGCTCGAGGAGCTGACCACGCAGAAGTTTATCATTTACGGTGACGGCCAGGTCCGCAAATGAAATGGGGGCTTTTCGGCGGGACATTCGACCCGGTTCATTTTGGGCATCTGCGCGCCGCTTTGGAGCTGGCCGGGATGCTGCGCCTGGAGCGCGTTGTTTTCATTCCCGCAGCCCGGCCGCCGCATAAAACACAGCGCGTGATTGCGTCTTTTGAACAACGCGCGCAGATGGTCCGTCTGGCGATCGCCGGCAATGAAAGGTTTTCTTTTTCGGACGCGGAAAATCAGCGGCCGGGAAAATCCTATTCCATCGATACAGTCCGTTTTTTTTCTGAATCGCAGGGGAACCCGCAGGTGTATTTCATCACCGGGCGGGACGCATTTGACGCGATTACAACCTGGTATCAATGGGAAAAGCTGCTGCAGTTGTGCCATTTCGCGGTGATGACCAGGCCCGGCTATGAGCAAAGGGGTGTCGACCGGATTTTGCCGCCTGAGCTCGCTTCGCGTTATGTCTATGATGAAAAAAATGATCTGTTCAGCAATGACGCCGGAAAGTGCGTTTTGTTCCGCAGGACCACGTTTTTGGATATTTCATCTTCCGGTATCCGTGAGCATCTGCTGCAAGGCAGGGATGTTCGATACCTCCTGCCGGATGCGGTGATCCGCTACATACGGGAAAACCGCCTCTACGGGTCGTGGGGGGGACGCTAACCCCCCTGTTTCATGTCTGTTGCCGGAAAAAAGCTATCTGCCCCTTTTTCTTTGTATATCTCCAGGCAGGCATCGGCAACGTCCCTGTCATACAGCGTGCCGCGGTGCCGCTCGATTTCCTCCATCGCCGCATCGATACCCAGCGCCGGCCGGTACGGGCGGTGTGCGGACATCGCCTCGATGACGTCGGCCACCGCCAGGATTCTCGCTTCCATCATAATTGCTTCCCCCTTCAGCTCCTGTGGATAGCCGGAGCCGTCCATGCGCTCGTGATGCTGCAGAATAATCTCGGCGATCCGATAGGGAAACTCGATTGCCTTGAGAATGTCATAGGCATTCCGGCAATGGGTTTTCACCAGTTCTCGCTCCAGGTGATTGAGCTGCCCCGGTTTGGTGAGAATCTCGGAGGGGACGGCTATTTTGCCGATATCATGAAGCGCGGCGGAAATGCGGATTGCCTCGATCTGGTCCGGCGGCAGGGACATTTTTTCGGCGATGATGCCGGCGATATTGGTGACCTGCTGCTGATGGCCCGCCGTGTAGGGGTCGCGGCTCTCGACGATCTTGGACATTGCCAGCACGGTCCCGTCGAGAATCATCTGGATTTTTTCATAACTGGCTTTGAGTTCTTCGGCGCGTCTGTTGAGGTCGAGGGTTTTGAGGCGGACTTTTTCCTCCAGACCTTTGTTGAGCTCGACGAGCTCGGCATTTTGCTTTTTGACCAACTCGTCGAGTCGCCTGTTTTCAATGATCAATTCCGCTTTGGACAGAAGCTGGTTGATAGTATAGAGCAGATCGTCCCTGCGCCACGGCTTGGTGATATACAGATGAATGCGTCCTTTGTTGATGGCGTTGATGATGGCGTCCGTGTCTGTATAGCCGGTCAAAAGCACGCGCTGCGCGTCGGGGCAGATATTGCAGGCCTGCTCCAGAAACTCCACACCGGTCATGCCCGGCATCATCTGATCTGAGATGATCAGCGACAAGCCCGGGATTTCCTGCAGTTTTTTGAGACCTTCCTCCGCTGACGAAGCCGTATGCAGATCGTAGCCCTCGCCGGCGAGCACCATGGTCATAATATCCAAAATGGCTTCTTCGTCGTCCACCATCAATATCGAATGGCGGTGTTTGAGCTGTGTCGTCGGCAATGAATTCATGGTATTATTTTCCCGGCCTTAAACAGGCTTGTTCCTCCTGTACTGTATCGGTATCTTATGCCCGAGACTAAAGGGGGAAAATAAACCAAACCCTCATTTTACACTTCAGTGCTTTTATG
>JAAYKU010000293.1 GCA_012522275.1 Smithella sp.
GTCCATGTGATCTATGACTTTATCCGGCAGCAACAGAGGGCCTATCCCAATGAGTTGCAAGGGCGATTGCTGGGATAATGCAGTTGCAGAAAGCTTCTTTCACAGTTTAAAAACCGAATGGACTTCCGGGCTGCTTTATCGCGGCCGATCTGATGCTAGAAGTGATGTGATCCATTACATCGAGATGTTTTATAACAGCCATCGCTTGCATTCGTATTTGGGATACAAAAATCCGAATGAGTTTGAAAAGAGTTTTATGTCAGCAAATGCGGCTTAACTGAGTGTCCGTTTTTACTTGACCAGATCAAAATGTCTTCAGCGGGATCATCTATACAGCATCCCATATCTTGTGCCCATAATCTTATTGACACACAAGAGGTCGCTTAATATACTTCACCCCACAAAAAGGAAGTTCTTATCAATTTAATATCAATGAACTTTTAGAGTTCATCCGCGCCGATTGGCAAAGCGTGCAAACTTGCGGAAAATAAAAAACACGCTTTCTTTCTCGTTATAAGAGTGCGACTGTCACAATAATAAGTAAAAGGGGTTTTAATATTTATGATAACAGGGACACTGATTAAACGGTTCGGGATCAATCATTTCCAGACCTCACACAACGCTGAGCAAGGTCATGAAGCAAATCGAACAAAATGGAGCCGTGCAATGTTGAAAAAACTACTGCTTCATTTGTTGCTGTGTCTGTCGCTGACGACGGTCGGCTTCGCCGCGGATGACCCACCGGTTCTTTCCCTTGAAACGTTCATGGCCACCCATCGCGCGGAAATTCTTAAGCTGGACAGGGAGGAAGCTCTCCGCAGCTATTTTGCCACGCATCTGTTGGGGGCCTACGGCGATGTCGCCAATCTCGTTGGCTTTACCGACACTCTGACTCAAGGCACGTACCTCAAAGAAATCGATTACCTCTTGAAGGAAAAAATTCTCGAAGTGCGTATTGACGCCCGTACTTTGAAGTCGGTGGACAAGATCAGGGGCCATCTAACCCGCATCCGGCAGGCCCAGCCGCTGACAGTGAACATCAACGAAGCCATGAACCGGATCGGCTACGGTGTTACCGCCGCCACTCTTGCATCCCAGGCCTATCAAGCGTTTCAGGGCGATGACGCCGCCAAGCGCGCTTCCATGGCCACCGCGATCAACGCCGAAATGGGATGGCTCGTCGGCAAAATCGGCAGCACATCCCTGAATGTGTCCATGGCGGGCGTGCAGTTCATGGACTATGCCTTGAAACAATTCATCACCACCCAGTATGATCAATACAACGCATTCTGGTGGAATGCCTACATCGCCTACCATCAGCGGCAGCATGGGGCCCTGGTAACCGGTTCCGGATCTTGGGCGGCACTCATTGAGAACAAGGGCCCTGAAGCCGTCAGGCAACGCCTGAACAGTTTCTGGCAAGATCCTCTCGAAAATGCCGCGATCCACTACAAAACGCCTTCACCCTTCCAGCGAGACGCCCTTGCCGTCGCCACGATGCAAGACGTATTTGCGGGCCGTTATTATGACGATTATCTGAAAACGACACTTGAAACCTATTTCCGGCGAAAGGCCGAGGAAGCCTATCAAACCCATCTCCAGGCAGCCGAAGCCGCTTATCGACAATTGGTCCCTTTCGTGGAAGAAATGCGGGTGATTCGAATCCTCATCAATTCGGCCCGTGAGGAAATGGCGCGAGAAGCGGCCAAGCCGCCTTTGCCCGACATGGAAATTATTCGCGTCACCATCGGAGGGTATTACGCAAAGCCATTCCACCCCCCGGCCCAAAACGGAGACGATCTTCACTTTACAGCCAAAGTGGTCTATCCCCCGGGCGAGGTTGTTGCGGGAGTGTTGTGCTGGCACATCGAAGATGCACAAGCCGTTATGCTCAATACCCCCACCCGCCGCGAAGTGCAGCATGCCGGAGAAACACACGGATACGGTTATCGGCCCCGTCTTCAGGCGCTTCCGGACGGGAATTACAAAGTGGTGATCACGTTTCATCCGGCGGATAATCCCACCCGTACACGGCGGGCCGAATATGCGCTGGAATTCCGCCAGCGCGTGAAAATCGATCAGGTGATCACCACGGATGATTTGCAGCAACGGATTCCCAAAACTTCCTTCGGCCCTGACGACCAAATCCATTGTTACACCATTTACACTTTGGGTCGTGGTATCACACAAGCGCGTGTCACCATGACCATCAAGGATCCCGCCACCGGAACGATACTGCACACCGCCAATGGGCAAGCAGTGTCGGATGGCAGGGAGGCCTTTCGTTTTTCATCCCAACATTCGCTAGCGGCTGCGTCTCTCGCAGGCGCTTCGGAGTGGGTGTTCGAAGTGACCATTGAAGCTCCGGACGGCAGAACAGATGCCCAAGCAACCCGCTTCACGGTGGCTCATCATCAACTGCGTCTGAGGGTGCCTGCCGAAATTCGATCCGGTAACTGGGCCGAATTTTCCATAGAACCACCGCCGACCTTCGTGACGCCATACACTATCAACATCCAGCCCTCGGGCGGCCTGCATGTCGGACATACGCCGGGCTCACTACACGGTACAGTGGGTGCCATATCGCAGACGGCGGCCACGGGCCGGTTGCGGGTTCGGGTGACGGACGCCGCCAATCGAACCGCCGAAATCTCGGCCACCATCACAATTGTTCCGGGCCATGTGGCCCCGTCAACGACAACTAACCTTTCGGGTGAATGGACCCTCTACACGACCAGCCAGCAGGGCCGAACCACCAATTATTCCATAACCCTCCAGGGCGATGGCAGCCACTACGGCGGCACGATCCGGCTACTGGGCCAGCACCCGTATCAATGGCCGGCTGATGTGGACTTTGATCCGGTAAGCCAAGAAGTACGTTACGGCTTGACCCTCGGGACCAAACCGCCATACATCCAACTGCGTTTTGTGGGCAGAGTCGGCGCCGACGGCCGCACCGCGCTGGGCACTTTCCATCGTGAAGGGGGGTCTGGAACAGCCTGGAGCGGAACCTGGAAGGCAGTAAAGCGTTAAAGGGCAAGTGGTATATATAACGCCTTTAAGGTATTACCTGAAATATGCCAAGGGACAATCCTGGACATCAAAGGCCCAAAACGTCCAAGCCCGAAATTTTGGGTCAAATCTTTATTCTTGATATTTCGTTTTACTGAATATGGATGTTGAGGCATGACACGCCCTTTAAGGATTCAATATCCCGACGCTTATTATCATGTAACCTGCCGCGGGAATGACGGACGGAAAATCTTCCGCAATCACGATGATCACAATATTTTCTTTGAGCTTTTAGCACGCTCCCTTGATATTTATTCAGTCGAGCTAGGTGCCTACGCTCTGATGCCTAACCACTTTCATTTTCTGGTTCGCACGCCGAAAGGCAATCTTTCGGAATTCATGCGTCATTTCAATATCAGCTATACCGGAGCATTCAATCGCAAATACAGGCGTTCCGGACACCTGTATCAAGGCCGGTATAAGCTTTTTTTGATCAAGGGCAGGCAATCAATCGAGTGGGCGATGCTGATGGAGCTTCTGTACCGAAACTGCAACGTCACCCAGTCGGAAATAGGACGAATGATCGGCGGCATCGACTACAGCGCGGTAAGCCAGGCGCGAAAGAGATTACTATTCAAGATGCAACATGAGCCGGCATGGGCCAAAAGGTTCAGCGAGATGCAGAACAAACTGGGGCAAATGTCAAGAATAAAGATTTGACCCTATTCACTTAATATTCACTACCCTATTCACTATACCCTGGTTATCAATTTTTATATTTAATATGCAGTCCGTCAGCCACTTGCGCCAATTTTTTATCAAGGGTCCAAATTGGAACACCCGTTAAGACAGCGGACGCGACAAGCTGAGCATCAACATAACCAATATCTCTTCCCATTAACCGGTTATTTTCGATAAAGGAGAATACTTCTTCATGTTCTGCTTCAGTGCTCATGGGTAACAGTTTAAGAAAAGAAAGTATAACGGCTCTGTCTTTTAGATTTCCGCACGCCAGTTCGCCCACGATTAATGGGTGACATAATACGAAGCCGTTATTCAGCAAGTTTGCCAATTCA
>JAAYKU010000294.1 GCA_012522275.1 Smithella sp.
GCAACCGATGAGACGGACATTCCGGCGTCAGATATGCCGATGCGAGGGAAACGGGATAGACGGACAAAGCGATAAATAATGATCGAACTCTATTTTACCCGCTTTCTTTTTCCTTTTTTACGATCCCCCAATATTGATTTGATTTCCGCCCTGAATCTGTGTAGAAGAAAAAACGTTTCCGGCCGGCACGCCGTTCGGAAAAAACTCACTACCGTAAAATAATATATAAGGAACACAGATGCTGAATTTAAAACTTTCAACCAAAATCATTATCGCAGCCGCTTTTCTTTGTTTTATTTTGTTTCTGGTTTTCGTCTCCGTTTTGGGAATCAATAACAATGCGCAAAGTGACGTCAAGCATTTCTTTCAGCAGGTCTCGTCCAGAGACTACGCGGGGGCGCTCAAGTTTTATTCAGAAAAAGAACGGACGAAACAGGCGTCTTTTCAGGAAACGATCAGGTTTCATTTCACGTTGGAGCTGGCCTTGCTGGAGCATTTCGGCCTGATGGACAATCCGCGCTACTCGATTAAAATCAAAAGAGACAATATGTGGCTGCCCTTTTTGACCCCGAACGAGCTGAAGGTCAGCGTGAATTTCACGCCTCAGCAAGACACGAATCTGATCGCGGAGTATCTGTCCAAAGCCGGGCCGGACGCCCTTAACGGGTTCATCACCATGAGGAGAGAAAATGAAAAATGGAAAATCAGCCAGATCAATATTGAAGGCTCAAAGCTGGAGAATGTTTTCAAAAGAATTTACCCGCAGGTGACGGCAGGCAAATATGTCAGCGTCACACCGGAAAATATAGAACTCAAGGCGGCCCATCTGGAGCTGAAAAAGCTCGACCCGCTGGAGAGGAAAATCCTCACCCGTGATTTGCAGACAGCGCTCGAAGTGCTGGACAAGGAAGGCACCGCCCCGGATCAGAAAATCAAGCTGCCATTTTAGTAACACTTACTTCTTCAGCCGCGGGTCGGACGCATCCCGGATGCCCTCGCCCAGCAGATTGTAGCCGACCACCGTGATCAGAATGGCCAGCCCCGGATAAAGAGACAGCCACCAGGCGATGTCGATATTGTCTTTTCCCGCCGTCAGTATATTACCCCAGCTCGGCGTGGGCGGCTGTACGCCGATGCCCAGAAAACTCAGCGCCGACTCCGTCAGAATCGCGCCGGCAATGCCCAGCGTCGCGGCAACCAAAATCGATGCCAGCGCGTTGGGCAGGATATGAAGAAAAATAATCCGCAGGTCGCCGGCGCCGATCGCGCGCGCGGCTCGCACGAAATCCCGCTCGCGCAGTGAAATGAAATCCGCCCGCACCAGTCTGGTGACCCCCATCCAGCCGGTAAGCCCGATCACCAGCATGATGTTCCAGATCGAGGGCTCCAGAAAGGCGATCACCGCCAGGATGAGGAAAAAAGCGGGGAAGCAAAGCATGATGTCCACAAAACGCATGATCAGCGTGTCGATCCAGCCCCCGTAATAGCCGGCAATCGCACCCAGCACCATCCCGATCAATATCGCCAGCCCCGTGGCGACGAAACCTACTTTTAAAGAAATGCGCGCCCCCCAGATCATCCTTGAAAGAACATCGCGGCCGAGCTGGTCCGTACCGAACCAGTGCTCGGCGGACGGGGACTCCAGAACCTGCTTAAGGTCAATCGCGCCCGGGTCATAGGGGGCAATCCACGGCGCGAAAATGGAAATGACAAACAGCGCGACTACAATCGCAAAACCGGTAAGCGCCAGTTTATTTTTATAAAACATTTCCCAAAACGTCATCGTGCTTCAAAGCCCCGTTTAAAAAAGCCGTAAAATAAACTCTCTTTGCCGACAGCGGAAAAGTTTTCAAGAAATACGAATGCGCGGATCCGCAATCGCGTAGGATACATCCGCGATGAGATTGCCCGCCAGCGTCAGAATCGCACCGATCAACAATATTCCCATCACTACCGGATAGTCGCGCGCCATTACCGACATATAAAATAACTGGCCCATGCCCGGAATGGCAAAAATCGTTTCAAAGATGACGCTCCCTCCGATCAGACCGGGAATGGACAGGCCCAAAATGGTGATCGCAGGCAATAGCGCGTTGCGCAATGCGTGGCGATAAATCACCTGCCTCTCGCTCAAGCCCTTGGCCCGGGCGGTCAGAATATAGTCCTGGCGGATCACCTCGAGCATATTGGCGCGCATATAGCGTGAAAGTCCGGCCAGTCCGCCGAAAGCGGAAATAAACACCGGCAGGATAAGATGCCGGGCCAGGTCCGTAAGCTGCCCCCAGGTGCTGAGGTATTCATAATTGAGCGAGCGCAGGCCGGAAATGGGCAGCCAGCCCAGATGAATACCGAAAAAAATCATCAGGAGCAGAGCCAGCCAGAAAGTGGGCACGGCAAAACCGATAAAAACAATCACGGCCGTGATTTTGTCGAACAGTGAGTCCTGATGGACTGCCGACAAAACGCCGATCGGCACAGCTATCGCGATGATGATCAGCAAAGACAAAACATTGATGGTAATGGTAATGGGCAGCCGCTCCAGAATTTTATCCGCTACCGGACGGTGATCAGATGAAAAGGAAGTGCCCAGATCGCCCCGGCTCAGTTTTTTGAGCCACGACCAGTACTGAAGATGAACCGGCTTGTCGAGCTCGTAGAGCTTCATCAGCCTTTGTTTCATTTCCGCCGATGCTTTCGGGTTCATCTGCGTCTGTAAATCCGTAGGCTTGCCCGGCGCCAGATGCATCACAAAAAAGCAGATGACGGTAATCCCCAGTAAAAGCGGAACCATAAGGAGAATTCTTTTGATCAGGTATCTGAGCACGTCTGACCCCCGTCAATTTTGAAAGTCCTAACCCAGCAGGTCCAGAAGAGACATCTTTTGCAGATTGTCCAGCGACTGCCACAGATGATCCTGCCGGTGCGCCTCCAGCGTGACGGTCGGCCTGACTCCTAGCTCGCCCAGGCTGGTGAATAATTCCCGAAATGGAAAGGTGGCCGTTCCTACCGGCAGGTGCTCGTCAAACTCGCCGAAATTGTCATGCAGATGCAGGTGCCCGATATATGCACCCATCTGCTCTATCCACGTCTGCAGTGACTTGTTTGAAAAAACATTGAAATGCCCCGTGTCGAAACAAAAGCAGAAGTGATCATCGGCCAGGATTTCCATAAGCTTTCTTAAGATATCCGGCTCTTTTTCATAGACGTTTTCCAAAGCGACGGCGGCCCCGGCATCTTTGGCAACGCCTTTGAGCTCGCTCCAGAAGCGCACGCTGTTTTCCAGCCACAAATCATCGCAATTCACATAATAACGGTCATCATATGACGGATGGCAGACTATTTTGAGCGGCTGGAAATATTGTGCCAGATCGAAAGCCTGTCTGATGCGCTCCATGCTAGCCTTGCGGATCCGGTCGTCGAGCGCGCCGGGGCGCAAATCCACAAACGGCGCATGAAAGGTAAATTTCAGCCCCCCGTCTTTAAGAAGTTCGGCCGTCCGGCGGCAATCATCCCGGTCGATGGACGAAAGAGTGTGATGGTTGAAATACAGCTCCAGATTGAGCCTGTGCTCGAGAATCATCGGCAAATAACGCGGCAGCAGGTGATACGGCATATGTACGTGAACTTTTTGAATAATGCTTTGCATATTTAAACCTTTACGAAAAGTGCAGACGCGCTCGTTTACCACAGGCATTTTTTTTTCACAACACCAATGACCGCCGGAAAAAGGCAATTTGCAGCGCCCGGCGCGTAAATTATCAGCCTTTTCCCTTATTTTTTTCATATTCTTCTTTTTTATCATGCCCGTCTTGTGGTATGTGAAGCACGATATCATCGCAAGGGGTTGCCTTCTGAAAATGGATTCACTGAAGCTCGACGCTAAACACGTACAAAAGAGAATCGAGAGCACTCCCGAATACATGAGAAAACTCTTCATCATGCCCGACTCGTCGGACAGGTTCATGGAGTTCGGAGCGCATCTACTTGACCTGATCCATGATTTTTTCAAGGAACGCGGCGGCATCCACTCTTCCATTTCCATGGAGAAGCTCGCGGGACTTTTCAGCACCACCGAAATGCCTGCCGAACCTCACCTGATCAAAGATGTCCTCAATGAAATCAAACACAATATCATCAGACATTCCGTAAAGGTGGCTAATCCCTACTACATCGGCCACATGACCAGCGCCGTTCCCTATTTCATGATCCTTCTGGAAATGATCGCCGTGAGCCTCAACCAGAACCAGGTGAAAATCGAAAGCGCGAAGGCATCATCTTTTGTGGAGAGGGAATTTCTGTGCTGGATCCACCAGCTGATTTACCGCGGCGAAGATGTTTTTTATAAAAAACAGATTCAAAACCCGCAAATTGCCATGGGAAATATCACCTCCGACGGCACCATCGCCAACATGACGGCCCTGGCCATGGCCATGGCCAGGGCGTTTCCGCCAGACGGCCGCGACTTTAAGGGCATCCGCGCCGAAGGCCTTGTGCGCGCACTCGAGCACTACGGCTTCCGGCAGGCTCTTATTTTCGTTTCCCGCCGCGGGCATTATTCCATCTGCAAGGCGGGAAGCATTCTCGGCATCGGCGACCAGAGCGTGATCCGCGTCCCCGTTCAGCCCTGCATCAACAAAATCGATATAGGCAAGCTGCGCTCGTTGGTTGCAAGCATCCGCAAAGAAGACCGGGCCGCGGGAAAGCCCAGCAAATTTGTCGCCCTGGTCGGCATTGCCGGAACGACGGAAACGGGCAACATTGACGATCTGGATGCGCTAAGCGAGGTGGCGCGGGAAATCGGAGCCCACTTCCATGTGGATGCGGCCTGGGGCGGAGGCGCACTGCTTATGGAAGGAGCGCGCGACATGATGCGCGGCATCGAAAAGGCTGATTCCGTAACCATCGACGGACATAAACTGCTCTATTCGCCCAACAGCATGGGCATCTGCGTATTCAGGAATGTAAGCGACTCGCGCTTTCTTTACCACACCTCCGACTACATCATCCGCAAGGGGTCGGTGGACCAGGGGAGATTCACCATTGAGGGCTCACGCCCGTTTGCATGCCTCAAACCATGGGCGTCCATAAAAATTTTCGGCAAGATGGGCTACAGACTCCTGTTTGAGCACGCGCGCAATCTGCAGAAAACTTTTGTAGAACTCATCGAGCAGGACCCGCTTTTCGAACTGATGAACTACCCGGAGCTTTTCATCATCATCTACCGCTTTGTTCCGGAAGAGCTCAAAGCAGCGCTTGACCGCCTGATGAAAAATCCCCGCAAAAACGCCGAACGAATTACCGCCATCAACAAAATCATCAACGAACTCAACACAGAGCTGCACAAAACAATCCGCGATCACGACATGTCTTTTGTCTCCCGCACGCGGATCGAATCGACCCGCTACTCTCCCCGCAGGGTTGTCGTGCTGCGGGCGATCACCATCAATCCCAACACGGAGCCGGCCATGCTCAGACAGATACTCAAAGAGCACCGGCGCATGGGCATCAAGTTGTGGCGGAACATGAAAGACAACTGCCTTGATGCGCGCGGGCGTCTGCGGCGCAGGCAGGCGGACAATTAAAAGATTTTCACGGCTGGTAAAACCGCCTGCGGATTACATCTGCGGCATGACCGGCCCACAGAACATAGGCCGGCGCCCCGGGATGGAAACCGTCGGCTGCCATGTAGGCCGGCTCAAGCGGATAATCAATCGAAACAAACTCACAACTTTCATATCTTTCGGCAATAAGCTTCAGCTCCCTGTTGAAGCTGCGGGCTCTTGCCCCGAGGTACCACCTCAGTGGTTGAGGCAAAGCAGGAAACATATGCATGGGCGGCAAGCCGGTGAGTAACATATGGCGGGTGTGGAATCTGGATTCGAGCAGTCCGGCGATATCTTGCATCTGCCGCGTCCACTTGCTCAGTCGCGTCAGATGGGTCACGTCATTGACGCCGATGGAAGTTACCGCGACATCGAATGCCTCCGGAGTCTGCGCCTCCAGCATCGAGCGCACATCCGAGGCCCTGTGGCCGGTTTTAGCCGCGAGTTTCCACTCCACTCGAAAGTCTGTCCCCAACTGTGAAACCAGCCGGCCGGAAAGAGCCTCTTTTTGCGTGGACACCCCCACGCCGGCGGCGGCGGAATCGCCCACGATGAAAAGGCGCAAAGGATTGCCTGAACCGTGCGTGCCGCATCGCTTACCCCGCGGTTCGGGCAACCGGGGTGTTTTCGAACGGACGCGCACGGCCTGCGCAAACAATAGCGGCAGCAAGGCAACAGCCGCAAGTTCATGTTTCATATACGCTCCCTTCTGCTTGAGTCTGTAAAATCAAACCGGCGCTTTTCTGTGCGGGCCGACTTCTTCCCAGTGACTGAAGGGATGGGTACAGAGATTCGCGTTGAAATAGCGCGGGTCATGCGTCACCTCCCGACCCAGCCAGGGCGGGCGTTCAAAGGCCTGGTCCTCGCTTTCAAGCTCGATTTCCGCCAGGACCAGACCGTGATTTTCGCCCAGAAACTCATCCACCTCCCACACGAGGCTGCCGCTGGGGACCAAATAGCGGATCTTTTCGATCACAGGCCCGTCGCACAGCTCGAAAAGCGCTGCGGCGTGTAAAACGGGAATTTCATATTCAAATTCCCGCCGCACCGCGCCCGTCGATGGCCCCTTGATCGTCAAAAAGGCCTTGTTGCCTGCCAGACGCACCCGTACAGTCCTTTGCGGGTCGCGGTTCAAATATCCCTGACAGATGCGGACTCCCGCCCCCTGTCTCCACCCGCTGGTTTCCACCAGAAATTTACGTTCAATTTCGACAGGCATCATCACCTCTCGGACGCAATAGACACCCTGCTACGCACACAGGGGCGTCGGTCATGATTTTTTAGTCTCCTGGTTGTTTTCAGGCCGGCCTGTCTTCATCTGATCATGCTCGCAGGCCAGATGCATGATGTAATCCCTGAATGTCCACTCCAGGGCCGTTGGTGTAACCACCGCAAAAATCATATCCTGCGCATCCGGCAACACCGCCTTGAAGCTTCTCATCACCGCAAAGACCTGCTCGCGCTCGCGGGCGTAAACAATTACGGTTTTATAGCTCCCGGCCAGGCAGGGTAAATCCGTCTCAACCGCGCTGGCGTCTTCATCCTTTTCGAAGCCCTGCCCCGTAAGGACTTCACCCAGCACCTCCCCCACCGGCATCTCCAGCATGGCTCCGGCAACAGCGGTCACTTCCGGCCGGGGCATTTCCGGGTGCATCCTTCCAAACGACTCTGTGCCTTTTTCAATATCCTGCCGTGACAGACCCCAGCCCAAGCAAATGATTTTTTCCTCCATCCCTTCTTTCCTTTCCATAGCGGATAACGGCAAACTACTTTTTCAGTATCTCGGCCAGCGTTTTTGCATCCGCCCCGAAGTGAACCTTCCGGCCAATTTTCACGACAGGGCGACGGATGAGCCGCGGCTCGCCGGCCATCAGATCAATCAGCTCCTGATCATGGAGCGCCTCGGGCTTCAAATTCAGCGCCTTGAAAGACGGTGACTTAAAGCTGAACATCTGTGCGGCGGCTTTGCCTTCCAGGAGACTCACAATTTCATCGCGCTCCAAAGGCTGTTTGAAAATATCCCTTTCGCTGAATTGTACTTTGTTTTGCAAGAGAAACTCCCTTGCCTTCCGGCACGTCGTTCACCTGTTCCAGCAGAAAAATTCAATTTTCATTTCTCTTTCCTCCATGCGGCATCTTACAGACAATTTTTGTTTTTCAATGCATCTACCACCAAAAAAGTGTTCCACTCGCGGTCATGCAGCCCCCATGAGCCGTCTTTTTTCTGCGTCGTCTCCAGAAGCGGCACGGCTTTGAGCCACTGGCGATGCGCCATTTCACAATTCAGGCGGGCAAGCGTGTTCAGGGTCAGAAAAAAAGGCGTCGGCGCCGGCCAGAGACCGGACGTTTTCTGGCACTCGCCCAGCTCGGCGACAAGTCTGATAACCGCGGCATCTTCCGCATACACTCGATGAACAGCCAGCGCCCTCAGAATATTGCTTTTGTCCGCCGCGATATCGTTTCGCTCTTCATGGTCTTCGA
>JAAYKU010000295.1 GCA_012522275.1 Smithella sp.
CAGTTGGCCGCGATGGGCCAGCCTGTTTCGGTCTGCCACCAGTGGTCCACTACCGGGATTTTCAGCATGTCGCTGGCCCAGTGGTAAGTGTCCGGGTCGAGGCGCTCGCCCGCCAAAAATAGATAGCGCATGCAGGAAATGTCGTACTTTTTGAGGTAATCCCCGTTGGGGTCCTCTTTCTTGATCGCGCGGAAGGCGGTTGGAGCGGTGAACAAAACAGCAACCTTGTGCTGTGCAATCACGCGCCAGAAAGCGCCCGGATCCGGCGTGCCCACAGGCTTGCCTTCATAAACGACGGTGGTGCAGCCGTAAAGAAGCGGGGCGTAGATGATGTAGGAATGGCCGACCACCCAGCCTACGTCGGAGGCGGCCCAGAAGACCTCGCCCGGCTTTACATCATAGATGTACTGCATCGACCATTTCAGGGCGACGGCGTGTCCCCCGTTGTCGCGCATGACGCCTTTTGGTTTTCCCGTAGTCCCGGAAGTGTAAAGGATATACAGGGGGTCTGTGGCGGCCACGGAAACACACGGCGCAGGTTTGGCGTCTTTGACAAATTCTTCCCAGTCGATGTCGCGGCCGGGTGTGAGCTCGGCCGATACCTGCGGCCGCTGGTAGATGATGCATTTTTCCGGCTTGTGGGCGGCGATGCGGATGGCTTCATCCAGAAGCGGCTTATAGGGGAGGACTTTCTTTCCTTCGACGCCGCAGGAGGCGGAAACGATCACTTTGGGTTTGGCGTCGTCAATGCGGATAGCCAGCTCGTTGGGGGCAAAACCGCCGAACACGACTGAATGCACGGCTCCGATCCGCGCGCAGGCAAACACGGCCGTGAGCGCGTCGGGGATCATCGGCATGTAAATGATGACCGTGTCTCCCTTTTTGACGCCGGCACCTGAAAGAGCGCCGGCAAAGGCGGCCACTTTTTCGAGCAGTTGTCCGTAAGTGATTTTTGTGACTGTGTTGGTCACCGGGCTGTCGTAAATGATGGCGGCCTGGTCCTTCCTGCCGTTTTCGACGTGGTAATCCAAAGCGTTATAGCAGGTATTGAGTTCGCCGCCGGCAAACCAGCGGTAGAAGGGTTTGTTTGTGTCATCGAGGACTTTGTCCCATTTTTTCGTCCATTGAATCGCGTCTGCCGCTTCGCCCCAGAACTCCCCGGGGCGATGAATGGACTTTTCAAAAATTTCTGAATACTTCATGGCTTTACTCCCTGGCCTCGTACGAGGCATTTTTGTTATTTTGAATAGAATCCCTTTCCTTCTTTGGCCAGTTTTTCCAAAAGAGGCGAGGGTGTCCAGTATTCGGCCCCGATCATGTCCCTGTATTTGACAATGGCCTCGTAAACCTTTTTCAGCCCGACCGTGTCGGCATAGAACATCGGCCCGCCCAGATAAACAGGGAAGCCGTAGCCGTAGAGCCAGACCGCATCGATATCGAGCGGCCTGGCGGCGATGCCTTCTTCGAGAATCTTTGCTCCCTCGTTGATCATCGAGTAAATCGCGCGTTCGACAATCTCCTGGTCGGTGATGGCGCGGCGCTCGATGCCGACCTCTTTGGAATGATTGAGAATGAGCTCTTCAATCATCGGATCGGGTGTGGCGTTGCGCTTTTCATCGTATTTGTAGAAGCCGGAGCCTGTTTTCTGTCCGTAGCGGCCCATCTCACAGATTTTGTCCAGAATCGTGTTTTTCTTTTCCCGTTCGGTCAGAGAGTCGAACTTGGCCTTGCGGTTGCGCCAGCCGACATCGAGTCCCGCCATGTCGCCCATGGCGTAGGGGCCCATCGGGAAGCCGAAATCGTAGATGACTTTGTCGATCTGCCAGGGAAGCGCCCCCTCTTCCATCATGAAGCCGCATTCCCGCGTCCGCTTGGCCAGCATGCGGTTTCCGACAAAACCGTCACAAACCCCGACCAGAACAGGGACTTTGCCGATGGCTTTACCTACTTTCATCGCCGTGGCGTAAACTTCGGGGGATGTTTTTGCCCCGCGGACGTTTTCCAAAAGCCTCATCACGTTGGCCGGGCTGAAAAAATGCATCCCCATCACGTCTTGCGGGCGGCCCGTGGCGGCGGCGATCTCGTCAATGTTGAGATAAGAGGTGTTGGAAGCGAGAATCGCGCCCGGCTTGCAGATGGAATCGAGTTTGCCGAAAACCTCTTTTTTAATACCCATCTCCTCGAAGACGGCTTCGATGATCAGGTCCGCGTCTTTGAGATCCTCATAAGAGAGCGTAGGCTCGATAAGCGACATACGCTTGTCCATGACCTCCTGCTTGAGCCTTCCTTTGGCCACTGTGTTGGCGTAGTTCTTTTTGATGATGGCCAGGCCCTTGTCCAGAAACTCCTGTTTCATGTCCAGAAGTTTTACCGGGATACCGGCATTGGTAAAGCACATGGCAATGCCTCCGCCCATGGTTCCCGCGCCTAAAACGGCCACGGATTTTATTTCGCGGGTGGGCTGGTCGTCAGGCAGGCCGGGGATACGGACGACTTCTCTTTCCGCAAAAAAGACATGCCGCTGCGCCTTGGACTGGTCGGAGGCCTGCAGCTCGGTAAAAATTTCTCTTTCTTTTTTCATCCCCTGGTCGAAGGGCAGTTCCGTGGCAATCTTTACCGCCTCGATGCATTTGTAAGGAGCGATAAAGCCGCGGAATTTACGGGCATTGGCTTTGGCGAAATCTTCAAAGACGGTGGGGGAATCAACTTTTGCGGTGAGTGTGGAAACTCTGCGCAAAGGCAGCTTCTGTTCAACTGCCTTTTGCGCCCAGGCCAGCGCCGCCTGCTTTAAGTCGCCTTCCACAATTTCGTCGAGAATGCCCATGTTCTTCGCTTTCGGCGCTGCCACCGGCGTACCGGAGGTGATCATTTCCAGCGCGGCCTGTACGCCCGCCACCCGGGGGAGCCTCTGCGTGCCGCCCGCGCCCGGCAAGAGGCCCAGCTTCACTTCCGGCAGCCCCACCCTGGCCGTGGCCACGGCGATGCGGAAATGGGAGGAAAGGGCGATTTCCAGGCCGCCTCCCAATGCCGTGCCGTGAATTGCCGCGATAACCGGCTTCAGGGAATCTTCAATAAATTTACAAACATCCGGCAGGTGTGGCTCCATCGGCGGTTTGCCGAATTCGCGAATATCGGCTCCCGCAATAAAAGTGCGGCCCGCGCAGATAATGACCATCGCATCGACGCCTTGATCTTCGATGCCTTGTGCGATGCCGGATTTGATTCCGGCCCGCACCGCCTGTGATAACGCGTTCACCGGAGGGTTGTTGACGGTGATGATTCCGATTCTGCCTTCTTTCGAAAAAGTGACGATTTCTGACATAAGCTCTCTCCTTTTAAAAATAGAAATGCGGTTTGATTTGACGCTTCCCTGAACTGTCTGCGTTACGGTTAAGGCCGTACCAGCAAAAAATTGAACATCCTTGAAAGGAGACGTCTGTTTCCGGCATCCGTAAGGTGCGGCATACTATGAGCACGGCCGAGCATTTCCGATCGTGCCTTACCTTAAGACAGTTTTCAGCAAATACCATACCATCTGCTGAATTTAGTGTTGGCCCGGCCGCCGACTGTGGGTGAGGGGAGATTGTGCCGGTATTTTGCATATTTGAGGGGGGTGGCTGATGCACAAGGTGGGCCCCCGGACAGCTTTTTTGATTTCCAGAGAGTAAATGTATTAAAATTATACAATACCGGGCTTTGTATGTATATATTGTAAACAGCAGGGGCCCGGAAGACAGCGCGGTAAAAAGTGCGACGGCGACTCATTTATAAAGTTTCGTCCCCAAAAGCGGCGGGGATTTTACTGGTGCAGCCCCAGGCCGCCTTTTATTTTTTCCAGAATAATTTTTTCCTCTTCACTGTAAACCCCGTCCGCCAGCGCGAGGCGTCGGGCGATGCTCAGTGCATCGAGGCGGTCGTCACGATTTTTGATCAGAGAGGATAAGGCTTTGAGGGCTTTATCCTCATCAGCCTGTAAAATGGCGGTTTGATCGTGCATGATTTTTTTGAACTCGGCGCGGCGCAGTTTACGCAGCACCTTGTGTGTGCGTGAGATTTCATTGGCGATTTCAAAATGCTTCTGTTGGATAAATCCCGTGGCCCTGGCGATTGCCATATAGATGCGGATCAGGCCGGCGGCATGGCCTCCCTCTTCCAGCATCAAAAGCCTCTTGTCATAGTCTGCGCGGTCCTCCTCCGATGTGTCTTTGGGCTCTTCGGGCAGCTCCGGCGGAAAGAAGAGCCTCAGCAGGCCGCTTTTATAGAGCATCTGAAACAGGGCCTCATGATTGAGGTCGCGGTAGTCACGGTAGATGTCAAACACGCTGTCGATATAGGTGGAGACGTCTTTCTCCATGGCGGTGAAAGGATTGTCCAAGGCGGCTGCACGGCGGTTCTGGCGCACAATGGAGGCGATGTTTTTCACGGGCCTCATCAGGGGGTTGATGTCGGCAAATGCGTAGCGCTGAAGCCGCAGCGGGTGCAGATAGCGGATAATTTCCGCCGACAGCTCCGTCGTCCAGAACTTCACCCAGGGCCTTGCGAAAAGCTGATAGATGTTGTCGTTCGTTTCGGAGATCTTATCCACCACGCTGAAATCGATTTCGTCTTCCGTCCCGTCGTCATAGGCCGCGATATCGTCAAAGGTTCTCGGTACGAACTCTGCGGTGAAATCGCCGCTTTTCACATCGCCTTTGATCACCATCTCATAGAGGCCGGGCTGCAGAAATTCGATCATGTCGAAGTTGGCGATGATCTGCTTGTGCTCCTTGCGGGCGACGGAGCCGGCGACGAAGATACCCAGGTGCCCGATTTCTTCATGGACGATGTAAACGATGACCTGTCCGTTTCTTTTGATGTCCTCCACCGAGCCGTACACGCGCGGGATCCAGTTGAGCGCCTGCTGGGCCGGCGTGATGTTGTCTCCCATGGAGGCAAACACAATGATCGGGCTTTCGATGTTTTTGAGACTTATCTTCTGTCCTTCATGCAGTTCGAGGCGGCCCTTTTCCAGTTTGTTTCCCACGAAAAGGTTGCGGACGATGTAGTGAATTTCGTCCGTGGTCAACATGAAAAATCCACCCCACCAGCGTTCAAAGGCGAGATAGCGCTCCTCTTCCGTGTCTACCTGCGAAAAAACGTTATATTGCTTAGTCCACAGAGTATTGGCCGGGTTGAGCATCTCGAAATTATAGACCAGATTGGCGCCGTCAAAGATTCCGTTGCCCAGATCGCTCAGAAAAGAGTTAATCCAGACCCCGCCCACCAAGCCGCCTTTGTAGCGCATGGGGTTGACGCCGGCTACACCGCTCCAGTAGGAAAGAGGCGCGCCGTTTAAAACCAGCGGGCCGGCAATGTCGGGACGGTCCGCGCTGGCCAGCGCGGCGGCCCAGCCCGCCTGGCAGTTGCCCATAAGCGCGGGCGCATCCGCATGCGGGTGAAGCTCGCCTACTTTCTCGATGAATTTTTCCATGGCCAGAATGACATCCGTCATGTTCTGGCGGGGGAAAGGCTCTGTGTAGAAAATCATGAAATAGACCGGATGTCCGTGTTCGAGCGCCATGCCGACTTCCGAGTCGCGCTTGGAGCCGCCGATGCCCGGGCCGTGGCCGGCGCGCGGGTCAATAATGATGATCGGCCGCTTGGCCCTCATCGGCCGCTCCTTGCTTTTGTGACGGATCTCCGGCCCTTTGTGAGGTATATCATGGTAGCGTCGATCGGAAATTTTCACCAAGGCGTAATTCACGGGTCGGTCGAAATCCTTGCCGTTGAGAATCATTTCGTAATTGAAGGTCAAAACCGGCGGCTGGCCGCTGCGGATATGCTTGATGTAGTCGTTGCCTCTTTTGCGCAGAATGTCGGTGAAAATAACCGAGCGCTGCGCCGTGTCCAGGAGGTATTCGCTCAAATGCTTTTGCCACTGCTCCCATTTTTGATTTCCGACAGTTTCGTGGTTAATATTCATCAGATCTCCCCTTGAACATTCTTTCGGCAATTATAATTCATTTCTTAACTTAACGTTGTGGACGATGCTTGTCAAGCCGATACGGTGCGACATGTTTCATTTCGTAAAATGGGGGCACCCATTAAAAAGCGTCTTTCTTGTCCTTCATACCGCTATATTTCTGAACCGCTGTCGTATTAGCCGAATGAACCTTGTAGTCTCTGAATATCAAGGCATCCACCAGCCAATCCGCAACAAATGGGGTGCACGATCCTGATAATTTTGCTATCATCCTTTTGAGTTATGGCTTTCCTCCTGATCAAGTTTTTTGTAGAGATTGCTTATCAGTGGATTACCGTTACTCACCTTTTATGGCAACCACCCCATTTTTATACTTCGTTGTGTCCAACACGGGCATGGGGTTAGTCGGATGAACCTGAAAAAACAGGGAAGTGATAAATGTCTTTGCCTACTTATGAAAATATCACCGTACATGAGTATCGTGACAAGGTCCTGACCGAAGTTACCATGCCGTTTTCGGCGGAATACGCCGTGCTTTTAAAAATTAACGGACTTGTGTATCTCACCATGGCCTGCTCCGGAAATCATCTGTCCGAACACGTCACAGGTTATCTGATTAGTGAGGGGATCATTTCAAATACCTCCCAGATAGAAAGCACGGACATTGACGAGGCGGGACTGACCGTCAACGTCACGCTGGTCAAAGACGCGGCCATTGCACAAAGGTTGGAGCGGATCAAAACAGTTTCCGCGGCCGGCGGCCGGACGAAAAGAACCCTTCCTTCAGAAGAGCTTGCCAGGAGCGCTCTTCCATGCGTACGTGCTCAGAGCGTAATCGAGGCGATGAACGAGTTTCTCGTATTTTCACAGGAACACAAGGCCACACACGGAGTGCACGGCGCGGCGCTTTATTCGCTGGAAGGAGAAAGGCTTGCCTTCTTCGACGAAATCGGTCGCCACAATGCCATCGACAAAGTTATCGGTCATGCGGCGGTGAGCGGCATCAGCCTGGAAGATAAAATGATCTGCTCGACGGGGCGCGTCTCGAGCGAAATCGCCTTGAAGCTTATCCATGCCCGCGCGCCCGTGCTGGTTACGCGCGCCTCGCCTACAACTCTTAGCGTGGAGCTTTTGCGCCGCTACAATCTTTTGAGTATTGTCCGCGCGGTAGGCGGCAGGTTTTATGTGGTTAACGGGAAAGAAAACATTTTATTGCCGGCAAAAGGAGATGTGCAAAATGGGTGACATTGCAGCAGCGGTGGGTAATTTCATCATCAAAGTGCTCGACTCCGACGTGGTCACGGAAACGATAGAGTGGATCGGTGTGGAGACGGTCGGTTATGGCGTGATTTTTCTTGTTGTCGCTATAATTTTGCTGATTGTTTTTACCCGACGCAAGGGGCGCAGATAAAGGCAGGATTTCACCCCCGCCTTTGGAG
>JAAYKU010000296.1 GCA_012522275.1 Smithella sp.
CATTTGCCCAAACGGTATCGTAAAATGGCGCACCGGCGCTTTACTGTTGCTTTGGAGCAAAATTCCTATGCCGATGCCAGGCAGATGCTTTTGGATTTTGAGAAATGGCTCAGGAGCATTAACGAATAGGCTGGAGATTCCCTCAGGGAGGCCCTGGAAGAACTTTTGACCCTTCACCGCTTAAAAGTGCCGGCATTACTGAGAAAGACTCTGACCTCGACGAATCCCATCGAGAATATGTTCTCAACCGTCCGGGACTGTGAGGTCAATATCAAGCGATACCGAAGTAGTGCCATGTCTCAACGCTGGCTTGCGGCGGTTTTATTACACTGCAAAAAAGGATTCAGGCGCATTAAAGGTTATGCTGATATTGCAGACCTGCTTATAACGATTGAACAATATTTTGGCGATGAAACAGTGAGTGCCGCATAACATCATGGCGTCGGAGCTGACTTTGTTTCAACTAAAAAATTGACATCACCTTTTAAGATAGGCGTCCATCTCAGTTGAGGAAAAGAGACCATGCTTGGGTTCAGGGATGAGATCCAGGCGAAATTCAGCAATTTTTTCAATATCGACCGGCAGTGAATTTTCCGGCCAGTATTTTTGTCGGAAGTTGTCAGCGATGGACCAGAGATCGCTTTTGTTAATCCATTTACACTTGAACTCGCTTACGTCCAAATATCAACCCTCCTTTTTAATCATGTCAATCAACTTATCCAGCTCTTCGACCGTTGGTTTATCGCTTCTGATGGTGCGAAAGAACATCGGCAATGCTTTTAATACCTCACCATTTGACCGGATATCATCCGGGATGATTCCCGCATCAATATTCGCCATGTCTTTCATTTCCCTCCAGGTTTCCGAACCAATTTCAATACCTAACACACGGGCAATTTTATTTAATTTTTCTTCATCCTGCGGCGGAGCTAAGATGCCGCGTTCGATTTTACTCCAGTTGCTGGCATCCATTTCAACTTGTTTGCAAAATTCCCTGAGGCCCATTTCCTGTTTTATCCTTAGCGCCTTGATAAATTCACCATACATAAATACCTCCCCTCGTCTTTTTATAATTCTTGTACGGTTAACACAAAAACTCACGGTAAATTATTTACCACATGTGGTATCATTATAACCACATTAGATATAAAGTCAAGATCTATTTGACTTTTGTAAACACCAAACATGTATTAGCCGCTTTTTATCTTCAACAATACTTTCGCCAATACGCCGGTTATGATTATCAGAAGCTTTTGTAGGCCTATGGTATGATTTGCAGCATGAGCCGAAAGGGCGATTGCTGGAATAATGCGACTTAACCAAGTGATGGTGGATCGTGTCCCCCTTCGGAGGAGGCCGAAGGGGAGGATGGGAAACGAGGAAACAGGAGACAGGAGACGGTTTCAAACCGTTCCTTCAAATGTGCAAAACGTCCACCCCCGGCCCGCGAGGCGGGCCACCCCCGCCAGCGGTGGACAAGCAAAGCCGGGTGATGAGTAATAAGTAATAAGCGCCGTACCGCCAGTGCGGTAAAGACCATTGATTCCGGACTCCCTCAGCCAGTTGTTTTCCCCTTGACATTTCTTATCATGGATGTTCACTAAGTTACCTTAAAACTCGATTTTGATTCGTTCTATACTACCGCATGAAAACATTTATCGCCGCCTGCATCTGCTTGTTTTTATTTTGTATTGCCGCTTCGGCCTCCGACTGGAAGGTGCTGGCCGACCAGGCCATCGCCTTATCGCCCGAAGAGGTCATCGCGCTGGAAAAAAAGCAGGAGAAATCCGCCAAAGATGTTTATTCGCTGACCATCATCTACTACCGTCAATACGACGGAACGAGACTTCAAAAATTATTGGCTGATGCCAAAAAGACCCATGCCCAAACTCAGGCCGCCGAACTGCTGGCCGCCATTGTCCTCTTGCACGAACACCGGCATGAAGAAAGCGAGAAATTCCTGAACCGCATGTTACAAAGCGAGCCGGATTTCTACCCGGCACATATTGTTTTGGCTCATTTGAGCTACCTGCAAAAAGATTTTACCGGAGCTTATACAAAGGCCCGAAAGCTTCTGAAGCACAAAAAGGCGTTGTCGCGCTATCACTATACGGCGAGTCTATTGATAGCGGCGGGAGCCCGGGGGATTCTTGCCAAAGGTGATCTGGCGCGCGCCATTCCCGGCTATTTTGAGGTGAAACGGTATTTTAAAGAGGCGCAACAACTGATGCCGGATACGGCCGAGGTCCTCTACGCCAGGGG
>JAAYKU010000297.1 GCA_012522275.1 Smithella sp.
CTTCATAAATGGTTCGATCCGGTAAGGGCACTCCAGGCCATTGAAAAGCACAAAATAAGATTCATGCCGCTTGTTCCCACCATGCTTTTGATGATTCTCGACGAGGCGGGCCGCGCCGTATATGACACAAGTTCGGTTAAATACTGGTTTGTTGCCGCTGCACCGTTCCCTCCCCAGAAAATCAGTGAAGTCGAGGAGCGCCTGGGCGGCATCTTCGTCCATGATTACGGCCTGACGGAAACGATGGGAGACCTCGCCTGCCAGGACCCGGAGGGAATAAGAAAACCTGGTTCAGTCGGCAAGCCCATGCAGGGAATGGAGGTCCGTATCGTTGACGAGCGCGGTCAGGAAGTGCCCCGCGGGCAGTGGGGGGAAATCACCGTCAAAGGGTGGGGTGTGATGAAAGGCTATTGGAAGCGCCCGAAGGAAACAGCCGAAGCGTTGAGAGACGGGTTTCTGTTTACAGGCGACATCGGCTATCTCGACGAAGACGGTCATTTGTTTATCACCGACCGTAAAAAAGACATGGTTTTGCGGGGAGGGGAAAATATTTACCCGGTGGAAATCGAAAACGCACTTTATCAGATACAAGGTGTCTCGGAAGCGACTGTTTTCGGCATCCCCGACCCGAAGTACGGCGAAGAAGTCGTGGCCTGTGTAGTGATGCAAGACGGCCTGTCCATGACTTACGATGAGCTCATTTCCGAGTGCCTGAAGTATATTCCCAAATACAAGTGCCCCAAGAAGATCGCTTTCGTGAAGGAGCTGTCCAAAACGCAAACAGGCAAGTTCGACAAAAAGACACTGCGCAAAGACGCGGAAAGACTGTTTGGCTGAACAACAGGTGCGGGACTGTCCCGCACGGGGAGACAAAATGAAGATAGAAAAAGACAATGGAAAAATGACGCAGATAAGGTGGCAGATACCGCTTGTTCTAATGATTTCGCTCATGGTGTCTTATTTTGACCGCATGAACATATCTTTCGCCCTGCCCATGATCGCGAAGGATTATGGGTGGACGGTGGCGGAAACGGGCAAATACGGCGGCCTGCTGATGAGCGTGTTTTTTATCGGTTACGGCATTGCCACAATATTTTTAAGCCCGCTTGGCGAACGCTTCGGCGCAAAAAAAAGCATCATTACGGTTGTGATCCTTTTTTCACTGGTGACCTGCCTTCAGGCCCCTTTCGGCATGATGCTGGCCGTGCTGGTAGGGATTCGTGTTTTGCTCGGGGTTGTATCAGGAATCCACGGTCCCATGATGGGCGTGCTGACTGAGAAGTGGTTTCCTGTAAATGAACGCTCCAGAGCCAACAGCATCTGGTTTTGCGGTATTTTCGCGGCCATGATCCTTGCGCCCGTGGTTGTCGTGCCTGTTTGCAACCTGGTTGGGTGGAAAATGATGTTTGTTGTCATCGGTCTCGGAGGAATGGTTATCGCCTTGCCGCTTTTGAAGTTTCTGGTCTATGAAAGACCTGAAGACCACCCGAAAATTTCAAGGAGGGAAATCGACTATATTCAAAAAGGACGCCTTGCTGAATATCGCAGGGAAAATTCTCACACCTTTGCCAGCAATATTAAATTTCTCTGGCAGAGAAAGGTGTTCTGGCTGGTCGTCATCCTCGGTATACTGAACAACATGATCGCCTTCGGCCTGGTGTCGTGGATGCCTACATTTTTTACTGAAGGCCGGAAGCTGGCCTTCAGCGATCTGGTTTACGCCACCTCTTTGCCCTATGTTTTAAGTATTGTCGGCGCTCTCACCTGGGCATACTTCGGAGATAAGACAAACAAAAGGGGATACATATCCTGTGTAGCTTTTTTGGCTACGGGAGTCATGGTCTATCTGGCCGCCACCAGTGCTTCGATTCCGCTGATTATCCTGTTTTTCGCCGCCACGATATTCTTTAACACCGCTTATAACGCCAATGAAATTGCCTTTGTTCAGTGGGTCGTTCCCAGCGAGCGCACAGGCACAGGTATCGGTATTTATCTAGGTATCTCCATGATGCTGGGCGGCGGATTCGGCCCTGTTGTGGTAGGTGGCGTTGTTTCCGCTACCGGCAGTTATGACCATGGACTTGCCACTCTTGCCCTGGTGTGCGCCATTTGTTCAGCTTTGTCCTTTCTGTTGGGCCGCGCTATTAAGTACTGATGAGCAGGGGCGGTGGATGGAAAGAACCTTATAGCTCGTAGCTCGTAGTTCATGGTTGATAGTGTCCAGCGCGGGAGGGGGCCGAGGGGCAGGATGGAAAGCAAAAAAACAACGTCCACCCCCGGCCCGCTAAAGCGGGCCACCCCCGCCGGCGTGGGACAATATCGTCATGCCGGTGAAAACCGGCATCC
>JAAYKU010000298.1 GCA_012522275.1 Smithella sp.
CAGCAAATCGCCTATATGCGTTTTGAAACAGAGCCTGGGTGTCAGGCGCAGGTCGATTTTGGTGAGTTCCAGATAGAAGAAGGCGGCGACGCCATCCGGAAGATGTATCTGTTTGCGATGATTTTGGGCTATTCGCGGCGGATGTATGCGGAGTTTGTGGAACGTTGTGATTTGCCGACCTTTCTGGATTGTCATCTTCGGGCCTTTGAACACTTCGGCGGAGTTCCGCGAGAGATTCTCTACGACCGGATGAAGAATGTTTTTATTGGGAAGATTGCCGGGAAGAACAAGTTCAACGACACCCTGACGGGATTTACCATCCACTATGGTTTCAGACCGCTCGTGGCCCCGGCGTATGCCGCTTGGGTGAAAGGCAAGGTAGAGCGCCCCTATTCATTTATCCGGGAAGGCTTCTGGCGGGGATACGGTTTTATCTGCCGTGAAACAGCCAATGAGGACCTTTGGCAATGGTTGCAGCTCAAAGACCGGCGGATTCACGGGACAACCCACGAGGTCATCGTGGAAAGATTCGAGCGGGAGAAGCCCCATTTACAGCCCCTGCCGCTGCAAGCTTTTGACACCTCCTGGCGGATTTACCGCAAGGTTTACAAAGACTGTACCGTCCGGTTTGAAGGCAACAGCTATGTCGTTCCCCATACTCTGGTGGGGAAAGATCTGGTTTTGCGGGTCAAAGACAAGGTAATGAGGATATTCGATAATGATCGTCTTATGGTCACGTATGACGTCCCTGAAGGCCAAGGGAACCTGATTCAGGACAAACGATTCTATGAAGCCCTGAGACAAGACCGTGAGATGAACCGGCGCAAATATGCGCATGGCAAAAATGGAAAGGGCCGGGCCAAATACACGATTAGTCCCATCAAGCCGCTTTACGATATGGACGTGGAGATTCGGTCGCCGTATATTTATGACCGGACGATTGAGGAGGTGCGTCTATGAGCGACACCTTGATTCTTGATCGCATTCAGAACAGTCTGATTCGCTTGCGGCTTCCCCGGATGAGGGAAATCCTCGAAAGCGTGATGCAGGCGGCCCAGGAGAAGCAAAAAAGCTATCTGTCCTTTCTGGACGACCTTTTGGAAGAAGAGATTGCCTGCCGGGAACAACGCCGCGTGGAGACGTCCGTCAAGATCTCCGGTCTTCCTTTTATCAAAAGTATCGACGAGTTTGATTTTACCTTCCAACCGGGGCTGGATCGTCAGCGGGTTATGTCCCTGTTCGATCTGACGTTTATCCGCCAAAAAGGCAATGTGATCTTTCTGGGACCTCCCGGCGTCGGCAAGACGCATCTGGCGGTTTCCCTGGCTCTTAAGGCCTGCCAGGCCGGAATGAGCATTTATTTTACCACGATGGAGGATCTGATCGGGAAGTTGAAAAAAGATTGCGCCGCTGAACGGAAAGGCAGAGGCAGAAGTTACAATAAATCGGCGCTGGTGATTGTGGATGAGGTGGGTTACACACCGATCAACCGGGAGGAATGTAATCTCTTTTTTCGGTTTATTGCCAACCGGTATGAAAAGGCCAGCACGATTATCACATCCAACAAGGCTTTTTCCGACTGGACTGAGCTGTTTCAGGATCCGGTCATTGTAACGGCCTTTTTGGATCGCCTGCTGCATCATAGCGTGGTGATTAACATCAAGGGTAACAGTTACAGGCTGCGGGATAAAATCGGAAAGGCTGCCCCCGAAATGGGCCTATCCGAAAAAGCAGGTGGCTCACTTTTCACGACCGAAAATGGCTCAATTTTAAAAGACCGTTGACAA
>JAAYKU010000299.1 GCA_012522275.1 Smithella sp.
CATCGAGGTACTGCGTTTTCATAAGCAGGTCGGAGGATTTCTGTGCCTCCACCTGCGCGATACCGCCCACATTCCGCATTTTTGTAATCAGGAAAAGGTTCTTGAAATAGTGGGCTTCGTCAATATACAGGCGGTCTATGCCGAGTTCCTCAAAGGTGACGACATCATCCTTCCGCGATTGGTCGTTGAGCTTGGACAGCTTAACCTCCAGGGATTTTTTCATCCGTTCAAGCTGCTTGATGGTGTAGCGTTCACCCTTGTTACGCTTGGTTTCGTCAATAGCGTCCACAAGGTCGTCAATCTGCCGGTCAATCATGCGCCGCTGGCGCTCTATGCTCATGGGGATTTTCTCAAACTGCGAATGGCCTATTATCACGGCGTCGTAGTCGCCGGTGGCAATGCGGGCGCAAAACTTCTTGCGGTTCTTGGTTTCAAAGTCCTTTTTGGTCGCAACAAGGATATTCGCGGAGGGGTAAAGCTGTAAAAACTCACCTGACCACTGCTCTGTGATGTGGTTCGGCACGACGATCAGGCTCTTGTTGCACAGCCCCAGGCGCTTGGATTCCATCGCTGCGGCGACCATTTCATAAGATGACGATAGGTAACTCTTTGATGCAATCGCCAAGTTTTCCCCCGTCCCACACCGTGCATGACAGTTTCCCGTCACACGGCGTTCCATCGTTGATAATTTCAATAACAATTTACACTTTCCAACAAGATTGATTTGCTATACCGCTTCCAGACCCATCATTTCACGCAATTTGTTTAGCTTTTTACGTTGTTTTAGGTCGAGGTTCAACTCTCTTAATAGCATTTCTATGACCTGCACTGATGTCGCATGAATCAGTCGGTGTACAGGATTGCACACAATAATGAGATTTTGATATTCGTCCCCGCCGCCAAGCTCCATCGGGAGCTTATGATGGCAGTGCAGGTCAGTTGTATCAAATAACTCGCGTCCGGTTATTGCACATTTCCCGTATTGCGCGACGTACAACGATACTCGATTGTCGTTGTACTCAACGCTCCGATTTGAGAACGGGTGCTGCATGATGTAATAGAGAAGCTCCATATTCACACAGCGTAAGTTTTCATGGATTCCGGCACGTCCTGCCTGCGAATATCGGCAAACCGTGCGTGTTTTGTCCATCGGAACTCTGTGCTGGACATAAGCTATCGGTACCAACGGATATCCGTTCAGATACCGAATCTCGCGGCTTTTTCCATACTTTTGCTTGATATAGCTGTCTTTGAGTTGTCCCTTTTTCTGTAAGCGGTGTTTCAATCGGTTGTAGAGGCTCTTTTTGACGTCAAAAGCAATCTTCTGTATATCAAGATTTACATGCGTTGCAATGCAGTAGTAATTGTGAATGCCTATGATGTAGGCGTTGTACCGCATTATCAAGGTGTATTCCATTTGCGGGTTGTAAGTCTGGCGTAACGCGCCAAAGAACTGTTTGGATTTCTCCTTGATTTTTCCGAGAGCTTTGTCTTTGATGTGCGCTTCCACGACGTGTCGCGGCTGTCCGTCTGGTTTCTTACCTTTGGTACGTACCTTTAGCTTGAAACCAAGAAATTCGGAGTAGTGACGTTTCAGATTGATAATCTTTGATTTTTCTTCGCTGATTTCCAATCCCAAACGCTCCCACAGCCACAATTTTGTCGCTTCAAAGAGTTTCACCGCGTCGCTTCGCTTGCGACAGAATATCTTAAAGTCATCGGCGTAACGGACAAAGTAGCATTCCTTTAGGTTTGAATAGTTGCGCAGAGTTCGCACTGTGCTGCTTCTATCGGGAGTGCCGTTTTTGTAATAACGATGGATATAGTTGCGTTTTGTCGGCATATTCTCCCACTGACTGGCTAACCACCAGTCAAATTCATTAAGCACAATGTTGGACAGGAGCGGCGAGATAATCCCGCCTTGCGGCGTACCTTTTTCAGGGAAGCCGATTCCAGCGACTTCCGCTTTCAGCATGGCTGAGATAATCGAAAGCAGCTTTTTGTCCCTGATGCCTAAAGCCCACATCTGTTTCAGCAGCTTTCCATGATTCACGTTGTCAAAGAATGACTTGATGTCAATGTCCACAACATAGTGAAGCCCGACGTTTTGTATCATTCTTTCCGCTTGGGCAATGGCGTTTTCTGCACTGTGGTCAGGGCGGAAGCCATTAGAACGCTCATGAAATTTCGCCTCGCAAATGGGTTCAAGTACTTGGAGTACGCATTGCTGAATAAGCCTGTCCATAATGGTCGGAATACCTAAGGGGCGCATCTTGCCGTTATCTTTAGGTATTTCAACCCTGCGAACCTGATTTGGAATGTACCATGCCAGCCTCTTTTGCACATGCGCCGTAAGCGCTTGCTCGGAAAAGCTGTTTAGGTCTTTAATGCTTTTGTCGTCTACTCCCACCGTTTTACTCCCTTGATTTTTCCGCATATTCCTGTGCGCCAGCCGTATATTTTCCTCACTGGAGATAATCTCCATGAGACCTGTAAACACGGCGCTTTTCTTGGAATCAGCGTACAGTTCATCAAAGGTTTGCTGCATGTTGTAGTATTCGGCGTTACGGAGTTTTTGCCTTTTTAGCGGTCTTTTCTCATTGGTCAAAGTCGGCGTTCTCCTCACTAAATATGGATTTCGCCTTTCTTAGTCATACTCGAACCTCTGAAACAAGTGTAATTGTTCGTATTTCATTATCAACGACTACAGCCTATCCCTCCACGGCTTGTTATCACCGCTTCACAGGTACTATGGCTGCGCTCTCGGTCGGATTAAGGCAGGTTATACATCACTGCTTTCCCCGTCAATGCTTCACAGCCCATAACAAGGCTCCACATTCCGACTTTTCCACGTTCCAATATTCCTATCTGTTCATATACCCTTAGGTGCCCCTCTGAGCCTGTATGCTTGGCGGTACCTGTAACACCGCAAGGTCTTTCATAGTAAAAATTCTTACTCAACCTCACATACTTCCGTATTCGGAATGCGGCATTTCTGCCGCAGCGCTTTTTAGACCCGTACATTCGGGGGTTCGTCAGTCGTTATGACATTCTGACCATAGGTATTTTGTAGACTTCCGGCGTATAGACTGCACGATCTGCCTCCAAACCGCTTTCCACAGCGACGTTTCCGTCCTGTTTGGGCAATTTTCCGCCGACTCCCGCGGGCTTCGTACCATATCCGTCATTACCCGGTTATGGCACGCCGCAGTTTTGAAGCAGGCGTTTCAGGGCGTTACCCCATCATTCCACCTGTCGGAATATCAGTTCTACAAGGTTTTCGAGGCTCCTTTCATTCCTCAATAATTTTCGACCTTGTGCCTAACCTTTTCAGTTAGGAACGTGTCACACTTTTTCCGGCCCCCACGACATGCCCGAGAAGCTCATTACCCC
>JAAYKU010000003.1 GCA_012522275.1 Smithella sp.
TCAGGACGGTGATCCGCTCGCGTATAAATTCTCCCGCGATGAAGCGCTCCGTGGCGTCTGTCGTGATATCGTCCGGGAACAGTTGCGGCCCTTCCGGCAAAGCGTCCTTCAGACACCCGACCAGCCGGTCCAGGCCCTCGCCCTTCAGTGACGAAACAGGGAAAATGCCGGCAAAGTGGTGCAGCCTGTTCAGCTTGTCAATCATCGGCAGGAGCAGCGGCTTTTCGATGCGGTCAATTTTGTTGATGGCCAGAAACACAGGTGCTTTGACTCCGGACAGCGCTTCCGTGAGAAAAAAGTTCTCCTCGTCCGTCCGTGTGGTTGCATCGGCCATGACCAGAAGCACATCCGCGTCGCCGATGGTTTCCTTCGCCGCCTGCACCATGGCGCGGTTGAGCGGGGTTTTCGCCCGGTGTATGCCGGGTGTATCCAGAAAGATCATCTGTGCGTCGGGGAAATTTTTTATACCCGTGATGCGGTTGCGCGTTGTCTGCGGCCTGGCGGTGACGATGGATATTTTGTCGCCGATGACCGCGTTAAAAAATGTGGACTTGCCCACGTTGGGCCGTCCGATGATGGCGATGAAACCGGATCTGTACACGTATTTTCTCCAATGACTCAATGAAATCCCGCAATGTTCACCGAAAAAGGTCCTGCCGTTTCCGTGGCGGCGGTCAACCTTCCACACATCGCGCCGGGGCCGGAATCTATAACTATTTCCGCATCCGGGTAAAGCTTTTTTATTGCCCGTGTGTTTTCGTTGCGATAGCCGCGAAAACGTGACAGGTCGCGCGGATGGACCAGAAAATGCAAACGCCTGGTCTGCGGCGGCACATTCTTCAGTAATTTCAGCGCGGCTGAATAAAAAACGGCCGCATGAACCAGGCTGCCCAGGGACGGGTGCACGGGACCGGCAAGCACAGCCCCCGCCTCGCTCATTTCCGGCGTCATCTGGAGCCCGAAGCGGATGATGCGGATGCCTGCCGGCACGAGCGCCTCCCATGCCATGGTGCACCAGTCGAGCGCTTCTTCCACAGACAAGGGCCGGTAACGGCCCGCCTGCCACTGGCGTGCAAGGGGCGTGTCTTTGAAAACCAGTACCGGATGGATACGGGCGGTATCGGGTTTAACAGATGCGGCCACTTGCAGCGTTTGTGCAAAACTCTCCTTTGTGTCGCCCGGCAGGCCGGCCATCAGATGGATGCCGGTTTCAAAACCATTTTCCTTGAGCAGCCGAACGGCCAGGCGCGCGCTGGTCGCGTCATGGCCGCGGCAAGCGAGGCGAAGCACGTCGTCGTTGAACGACTGCACGCCTATTTCAACCGTCCGGACAAAGCGGGATTGCAAAAAGTCCAGCGTTTCGCGGTCGATGTAATCAGGCCTGGTGGAGATCCGTATGGCATGGGCCGCTTTGTCACGGATATATTTTCCGGCCCAGGACAAAAGTCGTGCCTGGCAGTCGGGGGGCAGGCCGGTGAAGTTGCCGCCGTAAAAGGCTATTTCCACGCGCCGGGACTTGTCTTTGTTCCAGCTCAGATAAGCGGCGATCTGGGAATCGAAAAAACTTTGTGTGATCTGCGTGGTGAAATTGCCTGCCGCGATTCTCTCGTTGCAGAAGATGCACAGGTTCGGGCATCCTGCGTTCATGATGAATACAGGTATGATAAGCGGGTTTTCCGCCCGGCCGTTTTCAGGAATCGTTTTCATGCTGCAGATATTCCCACGCCTTTTGCGCCGCCTGTTTTTGCGCCTCTTTTTTGCTTTTCCCCCGGCCGGTCCGGCGGATGAAATCACCGGCGCTTACCTCTACCTCAAACGTCTTGTCGTGATCCGGGCCGCTTTCAGAAAGCAGAGTGTAAACAGGGGGGGATTTATATTTTTTATGGCAAAGCTCCTGCAGCAGCGTTTTGAAATCCTCACATTGTGCAGGCAGGGCTTTATCCTCGATCATTGGAGTCATCAGTCTCCTGATAAATGTTCTGGCCCTGCTGTAGGTCGAATCGAGGTAAACTGCGGCAATGAGAGCCTCGAAGGCGTTGGCCAGCAGCGATTCCTTTTGACGCCCGCCGGAATTTTCCTCGCCCCGGCCTAAAAGCAGATACTCGCCCAGGCCGAGCATGGTGGCCATATCCGCCAGAGGCTTTTCTTTGACCAGAAGCGCGCGGATCTGGGAAAGGTCGCCTTCGTCTAAATCGACATGCTTTTTCATCAAAAGGTCGCTTATGCACAGGCCGAGCACCGCATCGCCTAAAAACTCCATTCTTTCATTATCCGCAGCGTCGGAGCGAGGGTTTTCGTTGATATAAGACTTGTGCGTCAAAGAAGTCTCCAGCAGTTGCGGGTTGCGGAAAGTGTAGCCGATCCTTTTTTGAAGTTCTTCGA
>JAAYKU010000048.1 GCA_012522275.1 Smithella sp.
ATGCCAGTTACCCAGATCGCGAAAACGCCTATCAGAAGGCAGGAGTCGTCAGCCTGTTTTACACCTGGCTGGGCGACACCGGTTTCGGTGCGGTCAAGTGGCGGTAACGCCCACATTAATCGCCTCCTTTCGGTGTCGGTAAAGGCGTCGGCGTTGCATCGTGTCGTATCGTTTTCGCCGGATACTTGCGCGATAAACCAGGCATAAAGGCGATAAACCAAAAAAAAGAAAACCACTGCGATTTCCAAAAGCACTGCCGCATTCATATTATTCTCCTGTTATCGGGGAGAGAATCGTTAACGGATGTTTTTTGTGAGTTTGATAAACAAAACAAAAGGACGTTCGCGTACGGTGGGGGGATGCGGGGAGAATTTATTTCTCAAGAGGTATTGTCCAGCTGATTGTTCTTTTAATTCAATCGGATGACCGTGTGTGCCCGGCAATCCGCATCTTGAATTTTGCAATTCTTCGTGATAGCGTGCCCCACTGACGCCGCAGGCAGCCAACGCGGCGCCTTGAAAGGAAAATTTTGAAATATTATCCTGTTTTTTTGGACATTCGCGGGAAAAAATGCGTCATCGTCGGAGGCGGTGAAGTGGCGGCGCGTAAAGCGGCCAGGCTTCTGGATTGCGGGGCGAAGGTCATCGTCGTGAGCCCGGGCCTTGCCGAAGAGCTGGCATCCCTCAAAAAACAAAACCTCCTCGAGCATATTGACGATGACTACGCCGCGGAATATCTTTACGGAGCGTGCCTGGTGATCGGAGCCACCGATGACGAAAAGATCAACGAGCGGGTATCACATGATGCGAAAAGCAGGGGTATTCTTGTCAACATTGCGGATGACCCGCAAAAGTGCGATTTCATTTTGCCCTCCGTGGTCGAGCGCGGCGATCTGACCATCGCCTGCGGCACGGGTGGCAGTTCACCGGCGCTGGCGCGTTATCTTCGAGAAGAGCTGGAAAAGACTTATACGCAGGAATATGGCGTGCTTACCGACATTTTAGGGCAGTTGAGGGCCGGCATGGAAAAGAACACCCAAACGGGGCGCAGGTGGTTCGACGAGCTGATGGCCGCGGGGCTGCTCGACGCCATTCGCCAGGCAGACGAAAGTCGGGTGAAAGAGATTGTCCGTTCCATCACAGGGCGGGAGGTGAGCCTTGAGCGGAACTGAAACTGTTTTTCTTGTTCAGGCGCTTACCTGCACGGCTCTGGCCGTTGCCGGATACCTGCTTTCAATTTTCGCCAAAAGAGTCCTGGTCGCGAAAATCTCCACCTGGATTCTGACGGCGGCCTTCGGCTTTCTGACGGTGAATCTGGTCGTGGCGGCAGTCAACTGGGCGGGATGGGATCAATTCGGGTCGCGTCATTTTCTGGCCTTTTATGCCTGGGCGACGGCAGGCATTTATCTGGGATTTCAGCTTAAAACAAAAACACGTGTTCTGGGCGTGTTTGTCGCCCCGCTGATCCTGCTGCTGCTTATTGCGGCCGCCGGCCTGGCCCCCAACAGGAGCCTCGTTCCACCCGAGTGGAAAGGAGGCCTCACCACGCTGCATCTGGTTTTATCGATTGCCGGTGAGGCCCTGTTTGTACTGGCTTCCGCGGCGGGCGCCATGTTCCTGATGCAAAACCGTCTGATCAAAAGCAAAAAGCGGGCAAAGATGAGCAAACTTCTGCCCTCTTTGGGGGATCTGGACAAAATTAACTTCATCGGGCTTATGTGGGGCTTTGTGCTTTTGACCGCCGGGGTGGTCACAGGCACTGTTTATGCCGTTTTTGTCTGGGAAGGCGCCTGGCTGTCCGATCCCAGGGTCGTCTGGTCGTTTGCCGTCTGGGTCGCCTACGGCTTTTTGCTGCATCAGCGCCTGGCCATCGGGTGGGGAGGTGTCCGGATGGCGGCCCTGTCCGTTTTAATATTCATGCTGTTTGCCGTGTCCGCAGTGGCAGTCCGTTTTTGTCTGCCGAGCATGCACAGTTTCATTTGATTATGATTGTACTTGTCGGATTAAACCATAAAACCGCGCCGCTGGACGTGCGCGAGAGGCTTTTTGCCGGATGTCAGGAAATGACGCACCTGCCGGGCGAGCTTCTGAAAATCGACGGAGTGTCCGAAGCACTGTACCTTTCCACCTGCAACCGTGTGGAGATTGTCGCGAAGGTAGAGGAAGGCTCGCCGGCCCTTTCGTCATTGAAAGACTATCTTGTCCGCCTGGGCGCCTTAAGCGGCGACGACGCAGAAAAGTGCCTCTACGCCCGCGAGGGGGAAGAGGCCATACGGCATTTGTTTCGCGTGGCGGCAAGCCTCGATTCACTGGTTATGGGCGAGGCGCAGATTCTCGGTCAGGTGAAAGATGCCTACCGCCAGTCTCTGGCGGAAAACGCAACCGGCGTGGCGCTCAACCGCCTGATGCACCGGGCCTTTCGCACGGCCAAGCGGGTACGCACGGAAACAGGCATTGCGGCAAACCCCGTGTCGGTGAGTTTTGCCGCCGTGGAGCTGGCCGGGAAAATCTTCGGGACGCTGGCCGGAAAAAAACTTCTGGTAATCGGGGCGGGCGAGATGGCACAGCTTGCCTGCACGCATCTGGCCGGCAACGGGGTTGAACAGATTACCGTGGCCAACCGCTCTGCGCCGCAGGCCGCGGCGCTGGCGGAACAATTCCACGGCCGGGCCGTGGGGCTCGATGCCCTTGACGAAGCGCTTGACGATGCCGATATTGTAATCAGCTCAACCGGTTCACCCTCCTATGTCATTACACAGCAGATGGTGGCCCGTTGTCTGCGCAGGCGTAAAAACCGCCTGCTGTTTTTGATCGACATAGCCGTGCCGCGCGACATAGACCCGGCCTGCGGCGGCATCGAGAACGTCTTTTTGTACAACATTGACGATCTGCAGGGCATTGTCGATGAAAACATCAAAAACCGCAAACGCGAGGCGATCAAAGCGGAGGCGATTGTGACACAGGAAGTCGTCAATTACGCGGACTGGCTCAGGCAGCTTGAAGCTGTGCCCACCATTGTGTCTTTGCGCCGCAAGGCGGAGGGGATCGTGGGCCGTGAAATGGAAAAAGCAGGAAACTGGCTGGGGGCGCTCGACGGAGGCGATCGTGAAAAAGTTGAAGCGCTGGTCAACGGCATCGTAAACAAGATTCTGCACGGTCCGGTGACGGCGATGAAAGAAGAAAGCGTCGAAACACGCTCGCAGGATATCGTCGCTGCCGCCCGGCAGCTTTTCAAACTGGATGACTGAAAAATGAAAGTGTAAAAAGCCGGGCATTGAGCCTGCCGAAGTGAAAATATTTCTTTTCCTCAATATGCCGTCGGGTGACGACCGCAGACAGTGGGCAAAGGCGAAGGGAAAATCAGACAGGATGAATATGAAAATTAAAATAGGAACAAGAGGCAGTAAGCTGGCCTTGGCGCAGACCAATATGGTGGCCGACGAGTTGAAGAAAGTCGCTTCCGGCATCGAGGTGGAGATTTGCGTCATCAAAACCAGCGGCGACATCATGCAGGACGTGTCGCTTTTGCAGATCGGCGGCCAGGGGGTGTTTGTCAAGGAAGTGGAAGAGGCCCTGCTGGCGGGGGATATTGACCTTGCCGTCCACAGCATGAAAGACGTGCCGGGGGAAGTGCCGGGCGGACTGGTCTTTCCGGCTGTCTTGAAGCGCGAGGATGCGCGGGATGTTCTTGTCACCCGCGGCGGAATCAAATTCGAGCATATGCCCAAAGGCTCGAGAATCGGTACAGGTTCGCAAAGGCGCTCCGCGCAGCTCAAGGCCTTCATGCCGGACTTGGATATTGTCGGCCTGCGCGGCAACATCGACACGCGCCTGAAAAAAATAGAAACGGAAAATCTCACCGGAGTTGTTCTGGCCGCGGCGGGCATGAAGCGCCTGGGCTACGCCCGGATGATCACACAGTACCTGCC
>JAAYKU010000049.1 GCA_012522275.1 Smithella sp.
TGGTCGTAAGCGGCATCCCCGGCGGAGGCACGATTGGAGAGCTTTTGATCCTGTCTTTGTACGGATTTCCCCCTGAAGCCTTCCCGCTGATCACCATGATCGGCACACTGGTGGACGCACCGGCCACGATGGTCAATGCCGTGGGCGACAATGTCTCGGGCATGCTGACGGCCAGAATTCTGGGTGGAAAGAACTGGATGGACAGCAAAAATGATCCGGCCGTTTAGGCAATTTCCGCCACAGCCCTGATCCAGCCCGCGCTTGCCCCTTTTATTTTAACCGGGAAGCAGTAAAACCTGAATCCCGTGGCGGGCAATAAATCGAGATTGGTAAGTTTTTCTATCTGGAAATAGCCTTTTTCAATGCCGGCAAAATGCCCCTCCCAGACAAGCGAGGCATCCTTTGTCCGGCCGTAGTCTTCGGCCTGAAAGGAAAGTGGACGATCCCAGCTCCACGCATCCGTGCCGACCACATGCACCCCCTGATCAAGAATCCACAATGTGGCCTCGCGTCCGAAGCCGCAGCCCTTCATCAGATAATCTGCACTGCCCCAGTGAGGCGCGGCGCCGCTTTGCGCTAAAAACGCATCGCCCGGCCCCAGCTTGTGGCCGATTTTTTCCAGCCTGAACTTCACGTCTTCAACCGTGATATAGTGACCATGGGGCAGATCGGAAAAATCCAGCTTCACGCCGTTGGCCACACCCCATTCCAGCGGAAACTCGTCAATTGTCATTGCCGCTTTGCCCTGGTCCTGCGTGGGGTGAAAATGCCACGGCGCGTCCATGTGTGTGCCGCAATGAGTGGATAGCTCCATCAATTCCACCGCCCAGCCCAGTCCGCCGGGCAGGTCCGATGCAGTCAGCCCCGGATAAAATGCTTTCATGCTTTCGGCGCCCAGCGCGTGATCCACATACGTAATCTTCGGAATCATCGCCGGCGGATCGCATGGCAGTCCGCTTTCTATGGTTACAGACAGATCGATGAATTTAGCCATAATAATTCTCCTTTATTTATTTTTGAACAAACCTTCCACCCGGTCGATAATTTTCTGCTGATCCTCCTTGAGCAGCTTTCCGGCCGCCTCCTTGCCGACCTCAAGCACGATGCTGCCGGCATTTTCCTGGACAAAGCTCTCGAGCGTCGCCAGCCGAGGACGTGTGAGCTTCACTGCGGGCTTTTGAGTCGTGCCGCCCACTGCTGCCACAAGTTCAATACGTCCGTCCTGATTGAGCAGCGGCCTCATCGCGATATCGGCAAGCTTTTCGGGCTCTACATATTTTTTTACTTCAGGGTTTTTGATGGAAGCGTCTATCTTCCGGGCCAGCAGTTTGCGCACCGGCTCGTTGATTTCCTCCGGCAGCATCAGATCAAGATTCATATCGACGGCCTTCGTCTGAAGATTCGTCGAGCCGTCAAAAGAGAGGTCCGCGTCTTTAAGCGCGAGCCGGCCGTTGGTAATTTCCACCAGTGATGCTTTGTAGCGAAGGTCCATCCTGCTTTGGTCCGAATCCTTCCAACTTTGCGTGTCTTTCAGAAAACCGATGTAGGGCCCCAGATAGTCTCCCAAAAGTGGCACAGCGGCAAGAGCGTTAAATATCTGCAGGCCGGTCAGTTCGCCTTCGGGCAAAGTGATATGCAAAATGGCCTCCGGCTCCAGCAGGCGCGTGGCTGTATCAAACGGAATCACTTTTCCCGTCACACCCACAGTTATATCGAAAGTTCGTACGCTGCCGGATTTCATCGGACCGACCGATCTGGCTGACAGGTTCAGCTTCAACTCGGCCTCGTCGTTTTTTAACAGGTCTTTGGGGTCGATGCGGATATCGTGGATCAGTGCGGTAAGTCCGTAAATCTGGATTGTCTGATCATACACGCCGTCATAGTAATTGACCGTGGCGTCTTTCATGCCGATCTCGCCTACGGAAACCGCCACGGGGATATCATCCGCACGAAGGGGCTTTGCGGGCTTTTTATCTTCCGCCTCCTGACCGGCCGGTTTTCCGGATTTGATCAGATCGTCGATATTCATCACACCCTCTTTGTTTTTCGACAGATTGACCACCGGCCTGTATAAAACAAGTTCCCCAAGCTCGATCTGACGTTTCAGCAGGGGCTTTATTTTAACTTTGAACCTAAATGCCTCTATCGAGGCAAAAACATCGCCCGCGGCCACCGGCTTGCTCTGCAGGGCATCGAGCTCGGCAGGAGTTTTGAAATTCGAAATCGTGACATTGCCTGTTTCGATTCCCGAAAGAACGGAAAATATGCTCACATCGATTTTCTCGATACTGACCTGGCGGTTGAGCGCCCGCGACATCTGCGCGGCGATAAATGCCTTGTCCACCTTGACATAAACAATCACACCCGCAATGATCAATAAAACAACGGCCAGCGCGATCACTGACCCGATGGCGATAAACAGTTTTTTAAACATGGCCGACACCACCTTTCCTTGAGTTTGTATGAAAAACAAAAGCCCCTTTCCGCCGGACAAACCTTCACGAGTATAGGGAAAAATCACCTGCTTGTCAATTCGGCGGCCCGGCAGGCGAATCACCGCCTGCCGGCATGAGCGTATTGACATAAATGTCCGCTTTCCCTATATTCGCGTCATGAAAAACACAAGCGCCGACGGGAAGGCCGTACCCGCCTACCCTATAGACGAGATTATCCCGAAGCTCACCGATGCCTTCAGCAGACACCCCGCCGTCATTCTTCAGGCGCCGCCCGGCTCCGGAAAAACAACCCGCGTTCCGCCGGCGCTTCTCAAGGCCGTCGAGCCGGACCGGGGCCGCATCCTCATGCTCGAGCCGCGGCGGATCGCGGCTGTGGCCGCCGCCCGCTGGATGGCGCGCAACCTGGACGAAGAGCCGGGCGGCACAATCGGCTATTCCATCCGCTTCGAGTCACGTGTTTCGAAAAGCACACGCATTGAAGTTATGACCGAAGGGATCCTTGCCAGGCGAATTCAAAGCAACCCCGCTTTGGACAGCGTCGCCATGGTCATCTTTGATGAATTCCATGAACGCAGCATCCACAGCGATCTGGCGCTTGCGCATTGCCTCGACATCCGCCGCGAGCTCAACAAAGACCTCAAAATTCTGATCATGTCCGCCACGCTCGACGCCGCGCCGGTGGCCGGACTGCTGGACGGGGCGCCCGTCATCAGCGCACAGGGGAAAGCCTATCGAGTCGAAGAACGCTACTTCGGGGACGCGCCGGACCGGCCTCTGACCGCGCGCCTGACGCATGCAATCCATCAGGCCCTCAGAGAAACAAACGGCGGGATTCTTGTCTTTTTGCCGGGTGCGGGCGAAATCCGCGCACTGCAAAACGCCCTTGCAGAAAACGGCGATAAACAACTGATGCAGGGTGTTTCGCTGCATCCTCTTTACGGTGACCTGCCTTTTGAGGAGCAGGAGCGGGCAATCCTTCCCTCCGCACAGCGTAAGATCGTTCTGGCTACCAACATCGCCGAGACGAGCCTGACCATCGAAGGCATCCGCGTGGTGATCGACAGCGGACTGACCAGAAGACTCGAACACGATCCGGCAACCGGCATGAACCGTCTGGTCACTGTTTCCGTTTCGCAGGCAGCCGCAAAGCAGCGGGCGGGGCGCGCCGGCCGGCTGGGCCCCGGCGTATGTTACCGTCTTTACAGCCGTCACACCTTCGCGACACTGATGCCTTTCGCGCCGCCGGAAATAACTACCTCCGACCTGTCGCAGCTTATTTTGGAGCTGGCCGCCTGGGGCGTGAAAGACCCGGGCATGCTCTCATGGCTTGATCTCCCGCCTGAGGCGGCCAGAAGCTCGGCACAGGAGCTCCTCAAAAGCCTGGGCGCGCTGGACGCAAA
>JAAYKU010000300.1 GCA_012522275.1 Smithella sp.
CAAGGTTGGAATATATTATTTCCTGTCTGCGTGCGTGATAGTCTTCTTTCACTGCCGCTTCACGCGCCTGAGTGTCTCTTGCTTCGTCCATGCGGTGAAGTTCTTCGGGCGTGAAGGTTTGACGGCGGATTTCGTCGAGTATCGCTTCTGTTTCCGCCGTGGTGAGCGCGTCTGCCAGATCCTTGCTGTAGAGGCTGAGTTTTTCCTGGTAGCGTGCATAAGAGGTGAGGTTTTCGTCATAAGGCATGGTTTGGCTTCCCCACATTGCTTCGTTGAGGGCGCGCATCCGACGCTCTTTTTCATAACCGAACATGCCCTGGTCGTCCAGAATCATCCGGCGTCGAATAGTGTATTCGTCCGCCTTTTCGCTGGCGCCAAAAATAACATCCGCGTTTTCCACTCCGAAGAAAGAACGCCTGAACTCACGGATACGCGCAAGATTATCCAGCGCCTCCGCCGTGGAACCGGTGATATACCAGTGTTTCATATTTTCCTGCATCTGGAGTTGATAATCGAGATACGTTTTGTACATCTCCAGCATCTGGCGAGCCTGGAAGGGAGGTAAAACAGAAGAAAGATACGGATCGGCCCTGCCAAGGCACTCTTCGATATCGGCCGCGTCCTCAAACATCTTGTCAAGAAAACGGAAAAAGTGCAGCGTGTCGGCATTGACGACGGACACGGCAAATGCTTTACCCGGCTCACCGTTTTTGAAATCAGGTGCCGGTGCGAAAAATTTTCCCATCTCTTCGGCTGAAACATTTTTCCAAGTGCCGGAAGGCTCGCTCGAGCCGCTGCCGGCGTGATAGAATTTGCCCGTGTCCCGGTCGCCGGGCGCGCTTTTGAAGGCATAGTATAAAACAAGGACGGTAATCGCCGCCAGGACAAAGACGGCCGCCGTGATTATTGTGCTTTTGCGCATATCAATTACTCCCCTGATTCCCGTCTCCGGTTTGGGGAAGGCCGGAGGTTTTATTCTTTTTTCAGGCCGTGCTCAATGGACTCGGCGCGCCGGAAGGCATCTGCCTGGTCGCCGAAATGCTCATCCTGCAGAGCATGGATCTTCTGTGCGCGGACTTCCGGTGGCAGATCCGGCGCGCTTTTTATTTTCTTTTCCGCCTGTCGGTACAGTCGGAGTGTTTCACGCTCTCTCGCGATCAGGGAGTCCGTCTCGTTCAGTTTCTCGATCTGCTCTTTTGTGAAAAATTCCCGGCGAATTTCCTTGATTTTGAGTGCGCGTTCTTTTTCCGCCAGCATGCTCAGGTCTTTCGAGTAAAGCTGCATCTTGAGCTGATAGAGGTTGTAGGCATTGTCATCTTCTCCCAAAGCGATATCCTGTCCTTCCCACATATCACTTTTGAGGCTGGCCAGACGTTTTTCTTTTTCTGCGCCGAAAAGCGACTCATCGGTGATAATCATTTCGCGCCTTAAAATATATTCCATTTCCTTGACCTCTGCGCCGCAGAGGGCATCTGCGGTTTGCGCGCCCATGCTCTCGCGGCGGAAAGATTGTACATCGTAGAGCAGCTTCAGCATATCCTCAAACCCGGTGATTTTCGGATCGAAGTGGCGATCATGGAACAATCTGGTCTGGCAGGAGAAATATTTTTTATAAGCTTCAGACAAAACGCGAGCGTCGGTTTCGTTAAAATTCTCGTTAAAATAGCGCCCGGCATATTCGTAATGAGCGGACAAGCCACCGGATGAAGGTGAATATAGCTCGTCCAGCCGGTGAAAAAGTTCCAGCGCCCGGGCGTTGACCGCGTCTTTGGCCAGGTAGGGATTGTCCCCGTCGGGAATAAGGACTTTTTGCGCGTCAAACGATTTGTCGAAGATATAATTTTCTTGTGTATGATGGCTGCCGGGGTTGCCCGCCGGCGTGTTAAACCGCCAGGCGATAAGCGCAACAAGAGCAATCAATACGAGCGCTATAATTATTATTCTTTTCATCTTCTGATGCCGGATTTTATCTTAAAAGGGATATTTCACAGTAAGTCCGCAGGCAGCAGCCTGCCAAATATTTTTTTCAAGACGGCCTGCATATGTCCATAAAATAGGAAAAGGGGATAGGCTTCTATCCCCTTTATCCCCCCTTTTCCTGCCTTATTTTCCCGTGAGGAAAATATTCGCTGAAATCAATATCCTTTTTTCTTCAGACTTTTGGCTAGATTGACCCAATATGCCTTGGCGTCCCATACCTGGCCGCGAAGCTGCATATTGACTGCGTCAAGATGGTTGATGCCTCTGGAAAAAATGGATCCCTTTTCGCAGCCCAGATAAGTTCCCCAGCGGGCGGATGATTCCTGCACCAGACCGTCGCCGATGCCGCCGCCCATGTAAAAGGACATAGCGGCCGTGCTTTCCATCATATCATAAAGTGCCAGCGCCGCCTCTTCCACGGTAGGTTCAGTCTGATTGCCGGCAATCATTTTCACAAACATAGCCAGCTGATCGGCAACTGTGCGGATGATACTGTACTGACGGAAGGCGACTGCGAAGCTCTGGTAATAAACGCCTTTCATGTCCGGAGTATTGGGGTTGAAAACTTTGGTCATGTAATTGATGGTCAGTTCCCTTTCATTTTGTTCCGCATAAGTCTGATCGCCGGGGAACATGGCGAAGCCTTCCATCAGAGGCTTCAAAACAGGGAAAACGTCCGTTATCGTCAAAAGCACCGTGCCGATAAATGATCCACGGTGAGGGGAGGCGGCGGTGGTCAGGCTCGCCACGTAGGGAGCGATCCCCAGGTTGGATATTGCGTAGCGGGTATAAAGGCCGCCTTGTGAATGCCCCATGATATTGAATTTAGCCGAGCCGTCAACCGCCTTGATCGCCATGAACTGCTGTTTGAAGGTGGCTGACTTGACCGCGTTGGTATGCAGCGCAGGTACGGTCGTGTAGTAAACCGTTGCTCCGCAGGCCTTCAGCGCCTCGACAATGCCGGGAAAGCTGTGCGGCGACGCGGGTGTGGGCGTAAAGCCCATGCCGTGGGCTAAAATAATGGGGTATTTTGTCTTGCAGGACGTGTCGGCACTAAAAGCCAGTGACGCTCCAAGGACGGAAACAGTGAGAGCAATCGCGAAAATACAGAATTTTAAAGCAGTTTTTTTCATAAATCCCCCTGTATGAAATTAGTTGCTGCTGCACTGGGCAACAGCGCTGTCCGGTTATACTGATAGAGGCTTTTGATCGGCCTGCGGCTCAATTGCTGAGGCGCATCAAATCAGTGCCATCTTTTGCATAACGTGTGCCAGCTCACAGCTTTTGTATAGTGGTCTCCAGTATGCTGTTTTAAAAGGCGGTTGAGCCCTGCTCCATACTTTTCCCCCGGACAGCAGTCTCAAATATGTTTCAATGAACGAGCCTCGATGATACCGTTATGATACTAAAGTGATACTATGGAGATGGGTTGCCGGTGGTATTTCATGCTTTTTTTATGGATTTTTAGCGAGTCCACACAAAGTACGGAAGTATTTTTTTGAGCGCTTTCGCCCGGTGTTGAAGACAGAGGTGTGACGATGCTTGTACAAATTTTTCAAAAGCTCACCTGTCTTCATCCTGATCTTCCCGTCGCAATGAAACCCCACTTATCACTTGTTATTCATTATTTGCCGCTTCTTTTCCATCTGAAAGCTGCGAGCCGCTAGCCATTAGATTAATCCTATTGCCTGTTGCCTATGGCCCATCACCCGGGGTGCAGGCCCTTTACCCGCCATCGGCCGGCCGGCCGTCTTCAGCCCGCACATTTTATCATTGCCGATTTCTTTTCCCTTTGTTGCTATCGCGCAGATTATTTCAGTGGCATACATCTTGTAGTACAAAACCTTTTGGTTTGTGTCTGTTCCGGCCGTCCGGTCCGGACGGGAATGTTTATTTGCTTTTAAAGACAATTTTAAAGGAGGGAAAAATGGGTCAAGAAAAGTTGA
>JAAYKU010000301.1 GCA_012522275.1 Smithella sp.
GGACAAAGGCGGAAATTGATGCTGTCGCGGAAGAAATCCGTAAAAGCGGCGGCAAGGCCCTGCCTGTGGTCACGGATATCATGGTCAACGAACAGCTGGAAAATCTGGTTGCGGCGGCCATTGCGGAATTCGGCCGTATCGACATCCTTGTCAATAACGCCGCGCGCAGCTACCTCAGAGGGCTTCGCGATCTCCGCGAGGACGGCTGGGATAAAATTTTCCATACCAACGTCAAGGCAGTCTGGCTTTTGAGCCGCATGGTGGTCCCGAAGATGATCGAGCAAAAGGGCGGGAAAATCATCAATATCACCACGGTCGGAGCGGACAAGGCCGAGGCGGGGATGGCCGCCTACGGAGCGAGCAAGGCCGCGCTCAAGCACCTGACGCGCTCCATGGCCAAGGAATGGGCGCAACTGGGCATCAACGTCAACGCGGTGGCTCCCGGCTTCACGCGGACCGATTTCAGCAAACCCATCTGGTCCAATCCGGAGCTAGAGCAGATCATCTGCAAGCTCATCCCCAAAGGCAAGATTGCCGAACCGGAAGATATTGTCGGGGCGGTGCTCTTTCTGGCCTCGGATGCCGCGTCCTATATCACGGGCATTACCATTTATGTGGACGGCGGAACCATGACCGCCTGATCCAACGCGAGGGAGATTATCCATGGGTGAAAAACACATTGTCAGTCCCGTCATCGCCGACATTCGCGCCGGCATGAAGCGCGGCAAGGTCGTCTCTCTGGACGACGCCATCCGTGTCATCCGCGACGGCGACACGCTGGCCATCGACGGTTTTGTGGGCTACTCCCCCGAGGAGCTTCTGGCGGGGCTGGAGCACAGATTCGTGAGCACGGGCGAGCCGAAAGATCTCACACTGATTTTCGCCGCCGGTATCGGCGACAGCCGGGAAAAAGGCATGACGCGCCTGGCGCACGACGGCCTGCTCAAGCGGGTGATTGCCGGCCACCTGGGCCTGGCACCCGGTCTGCAGAAGCTGGCGCTGGCGGGAAAAATTGAATGCTACAATTTCCCGCAAGGCGTGATCACGCACATGTACCGCGACATCGCCAAGCACAATCCGCGCACCATTTCCACCGTGGGCCTGGGTACTTATGTGGACCCGCGACTAGGCGGCGGCAAGGTCAATGCCGCAACCACAAAAGACATGGTGGAGCTGATCACCTTTGACGGCAAGGAGTATCTGGCCTACAAGACCATGCCGATTCATGTGGCATTTCTACGCGGCACGACGGCGGATATGGACGGCAATATCACCATGGAAAAAGAACCTCTGGTGCTGGAGGTGCTGCCCCTGGCAATGGCCGCGAAAAACTCGGGCGGATTTGTCATCGTGCAGGTAGAAAGAATCGCGGACCGACACGCGCTCAACCCCCGGCAGGTCAAGATTCCGGGCATTCTGGTGGACTGCGTGGTCGTGGCCAGACCAGAAAATCACTGGCAGACTTTCGGCACTGCCTACAGCCCGGCTTTCAGCGGGGAGTTTAAAATTCCATCGGCAAGCGTGGAGCCGCTGCCGATGAATGAGCGCAAAATCATCGCCCGGCGGGCCGCTTTTGAGCTGAGCCCCAACATGGTAGTCAATCTGGGCATCGGCGTGCCGGAAGGTCTGGCCGGTGTCGCCAACGAGGAGGGCATCTTCAATTATCTGACGCTGACGGCGGAGGCAGGCACAATCGGAGGCATCCCGGCCGGCGGCATCGACTTCGGCATGGCCACCAATATGGATTGCCTCATCAGCATGCACCAGCAGTTCGATTTCTATGACGGTGGCGGACTGGATCTGGCCTGCCTGGGAATGGCGCAGATGGATGCCCAAGGCAACGTCAACGTCAGCCGTTTCGGCACTAAACTGGCCGGCTGCGGCGGCTTCATAGATATTTCGCAAAACGCGAAGAAAATTGTCTTTGCCGGCACGTTTACCTCCGGCGGCCTGCAGATAGCGGTGCAAGACGGTAAACTCAGAATCATCAAAGAAGGGGCCGCGAAAAAAATCATCCGCGACGTCGAGCAGATCACCTTCAGCGGCAAAACCGCCGGCCGGGGCAGCCAGCAGATTTACTACATCACGGAAAGGTGTGTCTTTCAGCTCACGCCGGAGGGCGTGGAGCTGATCGAAATCGCGCCGGGTATGGATCTGGAAAAAGACATCCTGGCCCAGATGGATTTCCGGCCGATCATCAAAAACCCGCGCCTGATGGACGAGAGGATTTTCAAGCCTGTGCCGATGGGGCTCAAAGACGATCTTTTGAGCATTCCCATCGATGAGCGCCTCAGTTACGATTCGGCCACCAATATTTTTTATGTCAATTTCGAAGGTCTGGCCATCAAGACCAAAAACGATATCGACGCGATCCGCGAGCGCGTCTCGCAAATCTGCGCACCGCTGGGCAGGCGTGTGAAGACGATCGTCAACTATGACAACTTTTCCATCCTGCCGGAGCTGGAGGACGAATACATCAGGATGGTTCAGTTTGTCGTTTCCGAATATTACAGCGACGTGACACGCTACACAACCAGCGCATTTCTGAGAATGAAGCTGGGAGACGGACTGAAAAAGCGCAATCTCGCCCCGCATATTTTTCAATCGAAGGAAGAGGCCCGGCTGGCTCTGGAAGACAGGGGCAAAAGCTGAAAAAATGACTTATTGGCGGCCTCATAATAATATTGACGTACAAAGCAGGTCTTTTTCAGTCGTCGTTCGGCACGTGTGACCTTCGGGGCATACCCCGGATCAACATCCGGCCCGAACCCGGGCTTATGCCGGGGGGAACAAGCCCGATATTACCGGACACAGGCCGAAACCTGTATGATAAATGTAAATGCAATGATGAGACCGTTGGTAAACAGTCATTCTTTTGTTTTCAGTATTACGAAAAATATTTCCGCGAGATGCCCCGCGCGGCGATAATGCCGGAGATACCCGCTCCGACAATGCCGCGGCTTTTGCCCGTGCCGTCGCCCGCTACGAAAATTCCGGGCACATTGGTTTCCAGATGTTCATCCGCGGGAA
>JAAYKU010000302.1 GCA_012522275.1 Smithella sp.
GCAAACTTCTAAAGGACGGCAATCTCGATGAAAGAATGGTGGAGCTCGAAGTGTCCGAAGCCAGAAGCGGACCCATGATTGAAATATTTTCCGCCGCCGGCATGGAGGATATGGGGCTCAACATCAAAGACATGCTCAGCAACATCATGCCGCAGAAAAAAAAGAGACGACACGTCAAAGTGCCGGAAGCGCTCGATATTCTGGCAGCCGAAGAAGCGCAGAAACTTATCGATATGGATAAGGTCACGAAGGCCGCTCTGGATCGCGTGGAGCAGTCCGGCATTATTTTCCTCGACGAAATAGACAAGATTGTCGGCTCTGATTCGCAGCACGGCCCGGATGTCTCGCGCGAAGGAGTGCAAAGGGATCTGCTGCCCATCGTCGAAGGATCGAACGTCAACACGCGCTATGGCATGGTCAGGACAGACCACATACTCTTTATCGCCGCCGGCGCGTTTTCGGGGACAAAGCCGTCGGATCTGATTCCGGAGATGCAGGGACGCTTCCCGATCCGCGTCGAACTCGATTCGCTGGGCAAAGAGGAGTTCGTGCGTATTCTGACCGAGCCTAAAAACGCGCTGATCAAGCAATACACGGAAATGATGGCTACGGAAGAAATAAGCCTGTCTTTCACCGACGACGCGGTCGAGCAGATTGCCGAGGTAGCCGCCATCGTCAACGAGCGCACCGAGAACATAGGTGCAAGGCGTCTTTACACGATCATGGAGACGCTCCTGGAGGCCATTTCTTTCGACGCACCGGATATGAAGGAGAAAAAAATCGTCATCGACGCGCAATATGTCGAGGAAAAGCTCGACACCATCGTCGAAGACGAAGATCTCAGCCGCTATATTTTATAAACGGAGAAACAGATGAAAGATATTCAAAGCTCGATCGCCAGGGCGGATATTCTGCTGGAGGCTCTGCCGTACATCCGGCGCTTCTACAACAAGACCATTGTCATCAAATACGGCGGGCATGCAATGACGGACGAGGGGCTGAAAGACAAGTTCGCCCGCGACGTGCTGATGATGAAATACATCGGGCTGCATCCCGTGGTGGTGCACGGCGGCGGTCCGCAGATAGGCGGGCTGTTGAAAAAACTCGGCAAGGAATCGAAATTCATCCAGGGCATGCGGGTGACGGACCAGGAAACCATGAACATCGTGGAGATGGTGCTCGTAGGCATGGTGAACAAGGAAATCGTCGGCATGATCAATCTTCACGGAGGCAAGGCCGTGGGGTTGAGCGGCAAGGACGGCAACCTCGTGGTGGCGGAAAAATATTATCTCAACGAAGATAAAGCCCAGTTCACCCCCTCGGAGATTATTGACATCGGCTTGGTCGGTAAAGTGAAAACCGTGAACGCGGAGTTGATCGTCTCTCTGACGCAAAGCGGGTTCATTCCTGTGATCGCGCCTACCGGCATGGGGGAAAACGGTGAAACATACAATATCAACGCCGACATCGTGGCAGGCGAGATCGCCGCAGCCCTCAAAGCGGAAAAGCTCCTGCTTTTGACCGATGTGGAGGGAGTGCTGGACAAAGACAAAAACCTCATCCAGACGATGACGAACCAGGACGCCCAGGAGATGATTGACGCAGGGATTGTGGAAGGCGGGATGTTCCCGAAAGTGAAATGCTGCCTCAAGGCCCTGCGCGGCGGCGTGAAAAAAACGCATATCATCGACGGACGCCTCGAACATGCAATTCTTCTGGAAATGTTCACAGACGAGGGAATCGGCACGGAATTCGTTTTATAAAAATTCTGCAAGGACGGAAAAATGAAAGAAAAAAAGATCAAGGAACTGGTCGACAAGAATATCATGAATACCTACCGGCGCACACCCATCGCCCTGGTAAAGGGGAAAGGCGCCACCGTGGAAGATGCTCAAGGCAGGCAATATCTGGATTTCATCGCCGGCATCGCCGTGTGCAATCTGGGCCATGCCCACCCGAAGGTGGTCAAAGCCATCAGGAAGCAGGCCAAAGACCTGATGCATGTCTCCAATTTGTACTACACCAGGCCTCAGGCGGAAGTGGCCGCTTTGCTTACAAAGCATTCGTTTGCCGACAAGGTGTTTTTCTGCAA
>JAAYKU010000303.1 GCA_012522275.1 Smithella sp.
CCGCGCGCATGCCTCTTTGCGTCGCGTAGCGTGCCAGCTCGGGCAGGTCGGCGCGCATCAGCGGCTCGCCGCCGGAAAACAAAATCACCGGCGAGCCGAACGCCGCCAGATCGTCGATGAGCTTTTTGCCTTCCGCGGTGGTCAGCTCATCGGGATAGTCGATATCCGCCGAGCTGGAATAGCAGTGTATGCATTTGAGGTTGCAGCGGCGCGTCATGTTCCAGACGACCACCGGTTTTTTATCAGACGAAAACTGCAGCAGATGCGACGGGAGCGAGCCGGAGCGCCGCCCGTAGCGCAGCACATCGGAAGGCTCCACCGCCCCGCAGTATAGCTTGGAAATTCCTATCATTGACTTGCCTCTTCATTTTTAAAATGTTCCACCAGGGCCCTCACCAGACCCTGCATGGTATATTCGTCTTGCATAATGTCGATTCTGAAACCAGCCTCGCGCGCCGTCCTGGCCGTCACCGGGCCGATGCAGGCGATTTTCACCCGCTCGGGCGGCACAAAGTCCCGCCCCATGATTTCCACAAAGTTCGTCACGGTTGAGGAACTGGTAAAGGTGATCACATCTGCCTGGCCTTCGTCTATCAGACGGGCGAGCTCCTGTTTTTTTCTGCCGGAATTCACCGTCCGGTAGGCTGTGGCGACAGTGACCTGCGCCCCTTGCGCGGTCAGCGTCCGGGGAAGTATGTCGCGGGCCTTCTGCGCCCGCGGGATCAGGATTTTCACTCCCGTGATGTCCATGGCGGCAAATGATTTTAAGATGCCCTCGGCGATGAACTCATCGGGAACCAGATCGACGCCGAGGCCCTTAAGTTCAATCTGCCTTGCGGTAGCCGGACCGATGCAGCAGATTTTCACCCCTTTGAGGTCGCGCACGTCTTTTCTATTCCGGCGCAGTCGCTCGAAGAAATAGTGAACGCCGTTGGCACTGGTGAAAATAAGCCAGTTGTAGCTTTCAATTTGCGCAATGGCCGCGTCGAGCTCCTGCCAGTCGTCGGGCGGCTCGATGGCGATGGTCGGAAAGGCAATGGGGTTTGCCCCTTGCGCCGCAAGAAGACCCGCCAGGTCATCCGCCTGGCGCTCCGGCCTCGTGATGATCACCCCCCTGCCGAAAAGGGGTCGCTTTTCAAACCATTCAAGAGATTCTCTTAACTCCACCACGGAACCGACCACTAATATTGCCGGCGGCCTGAAGGCGGCTTCTTGTGCCCTTTGGGCGATGTCGCCCAGCGTGCCGGTCAGCGTCTGCTGATGCGGCGTCGTGCCGCGGCGGATCAGCGCGGCCGGTGTTTCAGGGGCCCTGCCCGCACCAATGAGCGACGCGGTGATCCGCCCCAGATTTTTCACTCCCATCAAAAAGACAAGCGTGCCTATGCCGACAAGCGCCTGCCAGTTTATGTCGCTTTGTTCTTTGGTCGGGTCTTCATGCCCGGTTACAAAGGCCACCGTGGAGGTCAGCCCCCGGTGCGTCAGCGCAATGCCTGCGCAGGCGGGCACGGCGACAGCCGAGCTCACACCGGGAATCACTTCAAACACGATCCCGTTTCGAGCGAGCACCTGTGCCTCTTCTCCGCCGCGTCCGAAGATGAACGGGTCGCCTCCTTTGAGACGCGCCACCGTGTGTCCGTCAAGGGCCTGTCTGACCAGCAGGGCGTTGATCTCTTCTTGTGCAAGAGTGTGATCGCCGCCTTGCTTTCCCGCATAGGTGAAGCGCGCATTCGCGGGCGCGTATTTGAGCAGCTCTTCATTGACCAGATTATCGTAGATGACTACGTCCGCCTCAGCCAGCGCCCGCACCGCCTTGATCGTTATGAGCCCCGGATCGCCCGGGCCCGCGCCGATGATATAAACTTTTCCATTTTTTTTCTCTTTGGTCATAAATCAGTCCGTTTGTTTATTTCCGCCCTGCCTCAGCGATCAGATATACGGCGTTTCCGCCGTCGGAGTGAAACCAGCTACGTACAGGTGAAGTTAAAAGCCTTCAGGGTGCAATCCGTAAAGCAACTCACAGCCTGCGGCCGCCGGATCAGCAATTAATCAAATCCAGAAGCTCGCGGCCGCCTTTTTCCATGATCATATCGGCAAGCCTGCGGCCCATGGCTTCGGCCTCGTCCAACTCTCCCCACACCTTGTCGCGCGCCCAGCTCGTGCCGTCGGGTGCGGCCAGGAGCCCTTCAAGCGTGAGGCGTCCTTTTTCTATCAGGCCGCAGGCGGCAATCGGCAGGCGACAACCGCCGCCCAGCGCCCTCAGGTAAGACCTTTCGGCCGCCACCTCGATAAACGTCGGCTGATGGTTGAGCTTTGCGCAAAGTGAAATCAGGTCCGTATCACGCGCGCGCGCTTGTATGCCCAAAGCGCCCTGCCCCACAGCGGGCAGCATGATTTCAGTAGGCAGGTACTGTGTGATCATCCGGGCGTAGCCCAGGCGCTTCATGCCCGCCGCGGCCAGAACAACTCCGGTGAGATTTTCCGTTTCTATTTTTTTCAGGCGCGTGTCGATGTTGCCGCGCAGGCCGA
>JAAYKU010000304.1 GCA_012522275.1 Smithella sp.
AAAAAGAACCGCCCGCGAAAAGCGGTGATCAACACCGACGACCCGTGGGGGCGCAGGCTGCTTGAAGAAACAAGGATGTCAGCTCTGAGTTACGGCCTGGAAGGTGATGCGCAGGTGACGGCAAGACGCGAGGATATTTCCTTAAGCGGGGTCCATGCCGATATTTTCCTTGACGGGGAGTCCGTGTCCGTATCTTCGGGGCTCATCGGCCGGTTCAATTTATCCAATATGCTGGCGGCGGCCGCGGCCGCTTCGATTGTGGGTATTTCCCCTGCGGAAATCGCCGCCGGAATTTCCTCTTTGATGCGGGTTCCGGGACGCATGGAGAAAATACACACCTCTTCCGGCATTCATGTCTTTGTCGATTACGCACACAAGCCCGATGCATTGAAGCAGGCGCTGGAGGGGCTCGCGAGGTTGAAGCGCAAAAGGATCATTACCGTTTTCGGCTGTGGCGGCGACCGCGACCGCGCCAAAAGGCCGCTGATGGGGCAGGTGGCGACACGCCACAGCGACCTGACCATTGTGACATCCGACAACCCGCGCCGGGAGGACCCGCTGGCGATTATCGCCCAGATTGAAGCCGGCATTGACCGGGGCAAAATCAGGAAGATCGAGCCGGGGAGCGGAGAAATACAGGAGGGTACAAACTCCTACATGGTGATCGCACAGCGCAAGGCCGCCATCGAAGAGGCGATTGATCTTGCCCGCGCCGAAGACATTGTGCTGATTGCGGGTAAAGGGCATGAAAATTATCAAATTCTGCAAACCGGTAAAATACCTTTTGATGACCGCACGGTGGCGGCAGAGGCCCTGCAGGTGAGATTTCCGGCGGTTGCAGCCGGCGCTCCTGTCTTTTTACTGGCTGAAGCAGCGTCCGCGACCGGCGGACGACTGGTAGCAGGTGACGGGACGGCTGTGTTTCACGGCATTTCGACCGATACCAGAACCTTGAAGCCGGGGAATCTTTTTATCGCGCTTACCGGAGAGAATTTTGACGGCCACGCTTTTGCCGGCCGTGCACTGGAGAAAGGGGCGGCCGGTATTATGATTTCCGCCCCCCTGCAGGATGAGCAAAAAATTCCCGAAAATGCCTTTGTCATCGAAGTGGAAGATACGCTCAGGGCGCTGGGCGATCTGGCCCAGGCTTACCGCAGGCGTTTTACCGTACCGGTTGCCGGGATTACCGGTTCTTCGGGCAAGACCACCACCAAAGAGATGCTGACCTGTATTTTAAAGCAGGACAAAAAAGTACTCACCACACAGGGCAATCTCAACAACCTGATCGGCCTGCCGCAGACGATTTTCCGCCTGGCGCCCGGACACGAAATCGCCGTGCTTGAGATGGGCTCCAGTCTGCCCGGTGAAATAAAAAGGCTGACAGAAATTGCCGCCCCCGACATCGGACTGATCACGAATATCGGCCCCGCGCACCTGGCCGGTTTTAAAACGCTCGACGCAGTGCGCGAGGAAAAAGGAGATTTGTTTTTGCACATGAAGCCCTCCGGTATCGCGGTGGTCAATCTTGACGACCCGGCGGTGTCCTCTCTGGCGGATTGCCGCGACGGACGCCGCGTTACCTTCAGCCTGCAGGCAGGCGCGGATGTGAGCGTCGAGGAGATACGCAAGGGAGGCGCCAGGGGAACGGCCTTTAATCTCCTGATGGGAGGGAAAAGCTGGAAGGTGGATTTGAAAGCCGCCGGTATCCACAACGTCTATAACGCGATGGCGGCGGCCGCCGCGGCGATTGCCTGCGGGGCGGGCTTTGAATCGATTCAGCGTGGCCTCGCCTCATTTGTTCCGGTCGGCGGGCGCATGGAAATTATCCGCCTGCAAAACGGAGGTTACCTGATTGATGACTCGTACAACGCCAATCCCGCGTCCATGCGTGAAGCGCTTTTGACTCTCAAGGATCTCAAGGGGGCGCATGACGCGTTTGTATTTCTGGGCGACATGCTCGAGCTGGGCGATGAAGCCGCCGACATGCATCGCCGGGTGGGCATGATGCTGGCGACCATCGGCGTAAAGGCGGCTTTTCTCCGGGGGGACTTTGCCGGTGAGACAGCATCGGGAGCGAAAGAAGGGGGCCTGGACGACGAAAAGATCATGGAGCTCAACCGGCTGGACGACGGCATCACTTATTTAAAAAAACATTTCCGCAAAGGCGGCTGGATTCTGGTCAAGGGGTCCCGCTCGATGAAGATGGAAACGGTTGTGAAGGGTATCTGCGATGCCTTCGGCGTTGCCGACGTCGAGCGAAGGAAGGAAAACGTCATATGATTTATGAGTTTTTATATCCCCTGCACACGATGTTTTCATCCTTTAACGTGTTTCGTTATATCACGTTTAGGACTATTTTCGCATCGGTCACCGCATTGCTGATCTGCCTTTTTCTGGGGCGCTGGCTCATTGACAGACTGCAAAAACTGCAGATCGACCAGCAGATCAGAGAAGACGGGCCGAAAACACATCTGGCCAAAAAGGGGACGCCGACGATGGGGGGAATCCTCATCATCGTTGCCGTGGTAATTTCCACACTGCTGTGGGCCAACCTGAGCGTCGCATACATCTGGCTGGCCCTGCTGGTGACCATCGGATTCGGCCTGATCGGTTTTCTGGATGATTACCGGAAGCTTGCCGGCGGCAATTCCCGGGGGGTTTCGGGAAAGAAAAGGCTTGCCGCGGAAATTGTCATCGCCCTTTTTGTCGGAGCGATTTTATACTTCAAGCCCGGCTTTAACACGCAGATTACCATACCGTTTTTCAAGACCGTTTTGCCGGATATCGGTTGGGGCTACATATTGCTTTGCGCTTTCATCATCGTAGGCGCCGCCAATGCAGTGAACCTGACAGACGGGCTCGACGGCCTGGCCACGGGACCGGCGGGCATCTGCTTTGTTACGTATATTTTGTTTGCCTATTTTGCCGGGAATGTCAAAACGGCGGGTTACCTGCAGATTCCCTATGTGCCGGGGGCAGGTGAACTGTCCGTTTTCTGTGGCGCGTTCATGGGGGCGGCGCTGGGCTTTTTGTGGTTCAACGCCTATCCGGCGGAAATTTTTATGGGTGATGTGGGGTCACTGGCCATGGGCGGAGCGCTCGGCACGGTGGCGGTAATCACCAAACAGGAAATTTTACTGGCCATTGTCGGAGGGGTTTTTGTGATGGAGACTTTTTCAGTCATTTTCCAGGTAGGCTATTTCAAGCTTACCGGCGGCAGGCGGATATTCCGCATGGCGCCGATCCATCACCACTTCGAACTCAAAGGATGGGCCGAACCGAAAGTGATCGTCAGGTTCTGGATCATTTCGATACTGCTGGCGCTTCTGGCGATCAGCACATTAAAGCTGCGGTAGGAAACATGGAGCTTGCGGGAAAGAAA
>JAAYKU010000050.1 GCA_012522275.1 Smithella sp.
CCGATGGGCGTGCGCGCGCAACTGATAAAAACTACATTTTCCATAATCAAACCCCTTTAAATTTTTTTAACGATGCTTGCTTTCAGGCCGCAAAGCGGCGCTTGTTAAGGATTGCCGACAGTGTGTATCGACTGACGGCATCGCCATATGGGGCTCTCAAGCGAGGGTTTTCAACGCCCCACCTCGTTGTTTTTGTTTTTTGCCGGCAGATACGAATGATAAACGGGGTCATACATTTTGGATCTGATGAATCCGGGCAAATCACTCGGTTCCGCCATGGCGGTCAGTTTCCCGTTGTAGGCAATTTTTGCCACGGCGATCGCGATGTGCAGGGACACCTCGCGGATGCGTGACAAGGACGGGAAAATCCGGCCCTGGGCAAAATCTTCCTTCATGACTTTTTCTTCCACGCACCTGGCGGCGGCCGCAAACATTTCATCCGTAACTCTTTTGGACTCCGAGGCTGTCACGCCCAACCCCACACCGGGGAAGACATATACATTATTTGCCTGCCCCGGCAAGAATGTTCTGCCGTTGAGAGTAACCGGGGGAAAGGGACTGCCGCTGGCAAAGACGGCCCGGCCGTCCGTGAAGCGGTAAGCGTCTTGTGCAGTGCATTCCGATTGTGAGGTCGGGTTGGAAAGAGCGAAAATAATCGGGCGTTCATTCAGGCGGGCCATGGCCTGCAGTATTTCGGGAGAAAATGTTTTGGGCTGTCCCGATGCGCCGATGAGGATGGTAGGCTCAATGGCATTGATCACGGAAAGCAGATCACGGTGCCGGGAAAAGTCGTGGGCGAAGGGGCGCTTGTGCTGTGCCAGATCCGTCCTTGCGGCCACCACCAGACCTTTGGAATCCACAAACCAGCAGCGGCCGCGAGCCTCTTTTTCCGAAAGACCCTGTTCGGTCATTGCGCGGACCGCCAGATGGCCGATGCCCAGGGCCGCCTCTCCCGCGCCCAGAAACACCAGTCGCTGATCTGTAATTTTACCGCTGATCTTACGCAGCGCAGAATAGATACCGGCCAGCGCAATGCCGGCTGTGCCCTGAATGTCGTCGTTGAACATGCAGTATTGATCACGGTATTGGGCCAGCAGGCGGAAGGCATTTTGATTTCCGAAGTCTTCATGTTGAATCATGACATTCGGGAAGACTTCATTTGCCGCCTTCATGAACTCGTCAATGATTTCATCATAGGCGTCGCCCCGCATGCGCGCCTCGGGCAGGCCGATATATTGCGGGTCGCTCCACAGACTTTTATTGTCGGTTCCTACATCGATCATGACCGGAAGACAGCTGGTGGGTTCGATTCCCGCGCAGGCCGTATATAAAGAGAGCTTGCCCACGGGAATGCCCATGCCGTTTGCCCCCAGATCGCCCAGGCCCAAAATGCGCTCACCGTCGGTAACCACGATGATGCGCACATGGCGGTGCGGCCAGTTGCTCAAAATTTGTCTGATGTGGCCGCGGTCTTTTTTGGTGATAAACATGCCTCGGGGGCGGCGGAAAATTCTGCTGTATTCCTGACAGGCAAGCCCCACGGTGGGCGTGTAAACAATCGGGCTGAGCTCCTCGAGGTTGTCCATGAGGGTCTTGTAAAACAACTGCTCGTTACGGTCTTGCAGGCCGATCAGATAAAGGTATTTTTCCAGGCTATTGGGCTTGCGGTGGAAATTGTTTAAAATATGCTGAACCTGCTGCTGCTGCGACGAAACGCGCGGCGGCAGCAAACCTTGCAGCCCCAGTGCTTTTCGTTCCGCTTCGGTAAAAGCAGTTCCTTTATTCAGATACGGGTCCTGAAGCAGATTGATGCCCCGGGGATATTTTGTTTTTATCGTCATAGTCTTACTTTTCTTGTATCATGACGCGGATTGTGTCGCCCCGTCACGGTATTTTTCCTGAAGATATTTTTCCATGGTCTGGGGAAACATTATCCAGGCAAGTAAATCTTCATCTGTATGCGCCAGATCGCCGATGGTTTTTTTAGCGTCTTCGATTTCCGGCGCAAGAAGATCGGCGGGTCGGCAGGTGATCGGTTCCTGCCCACGCTTATAGTTTTTCAGAATTTTGGCGCTGAGCTCTTTGTCAATCGGCACGGGGGTTTTTCCGTAAAGCCCCAAAACCAGGTCCTTGAGCTGGTTGGAAATCCGGACATAGCGGCCGAAAAGAACATTGAGCACGGCCTGTGACCCGATAATTTGCGACGATGGGGTGACCAGCGGCGGGTAACCCATGTCTTTTCTGGTCTGGACGATTTCCTGGTGAATTTCACTCATTCTGTGCAATGCATTCATTTCCTTGAGCTGACTGACGAGGTTCGAGATCATCCCGCCCGGAATCTGGTGCGCGAGCACCTCGCTGTCGATGATCGAGAGCTTTTGATTGGCAAGAAGATGTTCATACTTGGGCGCGATCTGTTCCAGGTGTTTGCTCATTTCCAGCAGAGAGTACAAGTCTATACCCGAATCCCTTTCCGAGCCCTTAAGCGCTGCCACAATCGGCTCCAGCGCCGGCATCGAGGTGCGCAGCGCGTAAGGAGCCAGGCAGGTGTCGATGATGTCCACGCCCGCCTCGATGGCTTTGAGGTAGGTCATGCTGCCCATGCCGCTGGTGTAATGCGTGTGCAGATGCAGGGGTACTTTTACCTCTTTTTTCAAGGCGGTGAAAAGATCATAGGCGTCGTAGGGAGAAAGCAGGCCGGCCATGTCTTTGATGCAGATGGTATCGGCGCCCATGCTTTCGAGTTCTTTGGCCTTGGCCACATAAAAATCCAGTGTGTAGATTTCGCCGCCGAGGTGGCTTTCGGTGAGCGAGTAGCAAACCGCACCCTCCACATGCTTGCCGTTGGCTTTGATTCTTTCCACGCAGGTTTCTATATTGCGAAAATCGTTAAGCGCGTCGAAACAACGGAAAATATCGATGCCGATTTCGCAGGACTTGTCCACAAAAGCCCGCACAACGTCGTCTGCATAATGCCGGTAACCGACCAGGTTCTGTCCGCGCAAAAGCATGGTGAAGGGGGTTTTCTTCACATATTTCTTGAGAATCCTTGGCCTCGACCAGGGGTCTTCGCCCAGAAACCGGTGCATCGTGTCAAAAGTTGCGCCACCCCAGACTTCCATGGCCCAGAAGCCGCATTGATCCATTTTTTCGGCAATCGGGATCATGTCTTCCGTTTTCATGCGTGTGGCGTAAATGGACTGATGTCCGTCGCGCAGAGTGTTGTCCTGTATCCTGATCGGGTTGGCGGGAAACACCTTTGTATTTTTCATCAGCTTATCGCTCCTTTAGGTATAGTCTTAAGCGGCTTCCTGCCGCGAAAGGCTCCCGCATACCTTATAATGATAATTCCAGCAAGTAATATACCAGTCCTTTATCTGATGTCCCCGAGCGTGGAGTGCTTGTCTGGAGGGCTGTTCTTTTTTGTTTTTGATGTATTTAGACGCACTGTGCGCAGAGCTTTAATGTTGACAAATATGTATTTATTGTATACAACAACACCGCTAAATGTATATATAATAAACAATAAAAATGAGTGGCAGTAATGGTGCGGAAAGAAATAACAAAAAAGTACATAACAGGCGCCGGGGCAGTCAACGAGCCGGAGGCAGGCAAGGACATGCACATCGAAGAACTGGACGCGGCATTCGATGAGATGATCGGTGCGGACATTGCTTTTCGCAAGGCGCTGGCGGTTGCTCAGAAAGCGGCAAAAACCGATATTGCCGTTTTGATCATCGGTGAAAGCGGCACAGGTAAGGAAATTCTGGCGCGCGCCATTCATCAGATCAGCACTCGCCGGGAAAAGCCGCTCATCGATGTGAACTGCGCGGCCATTCCGGACACCCTCATTGAAAGCGAGCTTTTCGGTTATGAAAGAGGCGCCTTCACCGGTGCGCGCACCGAAGGGCGCAGAGGCTACTTTCATGAAGCGCACGGAGGCACGATTCTGCTCGACGAAATCGGCGACTCGTCTTTGTCCGTACAGTCCAAGCTCCTGCGCGTGCTGGAGTCCGGGACTTTTAAAAGGGTGGGCGGGACAAGAAATGTCAAGGTTGATGTGCGGATTGTTTCAGCGACCAACCAGGACCTGGCTGAACTGATCGAGCAGAAAAAATTTCGCGAAGACCTTTATTTCCGTCTCAATCCCTTTACCATTGTACTTCCCCCCCTGCGGGAGCGCACAGGCGATATACCTCTCCTGGTCGATCACTTTCTGAATTCCGGTGATGAAGGCCAGAAGCATAAATATAAATTTTCAGGGCCTGCGCTCAGATGCATGCAGTCATATCACTGGCCCGGAAATGTGCGGGAGCTCAAAGGCGTGGTCAGTTACGCTCTTAATATGACGCACTCACCGGTAATCGACCCATCTTCACTTCCCAAATTTCTTTTCTCCGGGCCGGATGGACCGCTTTTAAGCGATGGCTCCGGCTCTGCAGAAGATACGTCCTGCTACAATCTCATTGAGGCGGTTCGCGATCTGGAGCGCAAGCTCATCAGTGATGTGCTGGCTGTAACCTCCAACAAAAGCCAGGCAATTAAAATGCTCGGCATCAGCAGGAGAACTTTTTATCTGAAATTGAAGGAATACGGTCTGGACAAGTAAATGACAATGGTTGGAATGACTTATGCATAAAATACTAGGATAACTGGAACCAAAAACTATGAGCACGAACGGTAATTTGACTAAAGCGGCAAAAGCCGCTAAAAAAAATGATGAAGGCGTGACTATTGTAGAGATATCGCCACGTGACGGGCTGCCGGAGGTGTGCGAAGGCTCGTCGACTGCCGATAAAATCAAATACATCAATAAATTATCGGAAACCGGGCTCAAAAAAATCGAATGCGCATCTTTTGCTCATCCGAGCCTTTTGCCGCAGGGATACGACGCGGAAGTGCTCATCGCCGGCATTACCAAAAAGCCCGATGTCACCTATGTGGGGCTGGTGCCCAATGAAATCGGTTGCCGCCGCGCGGTCATTACGCAAATTGACGAAATCCTGGTGCTTTTGTCGGCCAGCGAAACCTTCAACAAAATAAACCTGGGCTGGACGCTCAGGGAAAGCCTCAATAAAATGCTTCCCGCTGTTCTCGATACGGCGATGAAAAATTCGCGCACCATCAGGATATATCTGATGACGGCTTTCGGCTGCCCCTACACCGGGGAGGTCGGTATAGAGGAAATTATCCAGCTCCTGCTGAAGCTCAGCTACATGGGGGCTTCGGAAATCGTGCTGGTCGATTCCACCGGGATGGCCAACCCCGGTTCGGTCAAATCAATGATGAAAACCATGCTGGATTTACAGCTCGACACCAGACTGGCCGTTCATTTTCACAACACCAGGGGGACGGCAATTGCAAATTGTGTGGCCGCCTACGAGGCGGGCATCCGTATTTTCGACGCGTCGCTGGGCGGTATGAGCGCAACGCCCTATGGAGCCGCCCGGCAGGATATCGGCTACTGGAACGTGCCTACTGAGGACCTGGTTCATTTGTTTGAAGAAATGGGCATCAAAACAGGGATCGACCTGGAAAAACTCCTGGATTGCGTTCGTCTGGCGGAAAAAATGGCCGGTTTTCCTCTGCCGGGTCATCTTTTGCGGGTGGGCCGTGCTTCACAGACGGTCGAAATACCGCAATACCTGCGCGAGCACCGGATTATTGACCACTGAGTGAGCGGGGTATGTGCCTGAACCGACCTTTGAGATTGAAGTATGTTTATTTAATATACACATGGCGCAGCCGTGTGTGAATCTTGGCCGAGCATGAACCGATTGATGGAAAAATTGAGGAGGTCTCATTATGAACATTGCGGAATTGGCTTTAAAGAATCTGGAAGTGGGTGAACATGTAAGCTACATTTTCGAGGGGCGTGAAATCACCAATGTGGAAATGGATCGCGCCGCCCGGAAATTCGGCAACGCGCTGAAAAAACTAGGTGTCTCACGCGGCGATCGGGTCATCATGCAGATGCCGAACTGCCCGGAGGTGCTTCAGTCTTTTCAGGCTATATGGAAAATCGGCGCGATCGCCCTGCCGATCAACTATCTGGTAGGCCAGGAGGAAATCAATTTTATTTACAAAGACAGCGGGGTGCACACAGTCATCACCTCGCCCGAGTATCTCGACAAGGTGAAGACAGCTCAGTCCAAATCCGGGGTCGTCAAAAACATCATTGTGGTAGCCGACCAGCCGTATGAAGGGGCGCATAACTTCGGTGAACTGGTGGAAGAAAGCGACGATACGCTGGAAATAGTGCAGACCGACGACGACGATGTCGCCACGATGATCTATACTTCAGGAACAACCGGCACGCCCAAGGGCGTCATGTTGACACACGCGGGACTGTCCCACTCGGCGCATATGCAGCAGGAGACGACTCGTCAGCCGCAGGACCTCGTTTCACTGGCAATTTTGCCGCTTTGCCACTCTTTCGGCGTGGCGGTGATGAACGGGGCGTTTTTACGCCTCAAGGGCAAAGTCGTCATCATGCGCCAGTTCAACCTCGAGCAGGTATTTGCCTATATTGACAAGTACAAAGTACAGTCCGTCCCCATCGTTCCGACGATGATCGTTTATATGCTGATGTTTCCGGATTACGCCAAATACGACATCAGTTCCGTCAAATACTGGGTATGCGGCTCTGCGCCTTTGTCGCTCGATACCTGGAATCAGTTCAAGGAAAAATTCGGCATGGAGATAGGCGAGGGCTGGGGGCTGACTGAAGCAGGTGCCACCAACTCGACCAACATCGGCCTGGATGTGATCAAGCCAGGCTCCATCGGCAAGCCCATTAAAGGTACGGAAATGAAAATTGTGGACCTCGACGGCAGCGACCTGCCTCAGGGGCAGGAAGGTGAAATTGTCATCAAGGGCCCGATGGTGATGAAAGGTTACTGGAATCTGCCCGAAGCGACGGCGGAAGTGATCAAAGACGGCTGGCTTTTCACGGGTGACATCGGCTACATCGACGAAGACGGCTACTTCTATATTACAGACCGTAAAAAAGACATCATCATCAAGGGGGGAGAAAATATCTCGCCGCGGGTGATCGAAGAGGTTCTCTATGCTCACCCGGCCGTGTCGGAAGCGTCCGTCATCGGTATCAAAGATAAAGTTTACGGCGAAGAGATAAAGGCGTTTGTGACGCTCAAGCCCGGCGGGCAGGCCACTCCTGAAGAAATCCTGGAATACTGCAGCGGCCGGCTGAAGAAATTTTTCGTCCCCAAAGAGGTGGTGATTTTAGATGCCATGCCCAAAACGCTGGTGGGCAAAATACTGAAGAAAGAATTACGAAAGATGAAGTGACGCCAAAGGCGTGATAAATATTTTTTGTCAAAGATCATGAAGGAGTTTGATGTGACGCTGCACAAAGAGATGAAACAATGGGAAGAAAAAGCGGCCAAAGAACTAAGGGGGAAACCCCTGGAGTCACTAAACTGGGAAACGCCGGAAGGCATTACGGTCAAGCCGATTTACACGGCGGAAGACCTCGCCGGACTCGATACAGTAAACACACTGTCGGGCCTGGCGCCTTATCTGAGGGGACCTACGGCCAGCATGTATGCCAACCGTCCCTGGACAATCCGCCAGTACGCGGGCTTTGCCACGGCCAAGGAATCCAACGAGTTCTACCGCAAGAACCTGGCCGCCGGGCAGACGGGCCTGTCGGTGGCCTTTGATCTGGCCACGCACCGCGGGTACGACTCGGATCATCCCCGCGTGTCGGGCGACGTAGGGAAAGCAGGCGTGGCGATTGACTCAGTCGAGGACATGAAAATACTTTTCGAAGGCATCCCCCTGGATAAAGTGTCCGTATCGATGACCATGAACGGGGCGGTCCTGCCGGTGCTGGCAGGCTACATCGTCGCGGCCGAAGAGCAGGGGGTTTTGCAAAAGCAGTTGGCGGGCACCATTCAGAATGATATCCTCAAGGAGTTTCTGACGCGCAACACCTACATCTACCCGCCCGTGCCCTCCATGCGGATTGTTTCCGATATCATTGCCTACTGCTCGAAGCACATGCCCAGATACAATACAGTTTCCATCAGCGGGTATCACATCATGGAGGCGGGAGCGGACTCCGTCTTGCAGACTGCCTTTACGCTGGCCGACGGCAAGGAGTATATCCGCGCCGCCATTGACGCCGGCCTGAATATCGATGATTTCGCACCCAGGCTTTCCTTCTTTTTCGGCGTGGGTATGAACTTCTTCATGGAGATAGCGATGCTGCGCGCGGCCCGGTATCTGTGGCACGAAATCGTAGGCGAGTTCAACCCTGCCGATCCCCGTTCACAGGTGCTCAGGACTCACGTGCAGACTTCCGGCTGGAGTCTTACCCAGCAGGATCCCTACAACAACATTATCCGTACCACGCTCGAAGCGCTGGCCGCAGCGCTGGGCGGCACACAGTCTTTGCACACCAACTCGTTTGACGAGGCGGTCAGTCTGCCCACACAGCTTTCGTCGCGTGTCGCGCGCAACACGCAGATCATTATTCAGGAGGAATCGCAGGTCTGCCGCGTGGTCGATCCTCTGGGGGGCTCCTATTACATCGAGGCGCTCACCGCGTCCATTATCCGCGAGGCGAAAAAAATCATGGACGAAATAGAAGAGCTGGGCGGTATGGCCCGGGCCATTGAAACGGGCATGCCCAAATTGCGTATCGAAGAGTCGGCGGCCAGACGCCAGGCCCGTATCGACCAGGGCAAAGACACGATTGTGGGCGTGAATAAATATCGCATCGATGACGAAATTCCCATCGAGGTGCTCGATATCCCGGCAAGCGTGCGTGACGAACAGATCGCGCGCATTGAAGACATCAGGAAAAAGCGCGACAATGACGCCGTGCAAAAGGCGCTGGAGTCCATCACGCAGACGGCCGAAAAAGGAGGCAATCTTCTGGAGAGAACCATAGAAGCGATCAGGCTGCGCGCGACGGTGGGCGAAGTCTCGGACGCCATGGAAAAAGTCTTCGGCCGCTATACGGCGGCAACCAGGGTAATTTCCGGTGCCTACTCGTCGGAATACACAGACAGTGGCGTAATCGAAGCTCTGAGAAAAAGAACCGAAACCTTTCTGGCAAAGACCGGCCGGCGTCCGCGGCAACTGGTGACCAAAATGGGACAAGACGGTCACGACCGCGGCATCAAGGTAGTCGCCACCGCTTACGCGGACATAGGGTTCGATGTGGACATCAGCCCGATGTTTCAGACTCCCGAAGAGGCGGCGAAGATGGCCGTGGAAAACGATGTGCACGTGGTGGGCGTATCCAGCCTGGCCGCCGGCCACAAGACGCTGGTGCCCGAGCTTATCACCAGACTCCGGGAAATGGGCGCAGACGATATCATTGTTGTCGTAGGCGGGGTCATTCCCCCTGTTGACTATGAATTTTTGTATGAAAAAGGAGTGAAGGGTATTTTCGGACCGGGCACCGCTGTGACCGATTCCGCCGATAAGGTGCTTGCCTTGCTGGAAGAGAAGTATTTGTGAAGCGCGGCAAACAGACAAAGATGCTCTAATAGGCGATGAGCAAGGGAATAAGTTTCCAGCTCATAGCGCAAGGCTCGATAAAAAAAGGGACGGTCGTTTTGCGACCGCCCCTTTTTAACATTGCTTATGCAGTTTATTTCTTCAGGCCCTCAAGCGTTGCCTTAAAATGCTTTTGCGCCGTAAACGGGGGTTTCACCGCGCGCGGGGCTTCCCCGAAAGCATCCACGTTGTTGAGCTCGGTCAGCACCGACCTGAAGCCCGAGTCAAAGGAAAAGGCGCGCACTGATTTGTTGAAATTAATTTCTTTACCGTACTGGGTTACCGCAGCAGCCGTCTTCTTTGTGATCATTATGCCGTTGGTCGGGTTTGCGTCCTGATCGAGTGTCTGCAGCAGGACGCAGATGTTGGTGACACGCTGATCCGTGGCATCTTTGGCGTCCGGCACGAGATCCAGCGGGGTGACCACCGGTTTACCCGCTGTCGAACCGAGCTGAAGCTCGCCCACAAAGAAGGTGACCGTTTCGCCTGCCTTGTATTCAAAAACACCGTCTGCCTTGGTGACGCCCTTATATGTCGGGGTGGCATAGCCAATGCCTCCGACGGCACTGTCCATAAAGACGCCTTTTAAGGCAGGCTCCTGGAGGCCCAGGGTAGTGAGCACAGAGCTGCAGCCGACAAGCAACGCAACAAGCGTAACTGCCGCTAAAGACAAAATGAGACGATTTATCCAATAGCTTGATTTTTTCATTAAATTGCTCCTTTCTGCATTTTAAATTCTAATCCCAACTGTTTTTAATTTAAGTTCGCTAATTGGTCGGGCGAACCATGTTTGCCGTGCTCCTGGTAATCTTTTTAATAGCCTCCCACTCCTGATCGGTCTTTATCCACCAGAAAAATTGAATAGGCGGCGTCAGTTTTCCATTTTCCACATTCTGGGTGGAACCGTTGATCAGAAGCTGCCCGGTTTCAAGGATGCCGAATATTTCCGTCGGAATCTGGTCGCCGTTAATCGGCAGGGCCTTATGAAAATCTGCACGGATTTTACGCACATCGTTGGTCGTGCCCGCTTTTTCAATGGCCCGGGCCAGCGCCGTCATGGCGCCGTAATTGCGGAAACATTCCGAGGTGACCATTCGTTTGTAGGTTGCTTTGAATTTTTTCTCGAAAGGTACGGAAGCAGGAACAGGCACGCTCATCGGCGTGGCCACGCCGATGGTGTTTTCCATAAGTTTGTAGCCCTTCAAGAGGTTTGCCATATAGTCTAGCTTGGCCTGGTCGATGATGATAAAGCCGCCCTTAAAGCCCATGCTGCGCGCCTGTTCGATGACCAAAGCGGTGGTGGACGAAGCTCCTCCGATAAGCATGCAATCGGGATTAGTCGCCAGTGCCGCCGCCAACGGGGCGGAAAAGTCTGTTTCCGTATAGTAGTTGGCAGGTTTGTCCGCTGTGACCACACCCCCGGCTTTTATCCAGCTTTCTTTAAACAGTGCACGCCATTCTTCTCCGTAGGCCCCCAGAGTCACGACCATGGCGAGTCTCTTGTACCCCTTTTTCATTGCAGTAGGGACGAATTGTTCGATATAAACAGGGAAAGGCGGTGCCGTTATGCCGATGAGCAATTTGTTGCCCAAATCGTACATTTTTGGTGTGCCGGTATAGCCCATGATCAGAAATTCGTTGCCTTTCTCCTCGTTGATCTTGCTCATGGCCGCGATGGTCGAAAAAACGCCATTGAAAACGGCGATCGCACCGTTGGCGCGCAGACGCCGCGCGTTGGTGACAGCGTGTGTGGCATCTGCCTTATCGTCGAGTTTTTCCAGGCGGAATTTATATTTCTTGCCTCCCACGGTAACGCCGCCCGCGTCGTTGATTTCGTTAATGGCCATGTCGATACCATAGACCATGTCCTGACCGTACTCGGCGGCCGGCCCGCTCAAAGGTCCGGAAAAGCCGATGACAATTTCCTGCGCCCGGGCGGTGAATGTCCAGGTTATAGCCAGACACGCAACTAAAACAGCAATACTTTTCCAATGTTTCATTTTACCCTCCTCTTTAATTTTGTGGTTTACTCTTTAAACAACACACTTGATCGACAGATCTGCCGATTTACAATATCGGTCTGATCCAGCAAAACAAACAATTGGAGCGGAAACCGGATTTTATAAATACCCCCCTTTCATTTTTTGTTCAGCACATTAAACTGTTCCGTTTAAGCCTCAGTATTTTTGTTTTATTTTTGTCGCCGTTCTACTTGCCGACCCATTCCCAGATGGCGGCGGCTCCCTGGCCGTGGCCGACGCACATGCTCTCCACGGCGTATTTTACTCCGTAGTAGGGCATTTCATGCATGATCGTAGTGGCAATGCGTGCCCCTGTGCAGCCCAGCGGGTGGCCCAGCGAAATGCCGCTGCCTTGTGGATTGAGCATTTTATGATGGCGGATGCCCAGCTCTTTTGTGCAGTAAACCGCCTGCGAGGCAAACGCCTCATTGACTTCCCACAGACCGATGTCTTCTTTCTTCATTCTGGCTTTCTTCAGCACTTTGGGAATTGCAACGGCCGGTCCGATGCCCATATAAGCAGGGTCAACCCCGACCACGGCGAATTCTACCAAACGCATCTTTGGTTGTAAACCCAACTTTTTACATATTTTTTTGCTCGCCACAATTAAACAGGCGGCCGCGTCGTTGGTCTGGCTGGAATTTCCGGCTGTTACCGTGCCTTTTTCATCTTTTATGAATACCGGTTCGAGTTTGGCCAGTGTTTCCATCGTTGATTCGGGGCGGATGCCCTGGTCACGGTCCACAATCATTTTTTTAGTGGATCCGTCTTCCTGCGGGACGTCCGCTTCAATGGGAAGTATTTCATCTTTAAAAAGGCCCTTTACCGTTGCTTCGTGTGCCTTGGCATGGCTTTCCACGGCCATTTCGTCCTGTTCCTGCCTGGTGATGCCATATTTTCTGGCGACCATTTCCGCCGTGTAGCCCATCGAAACCATCTGCGGGTCGGTGAATTCAGAAAGGCGCGGGTTCGGCTCCGACATTGTTCCCATGGGGATATGCGTCATGTGCTGAGCGCCGCCGGCCAGGATCAGATCGGACCAGCCCATGTTGATTGAAGCGACCGCGAAGGCAAGGGACTGAAGCCCGGAAGAGCAGAGGCGGTCAACTGTACAGCCGGGAACACTATGAGGCAGTCCCGCCACGATGCCCGCGTAACGGCCGATGTTTGAACCCATATCCTTCATCAGGGCAGTGCCGCCCCAGATGACGTCGTCAATCATTTCTTTTTTATCTTCCAGGCCGGCCCTCCGGATGGCTTCGTTCATTACCAGGGCGGACATATCGTCCGCCCGCAAATGGGTGAACCATGACCTCTTCCCGGCCCTGGCAATGCCTGTGCGTACAGCTTCCACAATGTAGATATCTTTCATATAAACCTCCGTTGTTTTTGTTTAAGCAATTCGTTTTTATAAATGTTATATAAATTGTCCGTAAAAAAGGTTGCAGGCTCAGGTCGAAAGACTAAAGAAAATAGGTCAACCTCGCGCGTGTCGGGGGGTGAATGCCCGACTCATTGCAGCAAAAGGTTTCATCCGGCATAAGCTGAGCTGAAGAACTATTCGCTTAAACCATGGCCTTTTCTTCCTTGCCGCTTACCTTCTACCCTATGAACATATTTCTTGTTTAGCAATAACAGGCAGCCTATGTTGCCTGAGCTCTTTTTTCATTATTCTCACTATCGTCACTTATCACTTGTCACCCTAGAGCTTGCTGTCAATCACTTTGTCTAGCTTACCACCAGCGCTTCTTCCGGGCAGGTGAGCACCGAGTTCTCCTCACTGCGGATCACTTCCGCCAGCATCACGGCATTGGGCAAAATGTTGTTGGCGTAGTATCTGGCCGACGCCACCTTGCCGGCATAGAAGGTGAAGTCCCCTTCGCCGTGTTTGAGCCCCTCCAGGTTTTTCGCCGCAATAAGCGCCTGATCGAGCAGGCACATGGCGACATAAACCTGCGCGAAAACAAACAGAGCTCTTTGCGCGAAAAGCGGAATCAGCTCACGTTTTTCAGCCATGTTCGCGTACCAGTAGCTGTAGATATCTTTGACTTGCACCGCCGCGCGGTAGGCGGTGGCGAGATTTTGTATCTCTTGGGCAAGGAAAGCATGGTTTTTGTTGGTCTCGATGAAATCCGCGATCTCCTGCATCCATACGGCAAAGGGCGCCCCTTCCTTCATGCGCATTTTCCTGCCGATCAGGTCGTTGGCGTGGATAAACGACGTTCCCTCCCAGATAGTGAGAATCTTCGAATCTCTCAAGTATTGCTCTACCGGGTATTCCATTGTATAGCCGACGCCGCCTAACACCTGGATTGCCTGGGCGATGACATTGAGACTCGCCTCCGAGCCGTAGCATTTCACCAGCGGGGTGAGAATCTCGGCAAACTGGGAATATTTTTTTGCCTTTTCCTTGTCCGGAGAGTTGCTTTCAATGTCGAGATAGTAAAATCCTTTGAAGATCATGGCGCGGATGCCTTCAACGTGGGCTTTCATATCCAAAAGCATCCGACGGATGTCCTCATGTTTGACGATCGGCACGCGCTCGGCGCCTTTGACGCCGAAAGGCCTGCCCTGGATGCGCTCGGTGGCGTACTGGGAGGCGAAGTAAAAGGCTGCCGCCCCCTGTGTGTTGGCGTTATGCCCCGTGCCGATGCGCGATTCGTTCATCATGTGAAACATCATGGCCAGCCCTTTGGAAAAGCCCTTCTCGTCGGGGGCCGCACCCAGCATGATGCCCCGGCAGTTGTCGTCGTCGCCGAAATTCAGAAGCGCCGTCGCCTGCGCATGCAGCCCCATTTTGTGCTCCACGCCCACCGTCGCAACGTCATTGGAGTCTCCCTGGGAGCCGTCTTCATTGACCCAGTATTTGGGGACGATGTAAAGCCCGATGCCGGGGGAGCCCGGCGCGCCGCCTTCGGGTCGCGCCAGAAGCAGATGGATGGTATTTTCGCAAATGCCCTGATCGCCGGCTGTGATGAACATTTTCGTGCCCTTGATTTTCCAGATTCGCGGATCGTCCGTGGGATAGGCGCGGGTGATGATGTCGCCCGTGTCGGAACCGTAGTTCGGTTCGGTCAGGCACATGGTGCCCTGCCAGGAGCCGTCGAGCATTTTGGGGATGAACATGTCCTGATCCTGCTTAGTGCCGAAGCGTAAAATCAGGTTGGCTGCGCCTGATGTGAGTTTGACACAGGAGGTAAGAGCCGGACAGGCGGCCGTGTTCATTTCCGCGCAGGCTTTGTAGAGAATAAGAGGCATGCCGGTTTCCACATTGACGCATTCACTAGATGAGCCCCAGCCGTTTTGCTGCAGAAACTGATAGGCCTCCTTGAAGCCGGGCACGGCCGTTACCACGCCGTTTTCGAATTTCACGCCGATTTTGTCGCCGGGCGCGTTGATGGGATTGACCACCTCTTTGGCCACCTTATAGCCTTCGTTGAGCAGCATGTCGATATCGTCCATTGAAAAATTTTCTCTGTAGCGATCGCACGCCAGCACTTCTTCGGTAGGCAGCCATTCCTTTAAAATAAATTTCAAATCCCTTACGTCATATTTAAATTCCATATCAATTATCCTTTATCCTTTATCCTTTGGCCTTTGACCTCCAGCCTTTGTCCTTTATCCTTTTTTCCCATACCCGATCTCTCTGGCGGACTCCTCGATGGCCGAAAGAGCAGCCGGGTCATCGATGGTGGAGGGTACGACATATTCCTTACCGTCCACGATCTTGCGCATTGTGGCGCGCAGGATTTTGCCGGACCTTGTTTTGGGCAGGGCCTTGACCACGGCCGCCTCCTTGAAGCAGGCTACCGCGCCTAGTTCGCTGCGCACCATCTGCACCAGCTCGGAGACGATTTCTTCCGGTTTGCGCTGTACGCCGGCTTTCAAAACGACGAAGCCTACGGGAACCTGCCCCTTCAACTGATCGTCGGCCGCCAGCACCGCGCATTCCGCGACGTCCTTGTGTTTGGCGACAATCTCCTCCATCGAGCCGGTGGAAAGACGGTGTCCCGCCACGTTAATGACATCATCGATGCGTCCCATGATATAGAGGTAGCCTTCTTCATCGAAACGGCCCCCGTCGCCTGTTACGTAATAGCCGGGCCTTTCGGTAACATATTCCAGGTAGCGCTTGTTATCCTGCCACAGTGTGGGCAGGCAGCCGGGCGGCAAAGGAAGCTTGATGACGACCGCCCCTTCTTCACCGTCAGGCAGGCGGTTACCGTCCGTATCCAGAATCTGGACGTCATAGCCCGGCACGGGCTTGGTCGGAGAGCCAGCCTTGATCGGGAAAGGCTCGATGCCCATACAGTTGGCCGCGATGGGCCAGCCTGTTTCGGTCTGCCACCAGTGGTCCACTACCGGGATTTTCAGCATGTCGCTGGCCCAGTGGTAAGTGTCCGGGTCGAGGCGCTCGCCCGCCAAAAATAGATAGC
>JAAYKU010000305.1 GCA_012522275.1 Smithella sp.
CTCCTGTCTCTTCATTTTCTCTTTTTACATAAAACTTTCCGGATCGACATCGATGGTGATTTTGACGGTGCTGGTCGCGTGATTTTCGACGAGCTGTGCCGCAACCTGATGCAGCAGGCTGCTGTTTTTTCCTTTGATCAGCATTTGCATGCGGTGTTCGCCGCGGATTTTGGCCAGTGGCGAGTCGGCCGGGCCGACTATTTCCAGGACGTCTCCATGGAGCGTGCACAGGGCTTTCGCGTCTTGTCCCAGCTCTCCTGCCGTGTTGTACAGGATATTCTGTTTTGCCGACGATATGCGCAGCATGATCATGCGGCTGAAGGGAGGGTAGGAAAGCACGCGGCGGTACTGGATTTCCTCTTCATAAAAAGATTTGTAGTCGTGATTGCGCGCGTGTCTGAGCGTGTAGTGTTCCGGATTGAATGTCTGGATGATGACCCGCCCCGCGGCATCCCCCCGTCCGCCTCGCCCGGCCACCTGTGTGAGCATCTGGAAGGTTTTTTCCGCCGCGCGGAAATCGGGCATGTTCAGTGACGTGTCTGCCGAGATGACACCCACCAGCGTGATGTCCGGAAAATCATGCCCTTTCGTAATCATCTGCGTGCCCACCAGGATGTCTATTTCCCGCCGCTCCATGCGGGCAAGGATTTTTTCCTGAGCCCCTTTGCGTGAGGTCGTGTCCGAATCCATACGGCAGATGCGCGCCCGTGGAAAGAGGCTTTGCAGTTCCACTTCCAGCTTTTGCGTGCCTGTGCCGTAGTTGAGTATGCGGCTGCCCCGGCACTGGGGGCAAAGGGGCATGGCCTTCTGGCTGTAATCGCAGTAATGGCATTTGACGAGATTTTCCGCCAGATGGCTTTTGAGCGCCACGGCACAGTGGGGGCAATGAAAATTATAGCCGCAGTCGGCGCACACCAGAAATGTGTCAAACCCGCGTTTGTTGAGAAAAAGAAGCGCTTGCTCCTTTCGTGCCAGCGTTTCGGAAACGGCCGCGACAAGCGCTGCGGAAAGAACGGGTATTTTCCCTTTTGTTTCCTTTTCCGTTTTCATGTCCACGACATCGATGGCGGGCAGGGGCTTTTCATTTGCCCGCCGGGCGAGCTGCAGATAAGCGTATTTTTTTGTCTGTGCATTGTAGAAGCTGCGCACGCCGGGCGTTGCCGATCCCAGTATGCACACGGCGCCGGCGAATTTGGCTTTGACCACGGCCAGGTCGCGGGCATGGTAGCACAGACGTTCATCCTGTTTGTAGGAGGAGTCATGCTCTTCGTCAACGATGATCAGCTTCAGATTCTTCAGCGGTGAGAACAGTGCAGAGCGCGCGCCGATAACCAGATTGATCCGGCCGCGGCGGATCTCGCGCCACTGGTCATAGCGGACGCGCTCAGCTATGCCGCTGTGTACGACGGCGATTTTATTCTCATCGAAGCGTCCGGTGATCCGTGAAATCAGCTGCGGCGTGAGGGCGATTTCAGGGACCAGGTAGATCGCCGTGCCGCCTGTTTGTAAGACATGATCGATTGCCGACAGGTAGACTTCCGTCTTGCCGCTGCCGGTTATGCCATGGAGTAAAACAGTCTGGAAAGCACCTGCGTCGGTAAAGCGGCAGATGGCGTCAAGGGACTGCCTCTGCTCGCTGTTGAGTTCGAAGCTTTTTGTCTGTGTCTCCAGCACGCTTTTGAGATCTGGCCTGCGGATGAATTCCTCCTCGGCTACCGTGACGACTTCCTTTTGCACAAGCCGTTTCATGACATCAGCGCTGACGCCGGACAGCCTCATCAATTCCCGCAGCTCAAGCGGGCCTTCGCTTTTGAGGAAATCGACTGCCGCCTGCTGGCGTTGTGTCAGTTTAGGCGCGTCGCTTAAGCTATCGCTTAGGTGGACTATTTTTTGTGTGCGCACAGCCAGCTGTTTTGTGTCTTTGGCGCTCATCGCAACAAATCCGGCCATCTGCATGCTGCGCACGATGGAGGCGGCGCTTTTCAGGCCGGATTGTCTGATCAGGTCATTTAAGGAAAGTCCGTCCGTATGTTGTCTGAGGATCTCCAGTATTTTTTTCTGCGAGCGTGTCGGCGCGGCATCGGCAGGCAAGGGTCTCGGGCTGACCCAGATAAAGTCTTTTTTTTCCGATCCGGAAGGGATCAGCTCGCCCAATGTTTTTCCGAGCGGGTAGATGCAGTAGCCGGCGATCCATTGATAGAATTCCAGATCGCTTGAGTCAAAAAGAGGCTCTTCGTCTAGAATTTCAATGACTGGGCGGACATTCGTCAGAGCGCACTCATGCGACAGGGCGACAATAAACCCGGTGCGTTTTCTGCTGCCGAACGGCACAAAGACGCGTTTGCCTACGGCGGCGGCCGGCGTGAGATTTTCCGGAAGCGCGTAGGTGAAAAGTCTGTCGGCCGGAATATTAAGCGCGATATTTGCAAACATGGCGGTTGATTACCATTTTTTTTGTGAAATATAAATGCCGACCCGGGTAAAAAAGAGCGAAAAAAAAGCCCCGGGCAGGGGCTTTTTGGGGGAGGGCAGGGGCTATTCACCCTTGAGCTTTTCGAGCTTTTCCTGCTTGGTCTTGCAATCGATACATTCAGTGGTGACCGGCCGGGCCATAAGTCGTTTTTCAGAAATCGGCCCGCCGCAGGAATCGCAAATACCGAAGGTTCCCTCGTCGATTCTTTTGATGGCCTCCTGCATTTTTGCGATAAGTTTTCTTTCGCGATCGCGGATCCTGAGCTCAAAATTGCGCTCGGACTCCAAAGTGGCGCGGTCATTGGGGTCGGGAAAATTTTCCTTGCCGCTGGTCATTTCCGAAACGGTTTTACCCGCTTCCACCAAGAGTTCATTGATCTTCTCTGTGAGCAGTTTGCGAAACGTCTCCAGTTTTTCGGGCTTCAAAGTCGTTTGCTTTTCCAATGTTACCACTCCTTCAGTCAACATATTGAGAAAGAGTCTTTTACCTAAAGGCATCTTTTTTGTAAAGCAAAAAAATCATCGCAAAATCCGCCGCCGCGGCCGGAAGTACGTTGTTGAAGTATTCTCTGTACACAGTCAGCTTTTTTTACAGTGTGCGGAAATGATTTTTTGTACAATGTCGGTCGTGGATTTTCCCTCCACCTCCGCAATGAGCTCAACATGCCCGCCCCACTGTTTAATTTCATTTCGGCCGACTATCTGCTCCAGAGGCCAGTCACCCCCTTTAACCAAAACATCCGGTTTGAGACAGTTAATCAACTCCAGCGGGGTTGGCTCAGGAAATATTGTTATAAAATCAATACATTCCAATGCCGCCAGCACTTCCGCCCGCTCCAGCTCCGTAACAAGGGGCCTTTTGTCGCCTTTGATGGCCCGTACCGACGAGTCGCTGTTGAGCGCCAGCACCAGAATATCGGCAGTTTTGCGCGCTTCCTTTAAATAGCGTATATGACCCACATGTAAAATATCGAAGCAGCCGTTGGTAAAGGCAATCTTCTTGCCTTTTTGGCGAAGCGAGTCGATTTTTTCTTTGAGTAAATCCCTTTCCAGAAGCTTTTCCATGTCTTTCCCTGCAAAAGATTATCCAAGGTCTGCTACGGCACGCGCGCCAGAGTGATTGCCGCCACCGAGGCCGCACCCGCTTTTTTCAAGGTTTTGGCGCATTCATTGATGGTTGCGCCTGTTGTATAGACATCATCGGTGATAATCACTTTTTTTTCCAGCAGCTTTTCAGCAGGAGCCGCACAAAAAGAGCCTCTGACGTTTCTGCTTCTTTCTTTTTTGTCCAGTCCTGTCTGAGACAAAGTTGGATCTTTTCTCTTCAGTACGGAGAAATCCACCTCTACCGCGTATTTTTTGCCCAGGGCGCAAGCCAGCACAAGAGCCTGATTGAAGCCGCGATCCCGCAGGCGTTGAAGATGCAGGGGAACGGGCACAATCAGGTCGAATGACCCGAGATCGATATCCGGAAAACGAAAATCAGCCAGCAGGCGGGCCAGCGCGGCGCCGACTGTGAGATCGCGTCCGTACTTGAACCGGTGGATCGCGTCAAGAACGACGCCTTCGTAGGCGCAGACCGCGCGCGCGGTATCATAATCCGGATGTTTCTCCAGGCAGCGGCCGCACAGATGGTCGCCGGCGGGCGAGTCCGGGTAAACAGCACCGCAGACCGGGCAGTGGCTTTGGGTAAGAAAACGGACAAGCGGCCGGCATTTTTCGCAGAAGATTCCTTCATCACCTCCGGGCAGCACCTTAGTGCAGGCAAGGCAAAGGGGCGGAAAAAGCGCGTCGGATATTTCAGAAAAGAAACCGCCGGCGATCAATGCATATCCTTGTTTAATTGTTTTATTTCCACTGCTTTGTCGTCAATTTCCATGCGCGGCGCCTCCCAGAGGTTTTCCAGGCCGTAGAAGGAGCGCGCTTCCTCCTGGAAAACGGAAATGACCACATCATCATAATCCAGAAGAACCCACTGTGCGTTGGTCTCGCCTTCCACGCCCAGCGGCCGGATGCCTTCTTTTTTCAGATATTCCTGCACGGCCGAAGAGATCGCCTGTACCTGCCGGTTTGTCTCACCTGAGCAGATCAGCATATAGTCGGTAAAAGAAGATATTTCTCTCACATTGAGTGCGACGATATTTTGCGCTTTTTTCTGCAAAACCGCATTGATGCACAATAAAAGCCTCCGTGCCGACTCATTTTTTTTAATTGCCAAGCTTCCTCCCGTGCCTTTGTTTTATCCTTCAGCCTTTAGCCTTTGTCCTTTATCCTTTATCCTTTAGCCTTTAGCCTTTATCCTTTATCCTTTATCCTTCGTCCTCGCCTTATGTCACAAACAGTAAAACTTGACAATATGACTTTTTACCATCTTAAACGATGCGTTCCTGATGTGCGGGGGCAAAACACAGAGATCCCAGCTTGCAATCTTGTCGATAAGTAGTAATATCGATAAAATTTATCTTCTCTCCGGTTTGAGTCCTGAACGGTGCGCTGCCTGAAAAGGGGCGATGCAATTCTCACCGACGGCAAAAAAGCCGGCTGTCGTATGAACAACTGCAATATCGGAGTATCGCAAATGGAGCCTGTAAAAGTGGATGCAAAAAAGACCGGCGCGGGCATAAGAGCTTGGCCATGTGACGACCGTCCCAGAGAAAAGCTCCTCAAAAAAGGTGCAGGTGCTTTGAGCAGTTCGGAGTTGCTGGCGATTTTACTGCGCAGCGGCGTGCAGGGTGTAAGCGCCATTGACTTGGCGCGCAAAATTCTCGACAGGTTCGGCACTTTTCGCAACATGAGCCATATAGACATAAGTCAGTGGAAGGAAATCAAAGGGCTGGGGACGGCCAAAGTAGCGCAGATTATGGCGGCTTTGGAAATCGGCCGCAGGTTTCGTGAAGATGAAGCCCGCCCGGTACAGGAAAAGATTTCTTCGGCCGGGCAAATCGTCAATATTCTGATGCCGCAGATGCGTGACCTCAAGACCGAATTGTTTAAGGTCGTCTATCTCGACAGCGGCAACAAAATCATCGAAATTGACAACACGGCGCACGGTACGGTCAACCATGCCGTGCCCATCATCCGGGAAATAATTCACGCCGCCCTTCAGAAATTCGCGGCGGCCATTATATGTGTGCACAATCATCCCAGCGCCAATGTTATGCCCAGTCCGGAGGATAAAAAATTCACACACGAGCTTGCCGCCGCCGGCAAAATAATGAATGTCAAGCTCCTCGATCACATCATTATCGGCGATGGTAACTACTACAGTTTCGCGGACGAGGGGCTGCTGTGATGAAGCGCAGCCTGATCAACTACCGGACGGGACAGCAAAAACCATTGGTTGCGTCATTTGTGGTTGCAAAATCGGGGTTACAAAATGGATGCGTCAAAACACGGATGTTCAAAATGTCCGGCAATGCCCTTGAAGAGGACAGACAATACTTGATGAAAGAACAGACGAAATATTCACGACAATGATCACCTTACGTTTTGATCCGCTGCAGATATTCAAGACAAGTAAGACGCCGATCGGGCTCTATGCGCGCGCGAACTGGCTGGACGAGGGGTGCGGCTGCGTCTGGCAGGGCGACTCAAGCGAAACCGTCGCATATCTGACGGCACGACAAGCGCCGGACGGCTCATGGGGGCAATCGCCGGCAGAGACAATCAGAAGCCTGCATACTTTGTATCTGGCGGCGTCCGAAAAAACCGAAAATATCGGACAGGCTTTGGAGTGGCTGATAAAAAACACTTTGACTCATTTGCTTCCGGAGGCGCTCGATGAAGAGTTGCGTCCGGAGTCTTTTCGCGAATTGCCTTTCATCAAGGCGCATGATCCTTTGACACTGGTATGCGCGACGCTTTATCTGGCCTGTATGTTCGGCCTGGAAA
>JAAYKU010000051.1 GCA_012522275.1 Smithella sp.
CCCAGGGCCCGCACATTTTTCAGACCCCCGTTCATTTCGCGGATTTGCGCGGCGATTTGTTTTGCAAGCGACAAATCGCCGGTATCGAGATTGATGTTGTAGGCGACCAGCGGCTCGCGCGCCCCGACGGCTGTTGCGCCATGGCGGGGATCAAACGACGGCCTCCCCTCATCCGGCCTTCCTTCCGGCTGCGCCATTTTATCGGCCAGTCCCTCATATCCGTCGCGTCGGACATCGGCCAGTTCCCGAGGCCTGCCGGCAAGGGCGGCCCGGCCGTAAAAGTAAACAGGAACGCGGTATTGTTCATAAAGCCTCCGGCCGAACATGTGCGCCGCTGCCACGGCATCATGCATGAGGGCCTGACCCAGCGGGATGAAAGGAACGACATCGACCGCTCCGAGCCTGGGATGAACGCCTGACTGCCGGCGCATGTCAATGAGCTCGAGCGCCTTGCCCGCCGCGGCCAGCGCCGCTTCCACAACATCGTGCGGCGCGCCCAGAAATGTAAAAACACAGCGGTTATGGTCGGCATCCCCGCTGTAGTCCGCCAGAGAAACACCCGGGGAATTTTTCAAAACACGGGCGATCACATCGAGTTTTTCCTTGTCACGGCCTTCGCTGAAGTTCGGAACGCATTCAAGAATCTTCATCAATCCTAAACCGAATAGAAGCTGACGGCGGGCAGTTCCACACAGGTCAACATGCCGCCGTATACCGCGCCCGTGTCAATGCCGATTTTGTTTTCGTGAATAAGGGGCTCACTGAAGTGAGTGTGGCCGAAAATGACCCGTTTACCGAAGTCATAGCCGGAATCGATAAATTCATAACGGATCCATTGCAGGTCATCGAGGTCCTGTTCGGCAAGCGGCACACCGGGCATCATGCCCGCATGCACAAAGATGTAGTCTTCCGTTTCATAGTAAGGCAAAAGAGATTCAAGAAAGCGCCGGTGGGGCGCGGGGACTTTCGCTTTCCTGGTGCGTGGGCCGTCGAGTCTGGATATGCCGTAGGATTTTACCGTCAGGCGACCTCCGTTGGTGAGATACATTTGTTCGTCAATCCCCTCGAGGTAGCGCAATAGCATGGATTCATGGTTGCCGCACAGGCAGATGGTTTTCCGGAATGTTTTTTTGAGGTTGAGTATGAAGTCAATCACGTCTTTGCCGCCGGCGGAACGGTCGATATAATCGCCGACAAAAACCAGCGTGTCCGTTTCGGCAGAGGCCGGAATCTCACGGATGAGCCTCTCGAGCTTATTGAGACAGCCGTGTATGTCTCCGATGGCGAATATTTTTTCCATAATGCAGCAGCCTCCGGCCGGGTACGTCTAGCCGAGCAAGGCGGCGGCAAAATCTCTGCTGTCGAAGCGCCGCAGATCCTCGAGCCCCTCGCCGACACCTATATAGCGTACCGGCAACCCCAGTTCGCCGGCGATACGCACGACAACACCGCCTTTGGATGTGCCGTCGAGTTTGGTGAGCACAATGCCCGTGACGCCGATATCCTCCTTGAACATTTTAGCCTGCATGACGGCATTCTGGCCGGTGGTGGCGTCCAGGACAAGCAGAATTTCGTGAGGAGCGCCCGGCAGCTCCCTGCCGATGACCCGCTTCACTTTCTTGAGCTCTTCCATCAGGTTGGCGCGTGTGTGCAGGCGGCCTGCCGTATCCACCATGACTACGCCGTTGAAACCTGCCTTGACTTTGCTGACCGCGTCAAAAGCGACGGCCGCGGGATCGGCATTCATTTTCTGCCTGATGACCGGCGCTCCGACGCGCTCGCCCCACACTTCCAGTTGTTCAATGGCCGCCGCCCGGAAAGTGTCGGCCGCCACCAGCAGAATTTCGTGCCCTTCGGCGCGCAGCATATTGGACAGCTTGCCGATGGTGGTGGTTTTACCACTTCCGTTTACTCCTACCGCCATAATGACGAAAGGCTGGTGCGGCGGAATTGCCAGCGGCCTGTCCATCTTGCGTAAAATGTCCGCCATCCGCTCCTGCAGGACATTTTTGATCTGTGCCGCATCATCGAGCTCTTTACGCTTAACGCGCTCCTTGACGTCATCGATCAGATCATAAGTGAATTGCGGACCCATGTCCGCCGAAATCATCAATTCCTCCAGTTCATCGAAAAGAGCCTGATCCAGAACCCTTTTACCGAATACCAGATGATCCAGACTTTTCGTCAGGCTGTCGCGCGTTTTGGTCAGGCCTGCTTTCAGCTTGTCAAATAAACCCACTTAACCGGATTGTCCTTTCCAAAATATTTCGGCCTTACACATCAATTTTCATCCGCGTGGAAAGCCGTAAAATTGTTCAAATTACATAACGATTTTTGAGGCTAAAGTAAAGGGCATACAGCAAAAGAAAAGCAGGGGAGGGGTTCAAAGGGCTCATCTCCCCGCGGAAAGGAGGCTTTAATTGAGGTTGACGGATACTACAGAGGAGATACCCTGCTTTTGCATGGTAACGCCGAAGAGGGTGTCGGCCACTTCCATGGTGCTTTTGTTGTGCGTGATCATGATGACCTGCGAGTTGGCCGCAACATCCCTGATCAGACGATTGAACAAATTGGTGTTGGCATCGTCGAGTGCGGCGTCCACTTCGTCAAGAATCAGGAAAGGCGACGGGCGGTACAGCAAAATGGCAAAGATGAGCGCAATTGCCGCGAGAGACTTTTCGCCGCCGGACAGGAGGCTCACGCTTTGCGCCTTCTTACCGGGAATCTGAATGTCGATATCGACACCCGTTTCCAGAAGATCGTTTTCATCCGTCAAAAGCAGGTTGCCGCGGCCGCCAGGGAAAATATAGGAGAAAGTTTTTTTGAAGCATTCATTGACTTCGGCAAAGGTTTGAGAAAATCTTTCCCGGGATATTCTATTGATCCGTGTGATCGTTCTTTGTAAAGAACCCAGCGATTCGTTGAGGTCGGCCAGCTGTGAAGTCAAAAACTGATTGCGCTGGTCGAGCTCCGCGTATTCATTGAGCGCCAGCAGATTGACCTCGCCGAAATTATCGATCGTCTGCCTGTCTTTTTCCAGAAGGGCGGCAAGTTCGGCGATTTTCTCCTCTTCCAGCCCGGCAAAATCGTCCATCGTGGCCGCCAGATCGATGCCATGCTTTTCAGAAACAGTTCTTTGCAGGTTTTCCATTTTCAAGTCTGTCTCGCGAAGTTGCAGTTCCAGCTCGCCTGTTTGCTTCTGAAGCTCATCGAGACTCTTTCTTGCTTCACGGATTCCATTTTCACCGGTCCTCAGGCCTTCATCTTCGGCAGCCCGCTTTTCTTTCATTTCACCCAGGGAGGTCTCGTTTGCGGCAAGCTCCTGATAAAGCAGCCCGAGCGACTCGTTGTCCTTTTCTATTGCGGCGGCAAGCTCGGCTGCCTGATTTTCAGCGGCGGTGATCTCTTCTTGTTTACGCACGACTTCGTCTTCATGGGTGCCGATATCGTGCTGCAGCCGACCTGCCGTTCTCAGGTCCGCGTCTCTTTTTTCAACCAGGGAGGCCAGCAGAATTTTTTTCTCCGTCAATATTTTTTCCTGCGCGTCGATTGCCGTGCGCGACTCCTGCCTGCGCCTGTTGAAGACGGAAATAATTTCATTGAGCTCTTTTTCCGCCTGTTCTTCCAGGGCAATATCTTCTTTGACCTGCCGCAGTCTGTTTTGTGTCTCGGCCTCTTCCGTCTTGATATTCTGGCGGTTGTACTCCAAAACGGCGATTCTCTGGCGCAGGCGGCCCGTTTCATCTTCGAAGCGCTCCGTGTCCTTCCGTCGGCCGTTGATGCTGATCTCCAGCATGTGTATCCCTGTTTTCAGGCCGGTAAGCTCCTCGTCCCAACGGGAGATGGAAGAGGTCAGGCTCTTTTTTTCCTGCGTGTGCTCTTCCAGCTCAGCCCCCAGTCGGGCGATTTCTTTTTCCAGCTCCGCAATTTCTCTTTTGGTAGCCAGCAGGCTTTTTTCCACCGCCGAACCGCTGCCGCCGGTCAGTACGCCGTGCGGGCTGATGGTGTCCCCCTCCGGCGTGACAAATGTGCCGCGGAAGCCGTTTTTCTTCCACAGGTTGATCCCCGCTTCAATGGTCGGGGTCAGAAGAACGTCTCCGAGCAGGCAGTCGGCAATGTGTTTGAATTCCTCTTTGACCGCTACTTTGCGCAGCAGAGGCTCCGCCTCCAGCAGATGCTCCGCGCTGTACGTCTCGGCGTAATGCCCGCGCAGCTCCACGGGAACGAAACTGCCCCGGCCGAGCTGGTAATTTTTCAGGTAGTCGATGGCGCGAACGCCTTCTTCCTGGTTTTTAACGACCACATACTGCAGCTTCTCGCCCAGCACCGCTTCAACCGCAGATTCATACTCGCGCGGCACGCTGATATGGTCGGCGACCACGCCGTAAAACGCGTCTGTCTGCTCCTGCTTTTCGATGACTTTCTTCACGCCGTCACTGGACCATTTAAAGGCGGCCTGAAACTCGATAAGCGAGTGCATACGGGAGGACTTGGCACCCGTCTCCTCCTTGATCTGCACAATACGCTCTTCCACCACCTGCAGGTCGGCTTTGGCTCCGGCCAGCTCGTCGGCGACCGTCTGTCTTTGCAAGACAAGCCCGGCCACTTCCTCTTCTTCTTCCGCCAGCGCTGTTTTCAATGTGTGCAGCTTCTCGGACAGATCCGTCAGCCTGTTTTTGTCTTCTTCAATTTCCCGCGTTTCTCGTTCTTCGCGCCTGTGAAAATCCTCTATGCTTTTGGTCAGACTCGTAATGTCATTGTTGAATCTGGCCAGATCCTGCATGATGTCGATATAATGGATTTTATGCTCTTCGAGCCGGCTGTTGATCTCGCGGTCGCCGGCCAGCAGACCTTCGATTACCCTTTGCCCCTCTTCCAGCTCCTCCTGCCACTGTCGGATCCGGCTGAAGGCCTCGGCTGCCTTGAGCTGTAATTTTTCCATCTCGACAATCAGAGCGGACTTCCGCTGTTCCATGGCCTCGATTTCTTCTTGATTCTTCTGCGCCCGCTGTGTCGCCTCCGCCATGCGGCGGCGCGAAAACTCGATATTTTTTTCTTTGATGTTGATGGAATTTTTTGTTTCATAAAGCACGGTCTGGCTGCGGCCGATCAGCTCATCGCTTTCCAGAAGCCTTGCCTTCATTTCGTCGAGTACCGATTCTTTGGCCTGAAGCTGAGCTCCGGCGGTTTGTGCACGTCCGGCAAATTGCGCGCTCTTTTCGGTCAACGATGCCCGCTGCCCGCTCATGGCGGCATATCCCTGCCGGGAAAGAGCGATTTCCGTATCCCTCATCCGTAATTTGATGGCTTTATACTGCTCCGCTTTTTTGGCCTGGCGGGTAATCGCACCGAGCTGTGATTTGACTTCCTTATGAATGTCGTTGAGGCGCACAATATTCTGCTTGGTCGCTTCCATTTTACGGACGGCCGCGTCTTTGCGACTTTTGTATTTGGACACGCCCGCCGCATCTTCGATAAACAGACGGCGGTCTTCCGGCCTGGCCTCGACCATGGATGCGACAGAGCCCTGCTCAACCAGCGAATAGGTACGGGCGCCCACGCCCGTGCCCATGAAGAACTCCTTGACATCGAGCAGCCGGCAGGGAACACGATTGATGCAGTATTCGCTCTCCCCGTCGATGACGACTTTGCGCGAAATGGACACCTCCTCCATTTCGCCGTAAACGCCGGGAAAACTCGTGCCGTTGCGTTCCAGAGTCATGACCACCTCGGCCATGCTCACAGGCGCCGCGTCTTCACTGCCGTTAAAAACGACATCGTCCATTTTCTTCCCGCGCAGCGCTTTCACTCTCTGCTCGCCCATCACCCAGCGGATCGCATCGACGATGTTTGATTTCCCGCATCCGTTGGGTCCGACAATCGCGTTGACCCCTGCGGAAAAATCAACGATGACCTTTTCACGGAAAGATTTGAATCCTGATATTTCGATGCGCTTCAGTTTCATAGGTCTTCTTTTTTATCATTAAATTTGAAAAAGCGTAACAAAATATATATCCTTTGTAAAGAGAAAATACAACAAAATGTGTTCGTATAAAAATCGTACCACAATATGTAGTGTTGGCACTCATATCGCGTGAAGAAAAACGCGTTTTTGAAACGCAAGGCGGGCCTGCGGAGGGACGATGTCGATATCATCAAATAAATCAACATGATAATGGAAGGGAGCCCCTCAGAAAAGGCCTTCGAGCTTTCTGCCGCATGAGGGGCAGGCTCCGTCGGAGAGCTTGTTTTCGATTATTGAGTAGCCATATCGATGGATTAGAAGCATTGAGCAGTTCACGCAATAGGTGTTTTCACCCAGATCTCCCGGTATGTTACCGCTATAAACATAATGCAGTCCCGCCTCTTTACCGATTTCGCAGGCGCGGTGCAGCGACGATACGGACGTGCCGGGCCGGTCGAGCATTTTGAATTGCGGATGAAAGCGGCTCACATGCCACGGCGTTTCCGCGCCGAGTCCACGAATAAAAGAAGCGATGTCCTTTAATTCCCCCTCTGAGTCATTGAGCCCCGGAATCAGCAGTGTAGTGATTTCCAGCCAGATTCCCTTTTCTTTCATTTTTTGCAGGCTGTCCAGAACCGGCTGCAATTTCGCACCACACTGCTTTGAATAGAATTCTTCGCGAAAGGATTTTAAATCCACGTTGGCGGCGGCCAGATAGGGAGCGATCATGCCGATGGCTTCAGGTGTCATGTAGCCGTTGGTGACAAAAATGTTTTCAATGTCTTCGCGCGAGGCTTCTTTTGCCGTTTCCAGAGCTGTTTCGAAAAAAACAGTCGGCTCCGTGTAGGTATAGGCTATTGTTTTACAGCCGCTGCTTTTCGCCTTTTGCACGACCGCAGCAGGCGGCATTTCTGTGCCCGGCATATGGACAGTCTGCCGCGACACTTGCGAGATGTCGTGATTTTGACAAAACTCACATCTGAAATTGCAGCCGACCGTCGCGATGGAATAGGACAAAGAGGAAGGATAAACATGGAAAAATGGTTTTTTCTCAACGGGGTCGATATTCCCGGCGATCAATGTTCCGAAAACAAGCGAGTACAAGACACCGTCTTTGTTTTCCCTCACGCCGCATATCCCGCGGTTCCCCGGATTGATTTTGCACAGGTGCGCGCACAGTAAGCACCTGACACGACCGCCGTCCAGTTTTTCGTAAAGCAGTGCCTCTCGGATCATCGATCTCTCCCCTGCAACATGCCACGCACCGCCTCGGGTGCGGCATGCCCTTTTGTTTTCATTTCAAACGAATTGAGAAGCGGATTTTCCGCCGTGCGGTATGTGTATCTGACGGTTATCAGCATGCCGGCAAAGGCTCCGAGTGGATTTCTTCTGACAGGCAGCATTTCGTCGCACTGAGGGAAAAAGGTATAAAACGGGCCGGGCAGGCAGACCACGGAGCCCCACGCAACGGACGAATTTGCCATGACGCGCGCAACGATCGAACGCATTTCACCAATGGTAAAAAAGCGTACAGACGAGGATGCGGGCAGACCAAAAAGACGCCGCAGTGACGAGCGGGTTCCGGCAAACGAAAATTTATTCATGAAGCCGACAAACACGCGACTGCGGCTGACGCGCAGAGCCTCTGCAATGGTCTTATGAGGATCATCGCGTGTGCGAAGAGCGTTAATCAAAGTGACAATATCAAATTCATTGTCCGAGAAGGGAAAGTCGGCACCCCCGCCGCGAACCAGTTCGCAGGCATCCCCCAGTTTCTTTCTGGCCAGAGCCAGCGCATCGCCGGAGGCGTCCATTCCCGTCAAACTGCATCTGCTGCGTTCAAACAGCTTCAGATGATTGCCCGTTCCGCATGCCGCATCGAGGATGCGCTCACCGGCGACAGGGGAAAGCATCTCCATCATCAGCTTTTCCTGGCGGGAAAAAATATAGCGTCCGGTTTCGGTTTCCAGCCAGCACTCCTGCGCCGCGGTATGAAGTTCGTCTGTCCACATAAAACCAGTCCGGCAATGTAATAATTAAGGTTTGTTTCACTGCGCGAAACGGCACAATAAAACCAGTGTCTTTATTATACTCTATGCGAGACGATCCATCAATGGATGTTGTTTCAGCCGCCGATATCCGACATGTCGCGGTAGCATTTTTTAAGGTTTCTGTCGGTGCAATCCAGGTCGTGCTTTTCCGGTTTGAGCATGATGGCGCGGTCGATCAACCCGGCAAGCTCTTCATCAGAGCAGTTTCGTGCAAGCGCTTTTTTCAGGTCAACCTCGGATTCATTGAGCAGACAGGCCCTCAGTTTCCCGTCCGCGGTGAGGCGCAGTCGGTTGCAGGTGGAACAGAAATGATCACTGACCGGATTGATAAAACCGATCTCCCCCGCACCGCCGGCCAGACTGAAGATTCTGGCCGGCCCGTCCGCCGACTGTTTCTTTTTTTCGGACTCTTCAAGGCGGAAATGCTTTTGAATTCTTTTCAGCAGCTCTGCGTTCGGCATAAATTCCCGCGGCTGATTGATGTTGACCATGCTTACCGGCATCAGCTCGATAAAGCGGATCTGATAGGGCTTTTTCATCGCGAGTCGGGCAAACTCGAGCGCCTCATCGTCATTGAAGCCGCGGATGACTACAGTGTTGATTTTAATCGGCGCAAAACCGGCCTTGTCGGCAGCGTCGATGCCGCGTAAAACATCATCGAGGTTTCCTCCGCCGGTAATTTCTCTGAACCTGTCCGCGTCCAGCGAATCAAGACTGATATTGATTCTTCTGACGCCGGCGGCAAAAATATCCTTCGCGAACCTCTCGAGCAGTATGCCGTTGGTGGTCAGGCTGATGTCTTCAAGACCTTCAATTTTTTTCAGCCGCTGCACAAATTCCACGAATCCCCTGCGGACAAGCGGTTCGCCGCCGGTAATCCGGACTTTGATGAAACCCATCTTCACCGCCTGTCCGACAACACGTAGTATCTGTTCGTAGCGCAGAATATCCTCGTGGCCCTTGAGTGAAATACCTTCTTTTGGACGGCAATATGTGCAGCGCAGGTTGCAGCGGTCGGTGATTGAAACTCTCAGGTAATTTATGTTTCTTTCATATTTATCGAGCATCTGGTGTGCAAAAACTCCTTTTCCAATGACCGGCGTTCAATAACACAAACCTCATGACAACACAATGTCGGTGTTTTTTTAATCAGAAGAAACAGCCGTGTTTTTTCGGTTGCCGTGGCGCAAAGTACGATAAATGTCTCTTGACAGGAAAATCATTCTCGTCTAGCGTCGTTAAAAATAAAAGCGGCGCCTGCCTTGTTTCACAAATCGGCATCACATCATGAAAAGGATAATTACCCGGGGATAAAATGGCAAGGATACCTATTACCAAAGAGGGATTTGAAAAATTAAAAAAAGACCTTGAAACGCTCAGAAATGTTTCCATACCTGAAAATGTGCGTGACATCGAAGTAGCCAGGTCCCACGGGGACATTTCTGAAAATGCTGAATACGCCGCCGCCAAGGAGCGTCAATCCTTTTTGCACGGCAGGGTGCAGGAGTTAGAAAACAATCTTGCCTCCTGCGACATCATTGCGGTAACGGTAGCAAACAACGATAAAGTCGTCTTCGGGTGCTTTGTGACCATTTCTGATAGTGAAAGCGGAGAAGAAATCAAGTACCGGTTGCTGGGGCCGCTGGAGTCGGACATCGCCCAGAATAAAATTTCCGTCACCTCGCCGATCGGCAGGGCTCTAATCGGCAAGAAAATCGACAGCGAAATCGTCGTTGAGACGCCGGGCGGTACGCGCAGATTTCAAATTGTGGATATTTCATCAGAATAAAAGCAGCTACGCGGATATCCGATCCGTACAAGCACGTAAAAAGGCGGCTTCCTTAGAAAAGGAGCCGCCTTTTTACGATATATCACTACAGATCAGTTTAATGACAGTTTTTCGGCAACACTGATCCGGTTGATCGCCCGGGCAAGCGCCAGACTCATTATTTCAAATTCAGCATCCTCTTTGGACAGTTGGGCCAATCTGGTCGTTGCGTTTTCTTTTGCTTTAATCGCCCTGTCTTTATCGATGGCGTCGGCTCTTTCAGCCGTTTCTATCAGCACCGTGACTTTGCTTCCGGTCACTTCTGCGTAGCCGGTGTTGACGGCATAATGCACTTTTTTACCATTGGCTAAAAAATACAGCTCGCCGATATCTACGGAGGTCAGAAAAGGTTCATGACCGCGTAACACTCCAAACTCCCCTTCTGTTCCGGGCAGAGTCACTTCCTCTACCTTCCCGGTAAACACGATCCTCCCCGGCGTAACAACTTCCAGCATTAATTCATCCGACATGGAATTCCTCGCTAACTAGGAAAGCCTTTGCGCTTTCTCGACTGCTTCTTCAATACCCCCGACCATGTAAAAAGCCTGCTCAGGTAAATCGTCATGTTTGCCTTCCAGAATTTCCTTGAAGCCGCGGACAGTATCGGCCACGGACACGAACTTTCCTTCCGTTCCGGTAAACTGCGCGGCAACGAAGAAGGGCTGGGACAGGAATCTCTGGATTTTACGGGCACGGCTCACGGTCTGCTTGTCTTCCTCGGACAGTTCATCCATGCCCAGAATGGCGATGATGTCCTGAAGGTCTTTATACTTCTGCAGCGTCACCTGCACCTGACGGGCAACCTGATAATGCTCTTCACCCAGAACGTTGGGATCCAGAATCCGGGAGGTGGAGTCAAGCGGGTCCACCGCCGGGTAGATGCCGAGCTCGGCGATCGGGCGGGATAAAACCAGCGTTCCGTCGAGGTGGGCAAATGTCGTGGCGGGCGCCGGGTCGGTAAGGTCGTCGGCGGGCACGTACACGCACTGCACTGCGGTAATCGAACCTTTTGTGGTGGAGGTGATGCGCTCCTGAAGCGCGCCCAGGTCTGTCGCCAGCGTCGGCTGATAACCGACGGCGGAGGGCATACGCCCCAAAAGGGCGGACACTTCGGAACCTGCCTGAGTGAAACGGAAAATATTGTCGACGAAAAAGAGCACGTCCTGGCCTTCCACGTCACGGAAATATTCGGCAGCCGCCAGACCGGTAAGAGCCACGCGGGCGCGTGCCCCGGGCGGCTCAGTCATCTGGCCGTAAATCAGTGCCGCCTGTTTGATAACGCCGGACTCCAACATTTCGCGGTACAGGTCGTTGCCTTCGCGTGTTCTCTCGCCCACGCCGCAAAACACGGAAATACCGCCGTGGTGCATGGCAATGTTGTTGATCATTTCCATCATCACGACCGTTTTACCGACACCCGCACCCCCGAACAGGCCCATTTTACCGCCGCGGGGAAAAGGAACGAGCAGGTCAATGACCTTAACGCCCGTTTCCAGCACGTGCACGGAGGTGTCCTGCTCCAGAAAGGCGGGAGCGTCACGATGAATCGGCGCGAGATTCTGGGCGTTGACCGGCCCGAGGCCGTCCACGGGGCGACCGACTACGTTCAGAATTCTCCCAAGGCCTTCTTTACCCACCGGCACCATAATCGGCGCTCCTGTGTCTTTTGCGTTCATGCCGCGAACGAGCCCGTCTGTGATATCCATGGCAATACAGCGCACTACGTTGTCACCGAGGTGCTGCGAGACTTCAATGACCAGGTTATCTTCCTGGTCGTTGATGGCGGGGTTGGTGACTAAAAGCGCGTTCAATATGCCGGGAAGCTGCCCTTCTTCAAAAGCCGCGTCCACAACAGGGCCAATAACCTGAACAATCTTTCCTATATTCATAAGTATCTCCTTGCAAATAGTCGTAATCTATCTTTTTACGGGGGGTATTCCGCCGTCGCAAAATCAGCCTTTCGCCAGGGCCTCCGTACCGCCTACGATATCCATCAGTTCAGCTGTGATCGCGGCCTGTCTGGCTTTGTTCATCTTCAGCGTCAGTGAGCGAATCAGTTCTTCACAGTTGCTGGTCGCGTTATCCATGGCCGCCATGCGCGCGCCGTTTTCTCCGGCCGATGTCTCCAGAAGAGCACGATAGACCAAAACGTGAACATACATCGGCAGCAGTTTGTGCAGCAGTATTTCAGCTGATGGTTCATAGGAGTAATCGACACGCAAATCAGGCTCCACATCTACTTCCTGACCTATTGACGGCAATGGAAAAAGGCGCACCACAGTCGGCCTTTGTACCGACACATTAACAAACTGATTGTAAATCAGATACAGTTCGTCATACTCTTCCTTGATAAAAGGTGCGATAACCTCGTCGGCAATCGAAACCGCTAGCGTCATGTCAAACTTGCTCAAAGCGTCAACTTTCTGCGCCAGAATGTTCGCTTTTTTCCGGAAGTAATCTCTGCCCTTGCGCCCGACATTAATCAGAGCGATCTCTTTGTCTTCACTGACCTTGCCTCTTATAAAATTTTCGGTTGCTTTGATCAGGTTCGCGTTGAAAGCACCGCAAAGTCCTCTGTCGGAGGTCATGCAGATTACACGGACCCGTTTCGGATCGCGGACGGCCAGAAGCGGGTGGGAAATGCTTTCCACACGCAGGGCCAGACTGTTGAGAACATCCATAAATTTGCCGGCGTAGGGCCGGAAATTTTCCATTTTCACCTGAGCCGATTTAAATTTCGCAGCCGCCACCATGTTCATCGCACGGGTAATTTGCTTTGTCTTTTGAACAGCTGTTACTTTTCTTTTAATATCTTTTAGTGAGGGCACTGAACACTCCTCTCAACATTAGTTTTTTTCAGGCAAGACGCGCTCCCGTCGTACAAGAGGGCGCGATGAAATCGCCTATTCAGGAACAAAAGCAGATTCGAAAGACGTCAGCATATCTTTCATTTTTTTCTCCAGCTCTGGAGAAATTATCTGTTTTTCGTCTATTTCTTTCAATATCTCCGGATACTTGCTTTTCACGAAGCTCAAAAGCTGCTGTTCATAAACGAGAACCTTTTCTACATCAACTTTATCGATGAACCCGCGGCTTCCGGCAAACAAAACGGCAACCTGCTCACCTAGTGACATGGGCTGAAACTGCGGCTGCTTGAGCAGCTCGACGAGGCGCACACCACGATCAAGCTGGGCCTGGGTGGACTTGTCCAGGTCGGAGCCGAACTGGGCAAAAGCCGCCAGCTCGCGAAACTGGGCCAAATCGAGCTTAAGTGTGCCGGCCACCTGCTTCATGGCCTTGGTCTGAGCCGCACCACCGACGCGGGACACGGACAGACCGACGTTGATGGCCGGGCGGATACCGGCAAAGAACAGACTGGGTTCCAGATAGACCTGCCCGTCGGTAATTGAAATAACGTTCGTCGGAATGTAAGCGGACACGTCACCGGCCTGTGTTTCAATAATCGGCAGGGCGGTAAGCGAGCCGCCGCCGAGTTCCGCACTTACACGTGCCGCGCGTTCGAGCAGGCGGGAGTGGTTATAGAAAATGTCGCCGGGATAGGCTTCGCGTCCGGGAGGACGACGCAGAAGCAGAGAAATCTGACGATAAGCCACTGCCTGCTTGGACAGATCGTCATAAATGATCAGGGCGTCCTGACCGTTGTCGCGGAAGTACTCGCCGATGCTGCAGCCGGCATAGGCCGCAATGTACTGAAGGGTGGCGGGGTCGGACGCGCAGCCCGCGACGACACATGTATACGACATGGCGTCATTCTGGCGGAGCCTTTCGACAACCTGCGCGACTGTTGATTTTTTCTGGCCGATAGCGACATAGATACATTTAACACCCGTATCCTTCTGGCGAATGATGGCATCCACGCAAATGGCGGTCTTACCAATCTGCCTGTCGCCGATGATCAGTTCGCGCTGACCGCGTCCGATCGGAGTCATGGCGTCAATGGCCTTCAAACCCGTGTACATCGGTTCGTTGACCGGTTGACGCTCGATCACGCCTGGTGCGACCATTTCAATCCGTCGGAACTCTTGTGTCTCGATGGGACCTTTACCGTCAAGCGGCTCGCCGGTGGCGTCAATGACGCGGCCCAGCAGGGCCTCGCCCACCGGTACCTGCGCGATTTTTCCGGTTCTTTTGACAATATCGCCCTCTTTAATGTGCGTAACCTCTCCCAGAACGGCAACACCGACGTTGTCCGCTTCAAGGTTGAGAACCATGCCGAGAATGCCGCCGGGGAACTCTAGAAGCTCCATGGCCATGGCGTTTTGCACGCCGTAAATACGTGCGATACCATCACCGACGGAGAGGACAGTTCCCGTTTCACTTATATCCAGCTTTTTCTCATAGCTTTTAATCTGCTCAGAAATAATTTGACTGATTTCTTCCGCTTTAATTGTTTCCATGCTTTATCTTGCCTCCCCTAAGAGATTCCTCATATTGTTCAACTGGCTTTTGATGCTGCCGTCATACAACGTGTCACCAACGCCAATCATTATACCGCCTAAAAGACTCTGATCGGTTTCCACTGTCACATCCACCTGTTTGCCCGTCATTTTTTCCAAACCGGACTTCACGTAAGCGAGCATTTCCTCGGACAGGGGGAATGCTGTTTTCACGGTGGCGCTCAGTTTTTTCAGCACCTCATCCATCTGCTGCCGATAGCAGCTTTCTATATCCGCCAGGGCGTCGATTCTTTTTTTATCGATCAGTAGTTTCAGGAAATTGACGGTCATGGGAGACAGGGAAAGTTTGCTGATAACCTGTTCCAGAACCTTTTTTTTGTCTTCCTGTTCAAAAATGGGATTGGCCAGAAAGCCCTTCAGGTCTTTGTTTTTTTCGACAACAGAAGAAAACAGGTTCAGTTCACGGTAATACTGCTCAAGTTTTTTCTCTTCCTCGGCAATTTCAAAAAAAGCGCGGGCGTAACGTTTGGCAATATTGCTGATCAATTTTTGCTCACCACCTTATCCACATATTCCCTGATCATGGCTTCATGATCCTGTGTTGTTATATTTTTTTTCAGTATCTCCTGCGCCATCTGTACCGAGAGGATGACCGCTTCGCTGCGCAGCTGGGCGGAGGCCTTCGACAGCTCCTGCTCGATGCGCGCCTGCGCATCCTCTTTCATTTTAACCGCCACTTTCCGGGCATCTTCGACAATTTTCTCTTTTTCCACAACACCCTGAGCCTTGATCATCTCAAAAATGCCGTCAATTTCCTGTGATGCCTTGTCTATCTTTTCTGAATACTCTCTGTACTGCTTTTCAGCCTCTCCCTTTTGCATAGCGGCGCTTTCGAGCGACTCTTTGATCTCCTGACGGCGTCCGGAAAAGAAGCTTTTTATTTTGGGAGCCAAAAACCAGACCAGGGCGCCTATGATGATGGCAGCGTTAAAAGTTTTGAAGGCCAGACCCTTCCACTGGGAAGCATCATGACCACCTTCGGACGCAAAGGCCGTGAACACCGGCAGGGAAAGAACAAGCAGGGAAAGAATCAACGAAAGGAAATCCTGTTTGCGTGAAAATCTCATTGCATTCTCCTTCCCAAAACCTTTTCCGCGATTTCCAGCGAAAGTTTACGTGACTGCCCTTCTAAAACCTGGCGGGCAGCCTGCATCTCCGCGTCTATTTTTTTCTGAAACTCTTGAGTCATTAAAGGAATTTCGTTTCGGACGGCATCGACGATGCTTTTGGCCTGCTGGGCTCCTTCGTTGATGATCTCTTTTTTCAGGTCCGAGGCAGTCGTTTTGGCTTTGTTGAGCTTTTCATCATACTCGGCCACTTTCTTGTCCACTGAATCTTGAAAAAGTTTTATTTCGTTTTCAGCTTCTTCGAGCTGCTTTTTACGGCGCGCGATGATGGACAAAATAGGTTTGTAAAGCAAAGAGTTAAGGATAAAAACAAGAGCGATGAATATGGCCGCCTGAACGAAAAGAGTGAAATCAGGAATTACGGTAACCACAACTTACCTCGTCGTTTTGTCAGACCCGGTTGCCCGTGGGCTCAGAGCAACTTCAGGTGTATTGGTTGTATCTGTATTCAAACAGCGTCATCTCTGGCAGTGACTTGCCGCAGGGGCGTCGAAGCTCAGAAACCGGGCTGTAAGCCTTGCCACACCGCGAAGACGGAGTCTTCTAATCACACCATCAGAGGGATGTCAAGCTTTTTTGTGACCGGCGGTCTATTCTTTGTCAAACAGGATATTGTATAATGAAATTATCCGTTTGCGGCCTTTTTATCAGCTTTTCCACTGAATGAGTCTTTTTGTGTTGCGTCACTCATGGAGGACCTGCCGTCAAAAAAAGCGCCTTCTTCTACAATCAAAACCGGTGTATGCACATCTCCGCATAGTTTACCTGTGGCGTGAATGCTGACTTTTTCTTTTGCCTTTATGCCGCCTTTTACTTCTCCGCCGATGTAGACTCTGTGCACGTCAATATCCGCTTTGACCAATGCCCCCCGGCCAATATCCAGGGAACCCTGACCGAATATTTCCCCCTCAAAATTGCCGTCAATTCTTACCATACCCTCGAAAATCATTTTACCGGTAAACTCAGCGCCTTTCCCCAACACAGCCTTCAGCTCCTCTTTGGGTTTCTTTTTTTCCCACATCGTTGTATCCCTCCTTGTATACCACGCCGGATATCAGCGCTGCAGAATAAAGCGGCGCACGCTGATGTTCATCAAAAGACCTACCGCCGCCAGCATCGAGGCCATCGCCGAACCGCCGTAACTAAAAAAAGGCAGCGGGATGCCGACGACCGGCAGCAAGCCTAAAACCATCCCCAGATTTATAATTACTTCCCAACCGATGAGCGCCGTAATGCCGAAGGCCAGAATCGTGCCTAATAAATCTCGAGAATGCAAGGCAATTCTGAAACCCCACACCATAAGCGACATAAACATGACCATCAACACCACTCCCCCGACAAACCCCCATTCTTCGGCAAAAACCGAAAAAACAAAGTCGGTCTGCTGCTCCGGCAGGAACTTAAGCTGCGTTTGGGATCCCCGCAAAAAACCTTTGCCCAGCACTCCGCCCGATCCGATAGCGATCATGGACTGGATAATGTGATAGCCTGAGCCCAGCGGGTCGCTTTCCGGCGATAGGAAGGAAAACAGCCTGTGCTTTTGATAGTCTTTGAGAAACAACCACGCCAAAGGCATCATCACCACCGCGCTTGCCGCCGCGATTATGATGGATTTCCAGTAAACGCCGATAAACAGAACCAGGGAAACCGCGACTATAAGAATCATCAGAGCCGTTCCGAGGTCCGGCTGTCTGATAATGAACACAAACGGAATCAGCACCAGCGCCAGGGGCAGAAACAATTCCCTCAGCAGGTATGGTTCACGGGATTTATGGTCGTCGAAATACCTGGCCAGCACAATAATTACAGCGATCTTCATAAATTCAGACGGCTGCAACAGGACGAACCCGAAGGAAATCCATCTTTGCGCTCCGTTGGCCATGTGGCCGAAAAAAGCCACATAAACCAGTGAGGCGAGCAAAATACCGTAAATGACATAGGCGGCCTGGGCGATCACCCGATAGTCTATCAGAAAGGAAATCGCCATTAAAAACAGGCCCAAAATGATCCACTGAATCTGTTTGAGATATAGCTGCGGAGAATTCTCACCGAGACCGAAACCAGTCGAGTAGATATTGACGACGCCAATGGCGCAGATGCCCATAACCAGCGCAAACAACGTCCAGTCAAAATTCTGGAATATCCGACGGTCATATCTGAAAAAAAACATCTTGCCTCCTTGAGTCCCGTGCTGAAACACGAGGCTGCAAGAACGTTATTCAAGTGCCTGCCGATACATCTTTTCCGGTAAGCTTTATTGCCTGCCTCTGTTTTATGCCGTCGAAATACGCGTCGAGAATTTTGCGGGCAACGGGGGCGGCCACCGCCCCTCCGCCGCCTGCGTTTTCTGCAATCACGGCAACAGCTATTTCCGGGTTTTTCATCGGCGCGTAACAGACAAACAAAGCATGGTCCTTGTGGAAATCAGCAATTTTCATCGAACGGCGGGCCTTTTCACTTTGCGGCAGGCCGATCACCTGCGATGTGCCGGTCTTGCCGCAGACATCCTCACCGGGCCTGCGCGCCGCCGCTCCCGTGCCGCCCGGCTCATTTACCACGCCCCAGAGAGCCTGGCTCAAATGCGCCATTGTTTTCTGGCTCAAAAGGATCTCCCCTGTTTTTTCGGGCAAAAATTCCTTCAAAACTGTTCCGTCCGGGGATATGACGCGCTGAATCAGACGCGGCCGCCACCTTGTACCGCCGTTGGCCAGGGCGCTGTAGGCCTGCACCAGCTGCAGCGGTGTGGTCAAGTTAAACCCCTGGCCTATCGAAATAGAAATCGTTTCCCCCTGCTGCCACGGCTCTTTCATACGGGCCAGTTTCCAGTCCCTTGTCGGAACAAGCCCCCTTCTTTCATGATGCAGCTCGATGCCGGTCAGGTCTCCCAGACCAAACCTCGCCGCGTACTGCGCTATCTTGTCCGCGCCGAGCATTCTCCCTACTGTGTAAAAATAGACGTCACAGGACTCGACAAGCGCCCGGTGCAGATTGACCGGCCCATGCCCGTGTTTTTTCCAACAGCGGTACGCTCTGCCGCCCAGCTCGAAGGTCCCGTTGCACACCACTTTGGTTTCCGGGGTGATGATGCCCTCTTCGAGCGCCGCGGCCGCAACGATCATTTTGTAGGTGGAGCCGGGTGGATATTGCCCGGAAATCGCCCTGTTGGACAGAGGCTTCAGCGGATTGTTCTGCAGCTTGACCCATTCGTCGTGCGCGATTCCACTGTTGAAAAGGTTGGGGTCAAAAGAAGGGGAACTGACCATCGCCAGAATCGAGCCGTCGCGCGGGTCCATCGCCACCGCCGCGCCGGCCCTACCGGCGAAGGCCTCCCACGCGGCTCTTTGCAGTTTCGCGTCAATGGTCAAAACGACATCCGCACCGGAAACAGGGTCGATCCGCCCCAGATTTTTGATAACTCGGCCAAACGCGTTGACTTCAATGAGCTCATTGCCGCGTCGCCCGCGAATGTAGGGGTCAAGTATCTTCTCAAGGCCCGTCTTGCCCGTAATGTCACCTGGTAAAAAATCTCCTTTGCCACAGTCCAGTTCTGCTTTGCTCACCTCACCGGTATAGCCGACTATCGGGGCAATGATCTCTCCGCCCACGTAAAGCCTGACCGGCGTAACACCGATATAGACTCCCGGAAGATCGACGGAATTGGTTTCGATGAGCGCTACTTTTTCCAGGCTGATATTTTTTTCCAGACGCACCGGAAGGTGGGTTTTAAAGACGGCGGGAAGCGGCTGGTCGGGAGAAAATTCGACAGACCTGGTTTCATAAATTTCCTGCACCTTCCGGGCAAGCATATGCGGGGGAAAATCCCTGGCGGGCATAATCAGCACGTCAAACGAGGCGCGGTTGTCCACCACTACCTCGCCACGGCGGTCCATGATCAGCCCCCGCAGAGGCTGGATGGCGCGCAGGCGTACGGCATTATTTTCCGAGCGGTGCCTGAGCTCGTCCCCCTTGATGACCTGCAGATACCACATCCTTGCCGTCAATACGAAGACGGCCAGGCAGGCCATCGCGAGAATCAGCTTAAGCTTGCGCCGAAATTCTGCCGGCTGCGGCCCGTCGCGGAAACTGCCTTGTCTGTCCATGGAAGAACCTTTCCATCTTGTGCATCATATAAAAAGCGCCTGCCGAAAGAAAACTGACCAAAAGCGCCTGCAGTATAAAAGCAAACAGCATATCGCCCAGGTTTTCGAATTTAAAAACAAAATAGTAAACCGCCAGCAGCAGCGCCGATTCAATCAGAGAACAAGCCAGGCTGAAAACAGTGATCAGCGCAAGCTTTTCGGCGGCAAACCTCAGGGAAACAAAAAATGAAAATATAAAAATCAGCAGATAAATAATCGCAAAAAGGCCCGCAGGCGCCCCCGAAACGCAATCGAAGGCAAAGCCGGTGACAAACGCAAGCACCGCTCCTTTGAGCGCGTCTAGACGAAAACCGGCATAAATTACCAGTACCAGCGACAACTCAAGCGTGAGCCAGCCGGAAAAGAGGACGTTAGCCAGCGTGTTTTGAAACACCACCAGGACAATGCCCGCAAAAGGTAATAACAGGTAATAAATCATTTCACTGTTTTCTCACCGGCCAGATCCTGCACCGGAACTCCCGTTACAACCATCACTTCCTCGATGGAGGCAAAATCAGCGAAAGGGACGACATTGATCTGCAAAAACAACCCGAAGTCCGTGCGCCCCACATTGCTGACCCTGCCGATGAGCAATCCCCTGGGGAAAATATTGCTCAGGCCTGATGTCAAAACGAGATCTCCCTCCCTGACATCCTGCGTTTTTGAAACGTATCGCATTACGCAATCGCGCGTTCCTGCGCCACGCACGATTCCCTGCGCCCTCGTCCTCTGGATCAGGGCGTCCACGTTGGAGCTTTGATCGATCAGCAGCATCACTTTCGAATTATGCCAGGAAATATCTGTAATCCTTCCGATCACCCCCTGGGAAACCATCACCGGCATGCCCGGCTTCAGTCCGTGCGCACTTCCTTTATTGATCCAGAGGCTCCTGGAAAAAGCTCCCTGTTCTTTGCCGATCACCCGGGCGGCCAGGAAACTGTGTTGGTACTCCTGCTGCAGCGAAAGGAGCTGCCTGAGCCTGTCTGCCTCCAGACGACCCTCCTGATAGAGAATCAGTTGTGCCTGGAGTTCGGCAACCGTCTGCCGCAGTTTGCGGTTATCTTCCTCAAGCCCGACCAGGTGGATATAGCGCGTCCAGGCGCTTTTTGTCCGTTCAACAGGAATATTAAAAAATATCTGCACCGATGCCGCCGCTTCCAGGACAAGTTTTTTCACCATGCCTGTTCCGGATGCGTACTTCAGGCTGTACGAAAGAAGGATGAGAGCCGCGACAACGGCTGCGCAGATAAAAATGACGGTTCGATAATTCTTGAAAAACATTGTCTCCCTAATATCCGCCGTCGGCGTCAGCCGGTTTTGCCCAAAGACATCAGACCTGAATTGTTACTTCTTTGAGGACATCGAGCTGATCCAAGGCCATGCCCGCGCCACGGGCCACCGCGGAGAGGGGATCATCGGCAATGGTAATCGGCAGGCCTGTTTCCTCGCGAATCAGAACGTCGATGTTTTTCAGCAAAGCCCCGCCGCCGGTAAGCACAATGCCCCGGTCGACGATGTCCCCGGCCAGTTCCGGCGGTGCATTCTCCAGCGCGTCTTTGATTGCGTCCACCACCAGCGTCACAGGCTCCATGATCGCCTCGCGGATCTCCTCCGAGCTGGTTTCGATTGTTTTCGGAATTCCGGAAATCAAATCACGCCCCTTGACCTCCATGGTTTTGATTTCGTTCAAAGGGTAGGCGCAGCCTATTTCCGTCTTGATAATCTCGGAAGTCCTCTCACCGATAAGAAGGCTGTATTTTCGTTTCATGTACTGAACGATTTCCTCGTCGATTCTGTCGCCCGCCGCCCGCGCCGATTTTGCATAGACGATACCGGCCAGCGAGATGACCGCCACTTCCGTGGTGCCGCCGCCGATATCGACCACCATGGAGCTTGTCGGCTCGGCGATGGGCAGCCCTGCGCCGATCGCCGCCGCCATCGGTTCTTCAATCAGATAGACTTCGCGGGCGCCGGCCGATTCGACTGTTTCCCGCACCGCACGCCTTTCCACCTGCGTAATACCGGAGGGCACGGAAACAATGATCCGGGGACGGACCAGCGATTTGCGGTTATGAACACTCAGAATGAAATGTTTGAGCATGGCTTCGGTGATGTCGAAATCCGCGATGACTCCGTCGCGCAGAGGGCGAATGGCAACGATATTGCCGGGCGTCCGCCCCAGCATGCTTTTGGCCTCATTACCCACCGCCAGCACTTTTTTCAGCCCCCGGCTGTCTTTATGCACGGCAACCACGGACGGCTCATCCAAAATGATCCCTTTACCTTTAACATAAACCAGCGTATTGGCGGTTCCCAGATCAATGGCCAGGTCGTTGGAAAACTTTCCTAAAATATAATCGAACAGCATGTTGCCTCCCGTTTTGATTGCACAATATATCGTAAAACATTAATTTTCCGGTTTATATCGTATTTCAGGCGCCATATCAACGCATTTTTAAAATGTATTTGCAATTTGCAGATGACTGTAATACTAATCACCAACTTTACTTTTTTGGGCTGTTTCAGGTCCGCATTAGAGGTGACTGTATGCTGAAATTTTTCCGTAAGCACGCACGCGGCTGGTTCATGCTGCTGTTTATGGCCATCATCATTCTTGTTTTTGTCTTCTACTTCGGCACTGACCGTGGATCGCAAAAAACCTCCGCTGTGGCGATCATCGACGGCAGGGCCATCAGTGAGGGTCAATATTACAATGAATACTCCAAAGTGATGGACATGGTCAAAGACCGCTATGGCGGCGCCCTGACGGCGGATATGCTCAAGCAGATGGATCTGAAAAAAATGGCCTATGACAGCCTCATGAACCGTCAGATCATCATCTCCAAGGCTCGAGACTTTAAAATGCAGGTCTCCGATGATGAGGTGCGACAGTCAATTATGTCCATTCCCGCCCTGCTTACCGAAGGAAGGTTTGACCAAAGCAAATACAATCAATTTCTGCGTTTCAACAAAATGACGGCGGAAGATTTCGAAACGGGCCAGAAAGTAAGTCTTGCGGCGGCGAAAATCGAAAGCATCATCCGTGAAGGGATCAAGGTGTCCGATCAGGAAGCGTTTGATATGTATTCACTGCAGAATCAGAAAATCAATCTGCACTTCGTGAAAATTTCGGGTTCGGCTTTAGCGCAGCATGTCACGGCTTCCCAAAACGATCTGGGGGAATACCTCAGGGAAAACACCGACGCTTTTCGGGTTCCAGAACAGTTCAAAGTCAAATATCTTTACTTCCTGGGCTCCGCATACGCACCGGCCGATATCAGCACCTCCGATATCAGGGACGTCTATAACCGGCACAAGGACAGCTATAAAGACAAAGACGGTAAATCTCTGAGCCTGGAACAGGCGGCACCGGCCATCGCCAGGCAGATAAAGCAAAACCAGGGGATGCAAAATGCCCTGGCTGAAGCAAAAAAAGCCCATGACACGATCTACCAGGAAGAAAATTTTGACACCTACGCGCAGGATCATAATTTACAGCCTCAAACAACCGGGTTTTTTCCGGTCAATGCTCCACCTCAGCCACTGGCCGGGCTGAAGGATCTTGCACTGCAGCTGGCCGGCCTGGGAAAAAATGAAACGACCAGGGTACTGGGTACGGAAGCCGGCTATTATATCATCCGTGTCGAAGACAAAAAGGCGGCCTATACACCTGCGCTCAAAGAAGTTGAAAATGAGGTGCGGCGCCAGTACTTACGCACTCAGCGAGATAAAAACGCGGCCGCTGAAGCGGACTCTATACTCGAGCGGTTACGGGGCGGGGAAAGCATAGAAAAACTCGCCCGGCAAAGGGGCCTTTCCATAAGTGAAACAGGTTTTTTCCTGCCCGGTAACGTTATCCCCAAAATCGGAGACCATCCGGGCTCCATGGAAGAACTGCTGTCTCTTTCTCCGAGCCGGCCATATCCTGAAAAACCGCTCGTCATAGACGACACATATGTAATTTTGAAACTCAAGGAAGTGACCGCGCCCGATATGAACGACTTTGAAATAAAAAAAGAAGTGTACAGGAAAGTCGCCGTCAACCTCAAGCGCGATGAAGCGGTAAAATCATGGCTCGAGGGAAACAAAGAGCAGATGATCAGGGAAAAGCGTCTGAAAATCAATAAAAGAGCGGAGGACCTGTAAGCGCTTTCCATTTACGAGCATCAAAAGAAAGGGGCAAAAACCGCAGCGGTTTTTGCCCCTTTTGTATTTGGTGGAGCTGAGGAGGATCGAACTCCTGGCCTCTTGAATGCCATTCAAGCGCTCTCCCAGCTGAGCTACAGCCCCGGGACTTTCTTAAATCGAGCCGCCCCCTTAACATGTGCATTCACGGCTTGTCAACCGTTTTTAGCTTGACATTTCCCCTGCCCGCCGCTAATAATCGCGCGCGTGCCGGAGTGGTGAAACTGGTAGACGCAGGGGACTCAAAATCCCCCGGGCCTTGCGCCCATCTCGGTTCGATTCCGAGCTCCGGCACCATATAAAATCAGACGAACCTGAAGATCCACTGCCGGGCGGGTTTTTTTGCCGGTCGTCTGAATTCACATGCCATGATCGTACTGAAAGAACCTTTTTTGGGCGTTTCCCACCCGTGCCCGTACCTTGCAGGCAGACAGGCGCGTTATGAGTCGTTTTTCGCCGTGGAAGTAAGTGATACAGAGCTGGAGAATCTTCTGGAAACAGGCTGGAGAAAGTTCGGTATTTATTTCTTCAGGCCTGCCTGCCCGGGCTGCCGCAGCTGTGTTCCCCTGCGAGTTTCCGTCGCCGATTTTATGCTCTCCAAAAGCCAGCGCCGCGTACTGCGAAGAGCGTCGGCCGCAGGGATTGACATGCGCCTCGGCCCCTTGCGCTATACAGACAGAGTTTTCCAAATTTATACCGACCATTCCCGGATGCGCTTTGCTCAGGAAACCGATAAAAATGATTTCATGGAGAGCTTCTACGCTCCTTCATGCCCATCGGCGCAGTCAGAATACTATATTGACGACCGGCTCGTCGGCGTCGGCTTCCTCGATTGCGGCAGCTCGTCTTTAAGCAGTGTCTATTTTGTTTATGACACGCATTACAGCCATCTGAGACTGGGGACCTTAAGCGCGCTCAACGAGATAGCCTTTGCCCGTGAATCCGGCCTTAAATACTACTATCTCGGCTATCGGATCGGCGAAAACCCGCGCATGGCGTACAAGGAGCAATTCCGTCCCCATGAGCGTTTCGACTGGACAGATCAAAAATGGATACGCAATGACAACGTAAAAATAACTTAAAAGGAGGTTTATATGAAGCTTACGGAAATGTTTTCCCTGAAGGGGAAGGTCGCTTTGGTGACCGGCGGCGGGCGCGGCATAGGCAAATTCATTGCCGCGGGACTTGCCGAGGCAAGTGCAGATGTCATTTTGACATCGCGGAAAGTCGCAAATCTTGAGGCGACAGCCGCCTGGATCGAGGCAAATTATCAGGTAAGGACCGCGGCCATCGCCTGCGATATGTCCAAAGAAGACACGGTGGATGCCATGCTTACGGAAGCCATTGGGCGTTTCGGGCGCATTGATATTCTGGTAAACAATGCAGGAGCCACCTGGGGGGCTCCGACGCTGGATTTCCCCCTAGAAAAGTGGGACTGGCTGTTTAATGTCAACGTCCGCGGCGTCTGGATTCTGACGCAGAAAGTTGCACGTCGCATGAAGGAGCAGGGGGGCGGTAATATTATCAATATTTCGTCCGTCATGTCGTTTCGCGGCTCCCTGGAAGAAGCACATCCGGCCGTGCCCTACAATTCCACCAAGGCAGCGATCAACCTGCTGACCATGAATCTGGCCGTGAAGCTGGCGCCCTACAATATCCGCGTCAACGCCATTGCGCCGGGCTTTTTCCACACGGACATGATGGCCTACATCGATAAGCCGGAATATCAGGCCATGCGCCAGGCCATCGTCAACGAGATTCCGTTGCGGCGTGTCGGTGAAATTGACGACATGAAAGGTGTGGCCGTTTTTCTGGCCTCCCCCGCCTCACAGTTTATGACCGGACATGTTTTAGTGGTTGACGGAGGGCAAATCGCCAAGTAAGTGATCAGGGAAAGCCCCGGGGCATGCAATATACCCGGGGCTTTTCTTTCAAGGCATATACACATCCAGCATTTATTCCGGGGATGACACCTGCCACGCCGCGTGGACTGTTTGCCGTGCAGACTGTTAAAATGATTTAAATAAATATTATTTCATGAGTGTAAAAATTATTTTAATTCACCCCCCGGTAGCAAAACCTTCAGAACCGCCGGCCGGCATCGCCAGATTATCATCGTGTCTGCAATCCGGCCGTGTTGAGCATCGGGTGATTGACGCCAATATCGAAGGGCTGCTTTATCTGATGCGCCGGACCGCCAAAACCGACGGCAATGCGGGCCGCCGAGAGGCCCGCGCCCGCAAAAATCTGGAGGCGAATCTCGCCTTGCTGTCGCAGCCGGATATTTGCAAAAACGAAAGCACCTACTCGCGCATCGTCACCGATATAAATCACGTTTTGAACATGGCCGGAAGATCTTGCGGCGTCGGCCTGTCTTTGTCTGACTATGTTGACCCGAAACTCTCTCCTGTCCAAAGCCGTGACCTTTTCACGGCGGCTGAAAACCCGCAGGCCAACCCGTTTTATCCCTATTTTCTGAACTGCATACAGCAGGCACTGGCGCAGGAGCCGGAATTCATCGGCTTGTCGCTCAACTTTCTGAGCCAGGCTCTTTGCACCATGGCCATGATCGGCATGATCAAAAAAATCAATCCGCGTCAGAAGATTGTTTTAGGGGGCAGCCTCGTCACTTCCTGGGTACGGGTAACCGATAAAACCGACCTTTTCCCGGGGCTTGTCGAAAAAGTTATCGCCGGGGCGGGGGAGGACAAACTACTTGAGCTGCTGGGGGCGGAAAATGCGCCAAATGACGAATCGACCGATTATCGGCAGTTGATGAAAAACCCCTACCTTTCCCCCGGCTTCATACTGCCCTACAGCGCCGCCGCGGGCTGCTGGTGGCGCAGATGTTCTTTCTGCCCGGAAAATGCAGAATCCAGCCCCTATCTGCCCCTGCCCACGCCATGCGCAACAAAGGAGCTGCAGACACTGACTTCCTGGACGGAGCCTTCCTTGATTCATCTGCTCGACAGTTGCATCTCCCCGGCGTTCCTTGCGGCTGTTGTGCATGAACCGCCGGGAGCCCCCTGGTACGGATTCGCACGCGCAACGGAACATCTGACAGATGAAGATTTCTGCCGTGCACTAAGAGAAAGCGGCTGCGTAATGCTCAAGCTCGGTATCGAATCGGGAGATCAGGAAGTGCTCGACCGGATGAACAAAGGCATCGACCTGCACGAAGTGTCGGGGGCGCTTAAGGCGCTCAAAAAAGCAGGCATCGCCGTCTATTGTTATCTTTTATTCGGCACACCGCCGGAGACCGAAGTAAGAGCCATGAAAACACTCGATTTTGTCGTCCGGCACGCAAAGGACATCTCTTTTTTGAATCTGTCTGTTTTTAATTTGCCGGCCGGTTCGCCGGAGGCGAAAAACCTGGCCACACATGATTTTTACGAAGGAGATTTGTCCCTGTACAAAAACTTTATTCATCCCGAAGGCTGGCAACGCCCTGCGATTCGCCTTTTTCTGGAAAAAACCTTCCGTAAACACCCGGCGGTGGCGCCGATTATTCAACGTACGCCACCATTTTTCACATCCAATCACGCACCTTTTTTTAATTTTCTGTAAAAATTATTTCCATCTATTGACAAGACCTAGATGTTGTGGTTAATAGCAATAACTGCACTACATATAGTGTTTTTTACTTATTA
>JAAYKU010000306.1 GCA_012522275.1 Smithella sp.
CATAGCCTTTGCGGGTATGGGCGTGGTGTCTTTTCTGCTGGAGCTTGCCCGGCGAACGCGCGTCTATGCTTTTTGCGCCTGGACGGGATTGTTCACGCTGGATATTTATGTGATTCATGGAGTTTTTGCCTGGAGATGCGCTCCGGTGTTGTGGCAATACGCGGCTGTGGCTGTTTTAACGTTTGCCTGCTCCCTTGCCCTGACAATACTGGTGTTGCGACGCTTCAGGCTGACCAGACTGATCTTCCTGGGGCAGAACCGGTGAGGCGGGGATAAGGCAATATGGTCAACGTGCAATCTCAGAGGCAGCAGACAAGAGAAGCGGGCATCGACATACTCAAAGCCATCTGTATTATGCTGGTGGTAGTGTGGCACTGCCAGCCTTTCAGGGGCTCCATGTTTCCGGGCGATCAGGCGCTCATGCAGGCAGCCAGACAGGTGATTCATTTTTTTTATTTCAACATTTCACTTCTGGCCGTCCCTTCATTTATTTTTGTATCCCTGTACCTTTTTATCGGGAAAATGTCTGAGTTCGGGGATTACTGGAAAAAGCGGTTTTTAAGGTTGGTCCAGATTTATGTCTTCTGGGTCGGCGTGCAATTCATTATTTACCTGCTGCTCGGCGGCGGACTGCCGCTTCCGCTGAAAACTATTGTCCGCAGCGGAGGGCCGGATCTGCCCGTGGGTGCGCTTATGCCCCCCGTGCCCTCCATCTTCTACTTCCTTTTCGCACTGATTATGTGTACCGTTTTGGCCTTTCTTTTTTTGAAGCTGCCCGAAAAACTGAAATTGCCCGTGGCTGTTTTGATCATTGCCGCGTCTGTTTTGTATTTTCTGGCCGCCGCAGCCTGGACGGTCTCTATTGATACCAGATCGATGAAAAATTATTATATTTATGTTCCGGCCGCTTATCTGATGTATCGCTACAAGGAGCGGATTATTAAATTCCGCTGGCTTTTCTTTATCTGTTTTGTCGCGTTGATTGCCGTCGAAACGACGCTCGGCTGGCGAACGCCGCCTTACGGAAGGTTGTCTGTTTTTTGCGGGTCTTTGTTTCTGATGTCCGTTTTTGTTTCGGGATGGACCAAAGCCTGCAGGCCCGTCAGCCTGCTGTCACGCTATTCGCTGGGCATTTTCGCCCTGCACGGGTATTTCATGATTGCCGTTTCCGCCCTGGCCTACACGCTGTGCGGCAAAAAAGGCGTCTCCTCCGTGGCGGAAGGCATCGTTCAATTTGTCGCGATATTTTTTCTTACCTGCCTGTGCATCTGGCTGATGTCGAAAACATCTTTGCAAAAATACGTCTCCTAGCCCGGATTGTTTTCTCAAATGCTCCGGTAAGGACGCCGATATGACGTTATTGGTGAAACTGCAATTTGACAGACGGCAATGTATTATGGTTTAGACTGGCCGCAGGGCGATGAAACAAGAGAGACAGAGGATGCAGGAAATACAGAGTATCATACAAAAAATCCGTAAGCTTGGTGAAGGTGAAAAACGTTTTGAGCATATAGACTTAACCTGGGACGAGCAGATGCAAAGAGAGGCTCCCAAAAAATACATCGAGGCGGCAATTGAGCTTTTCCATGCACTGGGTGGAAAAACGATCGTCGAGATCGGCTGCATGCGGCAGCCGATGAATCATCCCATAGATGAGCTTCACCCGCCATGTTGTAACGACGGGCATTCGACCATTTACTGGTGTTTGTCGGGTGCGCGGGTTTACTCGGCGGACATCAGTCTCGGGGTGGTTTTACTTGCCAAAAAATGTCTTCGTGAGTATCGTAACGGCAAAGTCGTATGGAGTGACGGCCTGAAATTTCTGAGGAAATTTAAAGGCAGGATCGATCTGCTGTTTTTGGACGCCTGGGATGTTCTACCCGGGACGCAATATGCGGAAAACCATCTGTTGGCATACCTCGCGGCTAAAGACAAACTTCAGAAGCGTAACATTGTCGTCATCGACGATACGGACATTGGAGGCGGCGGCAAGGGAAGACTTCTCTTGCCTGTTTTGCAGGCTGACGGATATGATATTCTGGTAAGCAGCAGGCAATCGATTGCCCTGAGACTATGATTATTGCGATAACGAAAACCAGCTTTTTCCAATATTTGCGCCGGATGACGTCCGCATCTGCAATTTGCCCGGACAGGGTACGGAGGTTTATTTAAACTATGAAGTCTTTGGCCGGTGTGAGTGAAAAAATCATCCTTAAAGGGAAAGAAGCGGAAGACGCATTCAGGAATTTCAGAAAAAGGCTTTTCATGAAAACTGTCCTGAAAATGTCGCCCGGCTCATGTAGTTTTACGCTGTTGATGACTTTATTCACTTTGCAAAATCTGAAAAAGGAAAAGTATGCGATTGAACGCATTGTTCGGTATAAAGAAGCGCTGGGCAGCTCTGAAAACAACGCCCGGTTTGTGTTTAAGTGTTTTTACAGCCTGAGCTATGATATGCTTTATCGTCATTTATTCGCTGAAAATCCCCAAAAGTATTTGCAATATATTCGTGTTGAAGGGAAAGAACATGTCCGGCGGTTACTTGGTCAGGATACAGGGGTTATTTTAATATCCGGTCATTTCGGGCCGAAGATCCGTAATCTTTTGTTCAAAGAGGTATTTGGCATAGATGCAGCGTCCTTTGTCGGTCCGACATACAAGGAAGAAATAGACCCTTCTTCTGGTAAATTATATGAAATATTGTCTTTATGTAAATATTATATTGTAGGTGAAGAAAAGCAGCTTCAGGAGGGGCTGAAGAAAAAAGAATGGATCATCTTCCTCAATGACTATCCCGTCAAAAAAAGAGAATCCAACAATCAAACGCTGTTTGGTAAAAGAGTCTATTTTTCAGAACTCCCGTTTAAGATATCCCTTGAACAAAATATTCCACTGCTTTTTTTGGGCACAACAAGAATCAAACATAAGTATCAAATATCCATTCTACCTTTGGATAATTTCCAGACAAAACAGGAAGGTTTGGCAAAATACATATCCATTGTGGAGGACTTGCTCCGTCGTGACCCGTATGCCGGCTTTTTTACTGCGGCGAATCAATTTGAAGACTTTCGGACGGTTCAGTGAGTGCTTC
>JAAYKU010000307.1 GCA_012522275.1 Smithella sp.
TCCTTATCCCACCAGGCGGATTCGGTGATTTCATCGATTGTTTTCTGAGAAAAACGGTATCTGATCAATTTTGCCGGATTGCCGCCGACGATGGCAAAGGGGGGCACATCCTTGATGACCACACTGCCGGCGGCGATGACCGCTCCGTTGCCGATCATATTGACCGACGGCATGATCGACACGTTAATACCGATATAGACATCGTGACCGATAATCAATTTTTTTCTATAGACATCAGGCATTTTTTCCACAAAACCAAAGCAGGGATTAAAGAAAAATGCGTGACTGGAGCGGCGGGAGATAGGATGGCTGCCGTTGATCACCAGCATCCTGCCGTCAATCGAGCAGTAGCGTCCGATCACCGTGCCGGGGGGGAACTCGGTGCGAAAGCAAAAATGGGAGTACATACCTACTTCGATGTTATGATATTTTAGAAAGATGTGGCGTAAAATAAGCGAGGAAAAATCAGCACCCCTTCGCTTCTGGAGTATTTTACGAATTATTTTCCGCAGCCTGTCATTGCGAAACCCATAGAGATAATCGCACAATCTGTACAGCCATTGTGGTTCTGACTTCATTTTTTGCTCATTCCCTTAAAAATCTGCCGCCCACTGCAATAAAAAACATTTATGCATATAGGCTTTCAGTCCGTAGGCGGGCCATTGGTCAACAGTTGCCGGTTACGGGCGAGGCGGTTTCACCCCTCTTCTTTCGTCCGGCCCGCGTCTGTGTTCCAAACCATCCTTTTCTAAAGAGGCCGGCATGTATTTTAAACAGGAAGCATTAAAATCTCCCTTTGCGAAAGGGAAACTTTTCACTCGTCAATTATCACTTATCACTCCTTACCGTCCTTTGGCCTCCGGCCTCTTCAGTCAGCGAACTTGGCCCGGCAAGCGGCCCAGCGAGCCCGTATGCCCAGGCACGAACAATTCTTTTCAGATGCCCGCTCTGCCCGGTATCGCGAAACAGACGGGCAAGAAAACCTGTCTTCCGCAGCTCGGCGTAAATCGCCAGGCGCTGCCTCAGAGAACCGGTTTGGGCAATCATCCCCAGGAAAATTCTGCCGTGTTCCACTGCCAACCGCTTCATAACCGCTGACACACGCGGCGCTTCCGCTTCAGCTAGTTTCCACAAATATTCGATCACCATCCTGTAGGCGTCGATACGCCTTAACCTGTTTTTCAGGGACTTGTCATTAATTATCGAGTCGGGCACATAGCGATAATAATAGTTATATTTAGGAGCATAGGCCATCCGCGCTGCTTTCGGCTGAACCATCGCATTCCATAGAAGATCTTCATGGCAGGTAATATCTTCCGCAAAGCGGATTTGATGGCGGCAAAGCAACTCACGCCGGATGATATTCATATATACATAGCCGCACCATTCCCCGCCGGCCAGGGCTGCTTCCATCCATTCCACACCCGTCTTCGGCTCCTCGGACTTCGGCAAGACGATGAGAAAATGGCCGTCCATGTCACCCGGCCTTTCGCGGAAACGACAGCCGTTGCATACGCCGAAATCAAGATCATGCTTCGTTGCCAGGTCAACCAGGTCGGAAAGATAAGCCGGTCCGACCGTATCGTCCCCATCTATGAAAACAACGTATGTTCCTGATGCCGCGTCCACTCCTGTGTTGCGCGCCGCCGAAACGCCCGCATTGGCCTGGTGCAGAACCTTGACACCCTTACGGGAAAGTGCGTATTCCTCCAGAAGCCTGCCTGTGTCATCAGTGGAGCCGTCATTGACAAAGATCGTCTCGAAGCTCCGAAATGTCTGGCTGTCAAGGCCGGCAAACAGCTCCGGCAGCCAGCGGGCGACATTGTATGCAGGGATAGTCACGGAAACCGGACGCTCACCTGTGCTCATATTTTATCTCCTTCAGCACCGCCTGAAACGTGCTTACGAAACCATCTGTAAGGCGGCATCAAGCGTGTTTCTCATCAGCATGGCAATGGTCATCGGCCCCACGCCGCCGGGAACCGGCGTTATATAGGAAGCTTTTGCACAGACTTCCTCAAAGGCGACATCGCCTGCCAGTTTGCCGCTTTCCAGGCGGTTGACGCCGACATCGATGACCACTGCTCCTTTTTTAACCATACCCCCCGTAATCATATGAGGCCTGCCGACCGCGGCAACCAGCACATCGGCGCGCGCTGTCACCTGCGGCAGATTTTTTGTCCTGGAATGGCATATCGTGACCGTGGCGTGCCGCTCCAGAAGCAGAAGCGCGATGGGTTTCCCCACAATATTGCTGCGCCCGACAACAACCGCTTCTTTGCCCGCCAGCTCAATACCGGTGCGCGAAATCAGCTCCATGATGCCTCGGGGCGTACAGGGAATAAAAACAGGAGAGCCGGAAACGAGGCCGCCGACATTGTACGGGTGAAAACCATCCACGTCTTTCATGGGATCAATCGCGGCAATAATCTTGTGGGTGGAGATATGGGCGGGAAGCGGCAACTGAACCAGAATTCCGTGAATAAGGATGTCTTTGTTAAGGTCATCAATAAGCCTGAGCAGTTCCCCTTCCAGCGTAGCGGCCGGCAGCCTGTATTCGCGTGATAAAAAGCCCGCTTCGGCACAGGCTTTGGCCTTGCGTCCCACATAGACCTGTGAAGCAGGGTCTTCACCCACCAACACCACGGCAAGCCCCGGCACAATGCCTTTCTTGTTTTTAAAATCCGCCGCCTCATCGCGAACAGACTGACGTATTTCACCGGCTATTTTGGCGCCATCAAGAATAATCGACATCTCACACCTTCTTTAAAATATGGATTATGTATTTGAAACATCATGAATCTGCAAACACAAGGTCTTTAAGGTCATCAGGATATAAGGCAAAAGCGTGACGCTGGCAAGGGAAAAAACATCTTCCGTGAAAAGAGCGGAGTTCATTGTCCTTTCCGAAATTTTAAATTCAGCCCCTTGCAATAAATCATGTTCTTTGCTAGAAAAAACAAAGTTTTTCGGGAGGAGA
>JAAYKU010000308.1 GCA_012522275.1 Smithella sp.
GCGTTACGGGCGGTGACCGCTTGCACGGACTTATCGTTTTTGTCAAACTGGCTGGTGACGAGCGTCATTTCGCTGCCCAGCACCTTAAAAGACTGGTTGATATCGCGTAGGGCATTTTTAAACTCGCGTCCGCCCTCAATGCCTACTTTCAGGCCAAAATTGTCATATCCCATAAGTACAGTTATCCTCCTAACTCCCTGCGGGCTTAGTAAATCCGAGGAATTCTGAGCGAACTCCTCGGATAATTATTGAAAGGTTATACTGTTTACAGGAGTTGCTTTCGCAATTTCCAAATAAAATTTTAAGGAGTAAACAGTATGAACACAAACATCGGAACAAACAATTATTGGCACACCCTCAAATGCAATTTCATGGATTACATTAAAATCGAAATTGTTAATCCGCGCTATCACAAGGATTTCAGCAGATCCATAGACTTGCTTATTGAGTACGCCGTCGCAAACGAATGCGCGGAGTATTCCCCTGAAATGGGATACGCCTTCGTTGAGCATGAAAAAGCGCAGGGATACCGGGGCAATACTTCCGTAGACCGCCGCCGGAAGACAATCAAGCGTCTGAATGAACACCTCTACGGTACAACATTTTGGCAGCGTATACCGCGAAATCTTAGAGAGTATCGAAAGCCGCGAACTTCTCTTCAGTGTCCCGAGCAGTTTTCTGAAGTTTTCGGACAATTTTTGCAAAGCATCAGCAAAGAGGGTCTTAAAGAAATTACCGTAAATCAATATCAGACTCTCTGCATTAAAATGCTGCTGGATTTTGAAGATCAGGGAGTTTCGGAGTGGGGCGACATTGACGCAAGAATTCTAACTGCTGCTTTTTCACGTTCAACAAACAAGCATCATTTTGTGCCGTATGCGCGACGCTTGTTTAGGTATTTGATGGATGTCGGCGTGGTAGCTGCTGATTATTCCGGGATTTTACCTTCGCTAACTAAACGTAAAGCGATACCGTCCGTTTACAGCGAAGCCGAGATTCAACAACTTTTGGACTGTGTTGAAACCATTACTCCGCAAGGGAAACGGGATTACGCCATTATTTTGTTGGCGGTTCGTCTTGGATTGCGGGCTTCCGATATCAGAAATCTGCGATTTGAGAACGTGGACTTTGATAAAGCTCGTGTCCAATTCATCCAGTTCAAAACTTCTGTGCCGCATCAACTTTCGTTGCCTGCGGAAGTTGCCCATGCTCTGCGCGATTACATCGACAACGGGCGTGAAGAATCCAAGGAACCGCATATCTTTTTGGACGGTTATGCTCGCCCAGTATCGCGGCACGCCGTTAGTCATATGGTAGCAAGGAACTTTAAGAAGACCGATATTGATTTTGGTCATCGGCATCAAGGCTCTAATGCCCTCAGAATGACTTTTGCAAGTCAGCTCATCGCGGAAAACGTACCCTATGAAGCGGTACGAGCCCTTTTAGGGCAAGTCGATCCAAGTTCCACACGGCATTATGTGGAATTTGCGATTGAGAGCCTTAGAACATGCGCTTTAGAAATTCCGCCTCCAAGCGGTCGGCTTGAACAATACTTGGCAAGTGGGGGTGATGCGTAATGGATATCCTTTTCAAAAGCGTCCTTTCACAGGAAATGTATGAATACTTGGATTTGCTGCGTAGCGCCAAGAAAGATACCGAAAGCTATGTATCCACTTTCAGAAGCCTCGACGAATATATGGTGAAATCCAAGGTGAACGAAAAATCCCTGACGGATGGCCTTGTACGGGAATGGCTGAAAACCCTATCCACTGCGGAAACCACAAAAAATTGTATAATCGCGCGCATCCGCGTATTTTCCCGTTACCTGACCGCGTTAAGTATTCCAGCTTGTGAGCCTGACTTTTGCCGCGCCTCGTCCGCCCATGTGACTTACACATTTACGGATGAGGAATTCGCTTCCATTATTACGGTAGCGGATAATTTCAAGGCGAGCTATACCAAGACGGAAACGGCCCATATATTCCCGATTTTGCTGCGCGTGCTTTACGGTTGCGGACTCAGAGTGGGCGAAGCCCTCGCGTTGCGTTGGGAAAACATTGACTCCGACGCTGGCATCATTACTATCTTAGAAGCCAAGAACAATAGGCAGCGGCGCGTGCCTATCAGCGATTCTCTGACGGATTTATTGCAGCAATACCGGGATCGGCGATTTCCAGACGGCAATGGCTCGGATTTTTTATTCGCAAACTTTGAAAATGCCGGGAAACCGTATTTGACGGTAACATTCTGGTATTGGTTTGGGAAAGTCATCGAAAAAGCGGGCATCCGCAACAAGCGTAATGAACCGTTTGAACGATGCATTTCCCCGCATACCCTCCGCCACTATTTTACTTTTAAGTCATTCCAAAAGGCCGTAGCGGAGGGGCGTGTCCTTGAAGAGTGCGCGCCTTACCTCTCTGCGTATCTGGGACACGAATCATTTTACGGGACGGAGAAATATTTAACGTCCGACTACACAATGTATACGGATTCTCAGGAAAGAACGGCGAAAGCCATCCAGTTTGTTTTTCCGGAGGTGGTTTTCGAATGAGTAAAAAAACAAACGAGGTGGTGACGCTTCTTGATGAATTTGTCACCGAATATCTCCCGAATGTGAGAGGACTAAGTGAAAATTCCATCACCGCCTATCGATACGCCTTTCAGCTTTTGTTTCAATACCTACAGGATGTAAAAGACCTTCCGCCTGAAAAAGTAACATTTGAATCCTTGTCGGAAGGTACAATCGAGGATTTCCTGTTGTCCCTTGAGCGCGACCGTGGCTGCTCCGTGCAGACACGAAACCTTAGACGCGCCGCCATTGTCACGTTTGCGAAATTTACTGCAAAAAAGTCCTTTTCCTCAGCGTTGCCGTTCCACTCGGGCGTTACGCAGATACCAAAGAAGAAGGAACCTAAAACCATTGGTTTCAATGGAAAACACTTCTCGGCGGAGGAAATCGCTATTTTATTGAAGCTACCGGACATATCCCGGACTATTGGGCAGCGTGACATGACCCTGCTAAGTTTATTGTATGCAACGGGGGCACGTGCGCAGGAGCTTTGCGATATTACTCTGGACAGCATAACACTGGGGTCTCCAACAAAGGTGCGGCTGACGGGCAAAGGAAACAAATCCCGTGTAGTTACAATCCCGGATAATTGCACAAAAATACTGAAAGAGTATCTAAGAAGCCGGGAATTCGACCTCACGCCCGAAAACACCAAGAGTAGACATTTGTTTTCAAGCCAGACAAACGAGCATATGTCCATTGCCTGTGTTGAAGAAATCGTCAAAAAATATGTCGCAAAAGCGAAGGAACAGCACACACGTCTTTTTAAGGAGGAACGCTATTCGCCGCACTCATTCAGGCATACCATCGCCGTCCATATGCTTGAGGCGGGAGATTCTCTGGTTGCTATTAAAGCTTTCTTGGGACACGCCACAGTTGCGACAACCTGTATATACGCAACGATAACGCCGGAATTGGCGAACAGATACCTTGATGAGCGCGGGAGACCCCTACAAGATGTCTCTACCGACAACAAGCCGCAACCTCTGCCGATGGCGATGCCGTTCCTTTATCGTAGATAAACATCTTTAAAAATTATCCGAGGAGTTCGCTCAGAATTCCTCGGATTTACTAAGCCCGCAGGGAGTTAGGAGGATAACTGTACTTATGGGATATGACAA
>JAAYKU010000309.1 GCA_012522275.1 Smithella sp.
ATGGTTCCCAGGTACCACTGCTTGACGATGCGGGGCTTGCCGTCAACGCGTGCGGATTCAGCGATGACGTAGTATGTACTATATTTTGACTTTTTCTTAATGATGCTAGCCATGAGCCCTTATACATAATATGTAATACCATGTCAAGCAAAAAACAATAAGCCCTTAATATATTTTGTATTACCTTCCATAATTGCCGGATTGATAGTATGTAATCGCACAAAAGGCGCTGAAAGCCCCGACTGTTAAGGCTTTCAGCGATTAGAACGATCTATTGGCGAAAGTTCTGTTGGAGACTGTGTCGTAATCGTAAAGAAGCCGTCACCATCGTCATACCGGCGAAGGCCGGTATCCAGAACATGCTGAAAATACTGGATTCCCCCGTGTCAACCACGGGGCAGGCTCAAAGTCGCGCTTCGCTTGCACGGAATGACAAAAAAGTAATTGCGACACAGTCTCCGGGTGGGGGTGTCAGGAAGTCATGACTTACTGCGGGGTGCATCAAGGCCGCGGGCGGCGCCGGCGAGCATTTCCGCCAGTGCGGCCCTCTGTTGCGCGGGAAGCGAACGCAGTTTTTCAAAGCTTCCGTCCGCTTCATCCAGGGCGGTTTTCAACTCGCTCAAAAGCCCGTCGAGCCGGTCAGGCGGATCAGGTGCGGGCGGTATAATTTCCTCAAACCCCGCGCCCGGTCCGAGCACGATTTCTTCCAGATACTCGGGTTTAGTCACATGCAGGCCGAACCTCCGGCGAATCAGATCGGCCAAATGGTCCTGTGCGGATGCCTCGCCGTGTACCAGAAAAACCTCCAACCCTTCGGTTTGAAAATTTTCCAGCCAGGCCAGAAGCTGGTCGCGGCCGGCGTGCGCGGAAAAGCCGTTGATGGTGAAGAGTTTTGCCGCCACGGCGATACTATCATTGAAGATACGGATTTTTTTGGCTCCGTCCACAATTTTCCGGCCGGGAGTGCCCTGGGCCTGAAAACCGACGAAAACAATTGAAGCGCCGGGCCGCCACAAGTTGTGGCGCAGGTGGTGCCTGACGCGCCCTGCGTTGGCCATACCGCTTCCTGAGATGACGATAGCCGGTTCCCTTGTTTCATTTATGCGGATGGAGTCTTCAGTTGAGACAGACATTTTCAGGTTCGGAAGCTTCAGCGGATCCTCACCGTTTCTGATCAGCTCCTGGGTTTCGGCGTCAAGATAGGCATGATAGCGCCGGAAAATTTCCGTGGCCTTGATTGCCAGCGGGCTGTCCAGATAAACCGGCATATCCTTGGGTAGCCGTCCGGAGCTCAAAAGCAGCCGCAGTGAATAAAGGATTTCCTGAGTCCGTTCCACGGCAAAAGCCGGAATGATCACCTTTTCTCCGTTACGATAGCTGTAGGCAATCGCTTCGGCCAGTTCGTCGAGGCTTTCCTTTTCTCCTTTGTGGTTGCGGTTGCCGTAGGTCGATTCCATAAACAGGAAATCAGCCTGACGCACGAAGCTGGGGTCTTTCATCAGAAGCTGGTCGGGGCGGCCTATGTCGCCTGTAAAAACCAGTTTTGTCGTTTTACCGTTTTCTTCCACAAACAGCTCCACCATTGCCGAACCAAGGATATGTCCGGCGTCGATGAGCCTTGCGGTGATGCCGGGCCCTGGGCTGAAAGGTTCTTTGTAGTTAGTGGTTTTAATGAGTGGGAAAACAGCCTCGGCCTCTTCGGTGGTGTACAAGGGTAGAGCATCCGGAGGTTTTCCGGCGCGCATAAGCCTTTTGTTTTTTCCGGCCGTATCAACCTTTTGAACATGAGCGGAATCCAGAAGCAAAATTTTAA